>DATEIS010000221.1:0-3300 GCA_035278765.1 Pyrinomonadaceae bacterium | reverse complement strand
CGTTCTGAGTTATCCGTTGTGGCAACGTCGCTTCGGTGGCCAGACGAGCATTCTCAACCAGGCCATCACACTCAACGGCAAGAGCTACACGGTGATCGGGATCATGCCCGAGACGTATGCGTATCCGAGCCGTGTTGAGATGTGGGTGCCGGTGGGCCAACTTTCCGATCAGGCGAGCTGGCAGCAGCGTGGCAATCATCCGGGCTTGTACGGTGTTGCGCGTCTGAAACCGGGAGCAACTTTCGAGCAGGCGGACGCCGATATGAACAACATCGCCGCGAACCTCGAAAAGCAGTATCCCGACAGCAACACAGCAAATCGCGTTAGGCTGCGACCACTGCTCGAAATCTTTGTCGTCGATGTGCGTCGCGCCCTCTGGGTGATCTTTGGCGCTGTCGGGTTTGTACTCCTGATTGCCTGCGCAAATATCGCAAACCTTTTGCTTGCACGCGCAACTGCGCGCAGAAAAGAGATGGCGATTCGGACTGCGGTCGGCGCGAGTCGTTGGCGCATCGCGCGACAGTTGCTGACTGAAAGTGTTTTGTTGTCGTTGATTGGTGGCGCGATTGGTTTGGTACTGGCACGCTGGGGTGTGAACCTGATTTTGTATGTCAGTCCGACTGCAATTCCGAGATCGCGCGAGATTGGTCTCGATTGGACGGTGCTTGCATTCACGATCGGTGTTTCGTTTTTAACAGGCATTCTCTTCGGCTTGATTCCTGCGATTCAGGCGGGTGAAGTCGACGTGCACGAGACGCTGAAAGAGAGCGGACGTGGCACGAGTGGACGAGGCTGGTTGCGCAGTTCACTCGTGGTGGTTGAAGTGGCCACGACACTCGTGCTGCTCATCGGCGCCGGGTTAATGATCCGTAGTTTTTATCTCCTGCAAAAAGTGAATCCAGGTTTCTCTCATGAACAACTGACCAGCTTCAGCATGTCTCTGCCGCAGAAGAAATATGCGACCGAAGAGGTACGCGCCTCTTTTTACAATCGTCTGCTTGAGAACATTCGCGCGCTGCCCGGTGTGGAATCGACAGCAGCGGCTTCGGGGCTGCCACTTGGAAACAACGGTTGGCAGACGTCGTTTGTGATCGACGGGCGACCCGTTCCGCCGCGCGAACAAACACCACTGATGGAAGCGTGTCTGGTAACACCGGATTACTTTAAAGCGATGAACATTCCAGTGTTGCGCGGGCGCGTGTTCAACGATCGCGACGATCGATCGCACCTCGTTGGACGCGATCTTAGTAAACTCACCGAGGTTCAGAGAGGGGGCGCGGGACTTAATTCGATCGTGATCGATGAAGAGTTTGCCAGGCGTTATTGGCCCAACGAAGAAGCTGTCGGGAAGCGGGTCAGGATGGGTACTGATCCGACTGCGCCGGTGCTCGAAGTGTTGGGCGTAGTTGGCCGGGTCAAGATGGAGAGTCTTAATCAGAACAGCGATCGCGTGCAGGGTTACTTTGCGTTTAATCAGGTTCCGCAAGGTGGGATGACTGTGATCATTAAAGGCGCTTCCGATCCGAATCAATTGATCTCATCGGTTCGCGCGGCGGTGAAAGAGATTGATCCGGATCAACCGATCTACAGCCCGCGCACGATGAATGAAATTCGCGCCGAGTCCGTTCAGGGAGAACGTTTGAATCTGACGCTGCTAAGTCTCTTTGCGGGCATCGCGCTAGTGCTCGCGATTGTCGGCATTTACGGTGTGATGTCCTACTCAGTCACGCAACGCACGCACGAGATTGGGATACGCATGGCCATCGGCGCGCGGCCGTTGGATGTTTTCAAGATGATCCTGGGCCATGGAATGAAGCTCGCGTTGATCGGCGTTGGCGTCGGACTGGTGGGTGCGTTTCTATTGACGCGTTTGATGGCGACAATGCTTTTTGGAGTTAAGCCGACTGATGCGACGACGTATGGCGCGATCTCGCTTTTGCTGATTGGCATCGCGTTGCTTGCTTGTTATCTACCGGGAAGAAGAGCAACGAAAGTCGAGCCAACGATCTCGTTGCGTTATGAGTAAATCTGTGTAGATCTGTATTCAAAGATCCGTAAAATCTGTGCCTCTGCGTTACGCTCTAAGAACAATTCAAAAACAACCAGGCTTTGCGGCCGTGGTCGTGATCACGCTTGCGCTTGGCATCGGCGCGAGCACCGCGATTTTTAGTGTCGTTAACGCTGTTCTGCTGCGACCAGTCCCGCTCCGCAATTCAGATCGTCTTCAAGTCATCTGGGGAAACTTCCGCGCGCTGAACATCGAACGCCTGCGTGCCAAAGCCGGCGAGTATCTCGACTACGCCGATCAGAAACAGGTGTTTGATTCGGTGGCTGCGTACGCGGAACATAGTTTCAACTTCTCGTCCGGAGGTCAGCCTGAACGCATTCGCGGGACGATCGTATCCGGCAGTCTGTTTCCGATGCTGGAAACGCAGCCGTCAGGCGGGACGGTTATTCGTGGCATTAAGGTATGAATAGCGTTTCGATCATTTCTCAGGCATTATCTCCAATCTTATGCCTCGCATTCTAATCGCTGACGATCAGGCTGACGTCCTTGCGGCGTTGAGTCTTCTATTGAAGGGCGAGCGTTTTCAGATTGAAAGCGCATCGTCGCCCGAAGGTGTACTCAGATCGATCGATACGCATGAGTTCGACGTAGTTTTGATCGACTTGAACTACGCCCGCGATACAACGTCGGGAAGTGAAGGCCTCGACTTACTCTCGCGCATTCGTGCCGCGGACCCGACGCTTCCTGTCGTTGTCATGACCGCATGGGGCAGTGTCGATCTCGCGGTTGAAGCAATGCGACGCGGCGCCCGCGACTTTATCCAAAAGCCCTGGGACAACGCCCGACTGTTGGCAGTCTTGCGCACCCAGGTCGAACTCGGTGAGGCACTGCGACGCGGGCGCCGTCTGGAAGCGGAGAACATGGCGTTGCGTGACAGTGTGGCCGAGGCGAACGACTTGCCGCAGGTTGTTGCCGACTCGCCCGCGATGAAGTCGGTGCTCAACCTCGTCGAACGTATCGGTCCGGCGGACGCTAACGTTTTGATCACCGGCGAGAATGGCACCGGTAAAGAAGTAATCACGCGTCTCCTGCACTCGATCTCGTCCCGTCGGTCCAAGCCTTTGATCTCTCTGAACGCCGGCGCACTCGCTGAAGGTGTTTTCGAAAGCGAGTTGTTTGGGCACGTGCGCGGTGCGTTCACTGACGCCAAGAGCGATCGCGTCGGACGCTTTGAGCTTGCAGACGGCGGCACACTCTTTCTCGATGAGATTGGAAACGTGCCGCTGAATCTA
>DATEIS010000220.1:0-3514 GCA_035278765.1 Pyrinomonadaceae bacterium | reverse complement strand
GGAGTGCAGCGGATGGCGAAACGGAATGCGATCGTGCGTCATCTGGCAGCAGTTGAAACACTTGGGTCTGCGAATGTAATTGCCTCGGATAAGACAGGTACTCTCACCAGGAATGAAATGACAGTGCGCATCGTGGTTACGGCAACCGGACGCGTGAGTTTTGACGGGACGGGGTACGCGCCGGTCGGCGACGTGCACACAGAAAAGGGCGGCGTAGTTGCCGGCTCCCTCAGACACGAATTGGTCCGCGCACTCGCCGCAGGCGATCGGGCGAACAACGCGATTTTACAAGAACGGGATGGTCGGTGGACGGTTCAGGGCGATCCAACGGAAGGAGCATTAATTGTCGCGGCGCGTAAGGCGGGGTTAGAAGCCACGGTGCTTGATGCGCGGTTAGCACGGATTGGCGAAGTGCCATTCTCATCAGAACGCAAACTGATGAGTACTGTTCATACAGATGCCGAGCGCAAGGATCGGCTGCTTGTCTTCACGAAAGGCGCCCCGGACATCCTCTTGGCAAAGTGTTCGCAGGAACTTGTCGGCGAGACGTTCAGACCACTTAGCGAGTTGCGCCGCGCAGACATCCTGCGCACTAATGAAGAGCTGGCGAGCGCAGCTCTGCGGACTATCGGTGTCGCTCTTCGTGTATTACCGAAGGATGCATTGAGAAGAAACGATGTTGATGAAAATGTCGAGCAGGAACTGGTTTTCTTAGGCTTGATCGGCATGATCGATCCCCCGCGCGAAGAAGCTAAAGCATCAGTTGCTCGCGCAAAAAGTGCCGGAATTCGGCCGCTGCTTATCACCGGCGATCACC
Organism: Pyrinomonadaceae bacterium; assembly: GCA_035278765.1. Taxonomy (GTDB): domain Bacteria; phylum Acidobacteriota; class Blastocatellia; order Pyrinomonadales; family Pyrinomonadaceae; genus PSRF01. Next base: position 2,697 of record DATEIS010000220.1, on the reverse strand, counting down.
CAAAGACCGCTTCAGTGATCGCTAAAGAACTTGGTTTGGTCCAGGATGATAAGGTAATTACCGGAGGCGAACTTGAGAGACTTTCAGAGACTGCTCTCGATGACACTGTTAAGCAGATCTCTGTCTACGCGAGGGTTAGTCCTGAACATAAGCTGAAGATCGTAAAAGCCCTGCAGCGCGACGCTTCGGTGGTGGCCATGACCGGGGATGGGGTTAACGATGCTCCGGCCTTAAAGACTGCCGATATCGGGATCGCCATGGGCTTGACGGGAACTGATGTCTCGAGAGAAGCAGCCGACATGGTGCTGGCAGACGATAACTATGCCTCGATAATTGCGGCGGTCGAAGAGGGCCGTGCGATCTTTTCAAATATTCGGAAATTCCTGCGTTATTTACTCGCCTCCAACACAGGTGAAGTGTTCACAATGTTTTTCGGGGTGGTCTTCAGTAACGCAATCGGGCTGAAAGCCGAAAACAGTGTGGTGGTCCTGCCGCTATTGGCGACGCAACTGCTTTGGATAAATCTGGTAACTGATGGCGCCCCGGCGCTGGCGCTCGGTGTCGATCCACCAGATGAAGACGTCATGCAACAATCCCCCAGGTCACGTAAAGAAAGTATAATCACCGGTCGCATGTGGTTCAGCATCCTTTTCGTAGGGATAGTGTTCGCCGCCGGAACGCTTCTGATTCTGGACGCTAGTTTACCCGGAGGTTTCATCGAGGGTCACGGCAACATACGTTACGCTCAAACTATGACTTTCAATACGATGGTCTGGTTCTCAATCTTCCACGTCTTTAATGCTCGCTCTGATCAGCGAAGCGCCTTTGTTGGGCTGTTCACAAACAAATGGCTTTGGGGATCGATCCTCCTGGCAATAACGTTACAGGCAGCGGTGATTTATATACCCTTTCTGCAGCAGGCGTTTTCAACCGTGCCGCTCACACTCGGCGATTGGTTGCGCTGCATTGGTGTGGCGAGTTCGGTTCTTTGGCTGCGTGAACTGGCTAAACTGATAGACAGCTCACGTAGATGGTGAACCAGCCACGGTCAGACAGGGACACTTCTGGCGTTGGCCAAAGAATACATGAGATGTATTTCAGCATGTTCATCGCTGACGTAGGCGGTGCGTGAGCAGTACGATCATTTCGGTTCTCTTAATTCTGATATTTCGGATTAACTGCAATCTCGCAATAGTCAATTCCGGTAAGCCTTTCGTTCTCAACTCGACCAGAGTGAACGATGATTTGCTGACCCTTTCGTTGGGAACAGATTACGCCCACGCGTCCGCACTTCGAGCAGGTAATAGTGGACACCGTGGACTGTCCCGTCCATAAGTGTCCTTTTATTAGCCAGCCGGTCGGTACGGCCGTGTAATCGATGATCGTTTGCGTACTCAGTTCTTTCATGCGCCAATCATCCTTATGCCACACGTTTCTTCGCTGATGCGGAACGCGTTGATTCGGGATCCCGAGCAGCCATGCTCTCAAGTGCCGTCTGGTGAAGTTCCTTGTCTCGAGCTTCCAGATTGGAAAACATAACCACGACCAACAATGCGCACATGGCCAAAGTTGAGAGCACATAAAGCACCGCGGCCTGCTCCCAATACAACAGCGCAATGACGATGGCACTCGAGCCAAAGATCCAGGCGAATTTACGATAACGCCGTTTGAAACTTATTCTTGATTTACTGTTACGTCTCACTAGACCACCCTCCGAAAGTTGAACCCCAAAAATTTCCGCGCTGGTGCCCGAAGCTCTTCTGCGAATCAATCACCTGTCTCTCATGTGAAGCGGGTTCCGTTCTGAAGCTCTTGAGCGATGTCCACAGACGTGTTGAAGGTGACACCTTGCCACCCTCATTTTCCCACCTCTCAATCGCTTTTATGTCGTCTGTTATTACGATGTTATTAGCCATTCTCTTGCTTCCTAATTCGCACGCTGTAACACCCACTTCACTCAACTGCACTCAGGCAGTCGTCGAAGGCTACTCTTCTGCCAACAAACTCCTGAGCATCCACGCGGCCTTCTCGTGCGCAGCTAATCGTTGCGTAAGCAGATCTTCAGTTGGCGCATCAACAGCCGTACGCGCAACTGCCAGCGCTGACCGAGCAGTCCTTGCTGTCGTTTGATGGTCTCGTAATAACTCCGCGATCATTTCGGTGGCGTTCGTTGCGGCCGGCGACTCCTGAAGATATGTATGCTTCGTAAACTCGCTATACGAACCAGGCGCGATGTAGCCGAGCGACCGAATACGTTCGGCGATCGCATCGACAGCCAGCCACAGTTCGTTATATTGCTCCTCAAACATCTCGTGCAGCGTACGAAACATTGGCCCAGTGACATTCCAATGGAAATTGTGCGTCTTCAAATACAAGATGAATGTGTCCGAAAGTACATTTGACAGCGCGTCGGCAACTCGCTCCGCATCCTTGTCCGCAACTATGGGCAGCGCGGTTGTTTTCATTTCAATTCCTAAAGCAGTCGACATCTATATTCTCCTCACTACAAGTTCTAATTGCTCCTAAAAGGAGTCAAATTCACTGTTGCCAGAGTACGGTGAATTCTGCCGCCTCGAAACCGTGTTATCACGTGACGATTGCAGGAGTTTTCACGTTATAGGGGGCCCGCAGAACGCTAATTGTTTTCTGCCCCCAAACGACACGAGTAACCACTCTAAAACATCAAGTGAAAACACC
>DATEIS010000219.1:0-6405 GCA_035278765.1 Pyrinomonadaceae bacterium | reverse complement strand
GATCGCTTTATCTTTCACATTCATGATCTCGGTGAAAGTTTTAGCTGCGTCACTCGAGTGACGCGCGGCGTCCTGGGTGCGTGACTTTTTCTGAGCGGGAGTTATGACGACTGAAAAAACAAGTAGTGTGATAAGAACTGTGGCACACCAGAGACGTCCGTACTTCATGGCGAAATTACCCTCCTGGAAATGGCTTTCCAAAAGAACTTACGACATCGTTCTTCTCTGTGCAACCTCTGCGTCCTCCGTGTCTCCGTGGTTACTGATTCACGGCAAAAACTCACTACAGAGACACAGAGAACGCAGAGGTTGCACAGAGAAATCGGCAGATGAAAATCGGTATCTAAAAATGCAAAAACCGTATGAAACTGCGCTGAAATTTTGGGCGGATCTTGCTGCATTTTTTTCTTGACTTAGCTTGCATGGAATACTACATTCCCGCCACTTTATTACTACATGGCCCATATCGCCTGCCCCCAGGTGAAAAACATGGACCACAGGCTTCCACTCACAGCGATAGCTGCGCCTTCGATGGCTGCTCGAGTAGGTTGAGTTTTCCTCAACTCTAGCTCACCAGCACTCACTAGTAAGCAAAGTAGTACTGAACAAGGGGGTTTTCTGTCTACATCGGTATTTTCGAGGCGCTAAGCGACCTAACGCTCGTAGTGTGCCTCGACGACAACGGCCGAAAGAGTTCGATTCTTTGCGGCATGGCGGAAGCCTGTCGTGAAGGCTCAGTCACCATCAATCACGTGAGAAGCGCGCCTGGTCCGCGCTCTAAACCAGGCGCAATAGGAGGAGTTCCAGATGGCGTACATCTCCAAACGGAATAGAAAGCAAGAAAAGGAAAGGCAAATCGCGGCGCACAACCGCCGCGAGTTGATCGCCGCCGGATTTAAACGGCGCGATCTCCTCAAAATGGGATTGCTTACCAGTGCCGGTTTGTTGATCCCGAAAAAAGGTTTGAGTGCACACCCAATCACGAGTGCGGGCATGGCATTCGACGATCCACAAAGTCCACCCACAACTCCCTTTCAGGAAAACATGCCGCGATTACCAGTGCTTGCGCCAGTCGCATCACTTACCCCGGCACCCACAATCGCACCGAACACTGCTGCCGGTGAAGGCCGCACAGTGTCGCACCAGGCATTTGCGCAGTTTCCGCCGCAACGGTTTTACGAGTTGATACAACAACAAGGAACCGTGTCGATGGCGCTTCCCAATGAACTGCCACCGCAAACGATTTGGGGCTTTAACGGTATAACGCCGGGTCCACTAATCGTGGAACGTTACGGCAATCTCGGCATCCCCGGAGATGGCTCTGTGCTCGTGCGTCAACGCAACAACCTCCCCTCGGCTAACGGTGGTTTTGGTTTGCCGTCTGTGACGACGCACTTACACAACGGACACACACCACTCGAGAGCGACGGCTTCCCCTGTTTCTTCTTTGGCCAGGGTCAGTTCTACGATTATCACTATCCGAACGTTTACGCCGGCATCAATTCCACACATCCAGGTACGGGCGACATCAAAGAAGCGATGCATACGCTGTGGTATCACGACCACCGCATCGATCACACTGCTGAGAACACGTACAAGGGTTTGGCCGGCGAATACATTCTCTTTAACGAGTTTGACACTGGTAACGAAAACACCGGTTTCCGTTTGCCGAGCTTCGGTGACGGACAAAACCCGCTGACCAGTTTCGACATTTACATGGTCTTCAACGACAAGGTCTTTGATGAGGACACCGGACTACTCGCGTTCGACCTATTCAATACGGACGGAATCCTCGGTGACAAATTCCTTGTCAACGGCAAGATACAACCTGTGTTGCACGTAAGCCCACGCCGGTATCGTTTCCGCTGGCTGAACACCGGACCGTCGCGCTTCTACCAGATGTTCGTGCTTGGACCAAACAACACGACCAAGTCGTTCTGGCAGATCTCGACAGACGGCAACCTGCTGGAGAAACCGGTGCTGGTAAACAGCTCACGATTCTCAGTGGCCGAACGTGTTGACGTCATTGTCGACTTCACCGGCCAGGCTGGAAAGACCTTCTATCTGGAAAATCGCTTGGAACAGGAAGATGGTCGTGGTCCAACAGGAAACGTGCTGGGCGCCGGCCAGGGGAAGAAGATCCTGCAGATCGTCGTCGATGGTCCTGCCGTGGCTGACAACAGTATCGATCCGGCAACCATCCCAGCGAACCAGGCTGTTTATTTCTATGGCTTCCCGAACACTGCTGACGCTCCACGCATCACTCGCACCTTCCGGTTCGAGAGAGGCAACGGTCAGTGGCAGATAAACGGGCAACTCGTAGGCTGTTGTAACAGCATCCGTTTTGCGATCAAACGCAACACCGTAGAAAAATGGATCTTCCAGAACAACTCAGGCGGCTGGCAACACCCGATACACATGCACTTCGAGGAGTTCCAGACGCTTTCAATCAACGGTAATCCTCCGTCAAGCACCGGGCTCATCACGAGAGGCCGAAAAGATGTTTTCAGGTTGGAGCACAACATGGAGGCGCAGGTTTAGTTCCGCTTCCGCGACTTCGTCGGAAAGTTCCCATTGCACTGCCACAACGTGGTCCACGAAGACCACGCCATGATGGTGCTGGGAATGATCGACGACGTTGGCGACAACAAGACGCAACCGTAGCCGCTGTTGGTGTTGGGTTCCCGCGCGACCCGCTCAGGGCACCGGGATAAACCTGGACTCAGAACCTGAAGAAAGGAATTGTTATGACGGATTTGAAACGCAGAAGTTTAGTAGCAGCGTTGGGAGCGGCTCCGCTTGCTGTCCCGCTGCTGGCGAAGGCTCAAGGGCTTGAGTCGGCGTCGAAGTTCAAACAAATATCTTCGCGTGAGAGGATCAGACAGCGTTACTTTCCGAATCTTGTGCTGACTAGTCATGATGGTCGTAAGCTGAAATTCTACGACGACATGGTTAAAGACAAGATCGTGATCTTCAACATGTTCTACGCGAAGTGTGAAGGGATTTGCTCGCCGATCACCCGCAATCTTGTGCGACTACAACAAGTGCTTGGCGATCGGGTCGGCAAAGATATCTTCATGTACTCGTTTACACTGAAACCAAAAGAGGACAACGTAATGGCCATGAAGCATTATGCCGAAATGCATAAAGTGAAGCCGGGCTGGTTGTTCTTGACCGGATCGCCCGACGACATGGAGACGTTGCGACAGAAACTCGGTTTCGTCGATCCCGATCCGCAAGTGGATAAAGACATCAGCAATCACATCGGGGTGATCAAATACGGCAACGAACCACTCGAACGCTGGGGTGGTTGCCCGGGAATGTCTCCGCCGGATTGGATTGCAGAAACGTTAAGCTGGGTGGACTTTCCAAAGAATTCCGCCCGTGTGAGTGCGAATGGAGGTGCCAAATGATTCTCAAATCGAGAACTTTTAGCCTGGCATTGTTGCTGGCAATTGCCGTAATGGCGCCGGGTGTATTGAAAGCTCAGGATGCGCAACCAATGAGTGAGACCACATTGGGCACAGCCGGGGCTGGTTCAAAGACAGGCGGGGGGACGGTTAACGGCATCGCGGCTGGAGATCTCACCGGTGTGCCTGCGACAGGGACGGCGGGCCCCGAGTCAGCGACGTTTGACGGCACCTATATCTGGGTCGCCACTCAATTCAATGATTCGGTAACGCGGATTCGCGTAAGCGACGGTGCGATCGCAGGCACGTTCGCAGTCGGCAAGCGACCGGTTGCTTTGCTCTACGCAGCTGGCGCCGTGTGGGTGGCGAACCTGCTCAGTGACAACGTGACGAAGCTGAACCCGGCGACCGGGGCTCTCATTGCGACGTATGCTGCCGGGGATGGTCCAGGAGGCCTGGCCTTTGATGGAACCAATCTCTGGATCGCAAACCGTGAAGGCAACAGTGTTACTAAGATGTCAGTCACGGGTGCGAATCTCGGGACGTTTGCCGTCGGAAACCGGCCGATGGGTTTGGCTGTGGTTGGTGGCGCCGTATTTGTGGCCAACAACTTCAGCAACAGTGTTACGAAGCTGAGTCTTGCGGGAGCGGTGTTGGGTAAATACGCTGTCGGAAGAGGACCCTTCGGTGTTGCCGGCCAGGGGGAGAATGTATGGATCACTAACTATTTCGATAAAACTGTCACTAAACTTCGTGCGGCCGATGGGCTCGATCTCGGCACGTTCAAAGTTGGTGATGGCGCGTCAGGGGTAGTGTTTGACGGAACGTTTGTGTGGGTTGTCAGCAATGGCGACAACAACGTCATGAAGCTGGCCCCGTCGACGGGATCCATTGTTTCAACGTATGCAACCGGCAAAGGACCTTTTGCGGTTGTGTACGATGGGGCGAAGATTTGGGTGCCGAATTTCGCAAGCAATTCGATTTCGAGCACCGCGGCTAATTAATTCTTAGTCAATCTTTCCGCAAAAGGCGCAAAGAGAACCTTCAGTTCTCTCTGCGCCTTTGCGCTTTTTGGAGGTTGCCTCTTTGCGACTTGCTTAGCGGATCGTTCAGGTCCTTTCTACAATTCTTATTTACACTCAGCACTCTAATCCCGCCCACGGCAGTGGGCGGATCGTTCAGGTCCTTTCTACAACCACTACCCCTCAAAAGAGTTTCAATCCCGCCCACGGTAGTGGGCGGATCGTTCAGGTCCGCACTATTCATAAACAACCACCACTCTTGTAGGCCAGATTCAGAATAAATAGTTAGGACCTGAAGTATCCGCCCACTACCGTGGGCGGGATTAGAGTGCTGGTGTGTAAAGAAGAATTGTAGAAAGGACTTGAACAATCCGCCCACTGCTGTGGGCGGGATTGAAACTCTTTTGAGGGTGGTGGTTGTAGAAAGGACCTGAACGATCCGCCCACTGCCGTGGGCGGGATTAGAGTGCTGTGTGTAAATAAGAATTGTAGAAAGGACTTGAACAATCCGCCCATTGCCGTGGGCAGGATTGAAGATACGTTCGAGTCTTTGATAGAGCGGGCGCAACTGCCGTGGGCGGGATTAATGATCATATCGAGCTGCTTGATTAAGAGGATCTGAAGCGTGTGCCTTTTTCCTCGGTCTCGGAGAAGAAATGCCAGTCAGCTTGGATTAATTTTTTTATCTTGGAATGTGATTGGAAATGATCCACCGACTACCATAACACCTGATGTGGCAGAAATCCGCATTACTCGAATTTATGAACTCGCTCGGAAACGAATGTAAACGAACCTTTCAAAGTAGTCACAAATTTGTGTCCTCATTGACAGGATTTTGTCTCATGTAGTATTAAATCGCGACCTTCGAAACGGCCGCCCTCCCAAGTGTCCTTTTTGAAGGTATCGCACCTCGCAAATGCGATCATTTTTATTGCCCGACTCAGTTTTGCCACGTTGGTAATATCCGCCCAGAGCCCGATATCACCTCACAGGCTATTCAAGAAGAAGTATTTGCTGTTGAGTATTACGCTTCAGTAATGTCGATTAATATCGAATTTCAATAACACTCTCCTGGTTATTTGTGGATAAAAGAGTCGAAAAAATCATCCAAATGATGCGAGACGACGTTCGTGGTGAGATGTCTCTCGCGGAGTTCGCCCAATCAGTTAACCTTTCGGTTTGGCGACTCAGTCACATTTTCAAATCAGATGTCGGTATGCCTCCAATTCGCTATCTGCGCTTGTTGCGCATGGAGCGGGCCAAGAATTTATTGGAGTCGAGTTTCCTGAGTGTCAAAGAGATCGCATTCCAGGTTGGACTGAACGACGAGAGTCATTTCGTGCGTGACTTCAAGTCAACCTACGGCTTCTCTCCTGCACTCTACCGATCGCATTTTAAAAACAGATCAGCAACCGAAGATCACAACGGCAACGGAAGTAACGGAAACAATAACGGCAACGGCGATCAACACGGCAAGATCAGACAACAACTCATACAGATCGCAAAACACACCGCTCTCCCTTCATTGCATCTGTTTATTTGTCTTTATTCAACTCTCTAATTAGAGATATGGACCACTATTGTTCTCAGGGCGAAGGATCTTGGATGCTCTATCTCAAAGACAAAAACGGCACAAAGCAAAATCCGCTAACGAACAACAAGAACCGCCAAGCATGAAGTCTTGCTAGTCGAAAATTGAGATCGTAATCTTTCGCACGATTCAGCAACAAGCGCACAGTAAGTTTTTCCATCGACAGATTTCTTGTAAGTCAACTGAAGTTACTCAACTGTTTCGGCAGAAACCCTCGCCTTTCAAACTGATCGCCTTTGTCGGAAGTTGGATCAGGATTCGGGAGGCTACATAGCTACACTCTTCGAGTAAAGGTCATAACCACCAGCAAGGGTTTTTGATTTGAGGCCAAACCCAAACGGCTGAAAGGAGATTCTATGCCTAAAAAGAAGGCAAACAACCG
>DATEIS010000218.1:0-32811 GCA_035278765.1 Pyrinomonadaceae bacterium | reverse complement strand
CGTGGTTTGAGCTGAGGGATTCAAGAATCGGTGGTCTCGGATTCAGCGAACATGATTAAAGCCACGGGCGGCCACGGAGGGCCGCCCCTACAGTACGTTCCGAGTGGACTTGTGCCGCTCGCGTAAAATTTCTAACTGAGCAGACATTAATTGGAGTTGCTTCGCAACGAGGCTTTCGCGTGGGTTGACTTGTGGATACAGCTTCGCAGCTGCGTTCCCGTTTCCGTTGACCGGCGTCTTAACAACAGCAGGCTGAACGGCGTTACCTGCTGATGGTTCGATCCAATATCGTTGCCGCTCGAACGGGTAAGACGGCAAAGGTAGGCGACGGCGACGTTGTTGCGCATGAAACCTGGACCAGTTCAGATTAATGCCTTCGAGCCAGAGTTGGCCCATCGCGTGCAGACACTGCTCGTCGCCCGAGCGCGTCGCTTTCGCCGCCGGCAAGCTACTGACGACAGCATGCCCGGAGTCTTTTTCCAGTTGGCGTTTGGCGAGCATGCTCAAAGTTTGTCCCGGTCCGACTTCGAGCAGTATCTGCTCGCGCTCCTTCAGCAAGGAGTTCAGACCTTCACTAAAACGCACGGTTTGTCGTAAATGCATGGACCAATAATCTGCGTCCGTTGCTTCGGCGGCGGTGATCAAATCTCCGGTTACATTCGAAACGTACGGGATCGACGGCGACTGGAGTTTTACCTTTCTGACCTCCGCTGCGAACTCGCTCAAGATAGGCTCCATCATCGATGAGTGAAACGCATGTGAAGTGTGAAGACGGCGGCTCACAATATTTCCTTTATTCAAACGCTCTTCAAACTCGCTAATGGCTTCCTCAGCTCCCGAAACAACACAGAGCTGCGAGCCATTGACCGCCGCGAGGGACAATTCCTCATCGAGGAGTGGCACAACTTCCTGCTCAGTGAGCGCTACTGTGAGCATTGCGCCCGGCTTTAGCTGCTGCATCATTCTTCCTCGTGTCGCTACCAGCGAGAGCGCATCCTCCAACGAGAAAACACCCGCCAGGCACGCCGCCACATACTCGCCAATACTGTGACCAATCATCTTCTTCGGCTGTACGCCCAACTGCATCCACAAGCGCGCGACGGCATACTCGACGACAAAAAGAGCGGGTTGGGTGAGGCTTGTTTCCACGAGTTTCTGAGTAGCGGATTCCAATTTATCTTCACTGGGATAAAGAATGGTTCGTAAATCCAGCCCCAACAGCGGACGTAGAATTTCGCAGCAGCGATCGACGTGTTCGCGAAACGTCTCTTTACTCCGGTAGAGATCTAAACCCATGTTGACGTATTGCGAACCTTGTCCCGGAAACATGAAGACGACGGATCGCGTTCGCGGTTCACAGATCCTTGTCAAAGGCACGGCGCTCGTGCGAAGTGCGTCGATCGCGCTCGCGCCCTCATCACAGATGACGATCCGCCGATGCTTAAACACGCGGCGGCCCACCTGCAAGGTGTAGGCGAGATCAGCCAGATTCGTGTCCGGGTGTTGTTCGATAAAGGCGGCCAGATTGTCCGTCATTCGTTCGAGCGCGGTGCCGGTTTTCGCCGATAACAACAGGAGTTGCGGAGCGTTCGTCTCCTCCGGCACTTCCGTGTCCGGCGCTTCTTCCAAAATCACGTGCGCATTGGTACCGCCGATACCGAAAGAGCTCACGCCGGCGCGGCGCGGAGTCCCGTTGCGCTCCCAGTTACGCAGTGTCGCGTTGACAAAGAACGGGCTGTTCAGAAAATCGATCTTTGGGTTTCCCTGCTCAAAGTGAAGGCTCGGAGGAATCATTCGATGCTTGAGCGAGAGCACGGTCTTGATAAATCCGGTCACGCCAGCCGCCGCGTCCAGATGGCCCAGGTTTGTCTTCACCGAGCCAACGGCACAATACTGTTTCTGCTGTGTTGTGGTACGAAAGGCCTTAGTCAATGCGGCGATTTCAATGGGGTCGCCAAGCGTAGTGCCAGTTCCGTGTGCTTCGACATAGGTAATGGTATCGGGCGCTACGCCCGCCATCGCCTGGGCTTCCTTAATCACTGCCGTCTGTCCCTCGATGCTGGGCGCGGTATAGCCGACTTTTAGTGAGCCGTCATTATTAATGGCTGAGCCTTTGACGACAGCATAGATGTGGTCGCCATCGGCCAGCGCATCCGTCAACCGCTTCAAACTCACAACGCCTACGCCGTTGCCGCCGATTGTTCCCTGCGCCTTTGCATCAAACGCACGGCAGTGTCCATCAGGAGAACTGATCCCGCTCTCTTGATATAGATAACCGGTGTTCTGCGGCAGTTTAATGGAGGCGCCACCGGCCAGCGCCATATCACATTCACCGTTGAGCAAACTCTGACAGGCAAGGTGGATAGCGACGAGCGAAGTCGAACAGGTCGTCTGCACGCTAAAGCTCGGGCCTTTTAGATTCAGCTTATACGAAACCCGGGTAGCGAGATGGTCCTTATCATTGCCGATCATGATCTGAAAACGGCTGACCAACCTGGTCACACGAGGGTTCGAGTAGATGTTCCAAAGGTAAGTGCTGAGACTGACGCCGGCGAAAACGCCAATCGGTCCCGAAAATCTTTCCGAATCGTACCCGGCGTTCTCGAGTGCTTCCCACGCACATTCAAGAAAGAAACGATGTTGCGGGTCGATGATTTCAGCTTCGCGCGGGACGTAATCAAAAAACGGAGCGTCAAACATCTCGACATCTTCCAGCACCGACGCGGCATTGACGTATTGAGGGTTCTGCGTCAGGGCCGGATCGAGTTCGGCAGCCACGATCTCGTCGTCAGTGAGAAACGAAATCGATTCGACACCGTCGCGTAGATTCTGCCAGAACTGATCGATGTTCCTGGCCTTCGGGAAACGACCGGCGATGCCGATGACGGCAATATCAGTTTCACGAACGTGTTCAAACATTTCCATATAGCTTTGGTTCAGAGTCAGAATCGAATTGGACAGCCTTGTCTCAAGAGTATGGATCGCGCTTGGACCGGGTCAGTACAGGGAGCGGTAGCGACCTGGTGAAACGATAGGAGTCAAAATCGTTAGGAATATCGGATGCTGATCACTGACCAGGTCGCTACCGCTCCCTGTACTGACCCGACCCAAGAATGATCTACGAGTTTCGAGGCATAGTCGCGGCGCGATGTGCTTGCCTGAGTTGCTTTTGCTGCTTCGCCATCCGCTTACGAGTCTCGGTTCGTTCTTCGGTATGTTGGTGCTGCGCCAGGTCCGTCGTGCCCAGCTCACGACTGAGAAAGCCGGCGAGCAAATCGATCGTCGGGTACTGAAACATTTCGATCATCGAGATGTCCTGCTTGAAAGCCTCGCGTAGTTTGCCGTTGACTTGCAGCATTCGAAGAGAGTGTCCGCCCAGGTCAAAAAAGTTGTCGTGCAGGCCCACCTTCTCCACTTGCAACACTTGCTGCCAGATTGAGGCGACAATTTGCTCGACCTCGGTTCTCGGAGCGACATACTCCGTAGCTAAATCCGGGCGCGCTTCGTCCGGAATGGGCAGTCTGCGGCGATCGACTTTGCCGTTAGTCATCAGCGGCCATTCTTCAAGCCAAACGAACGCCGCCGGAATCATGTGTTCGGGTAATTTCTCTCGCAGGTAACTGAGGAGCTCACTATGGGTGGGGCGTGCAGCTTCCGCGGCAATCACGTATGCAATGACACGCTTGTCGCCGGGCTTGTCTTCGCGTGCCATGACGACGACGTCTTTGACTGCCGCATGCGAGCAGATTGCGGATTCGATCTCGCCCAGCTCGACTCTGAGACCGCGAATTTTCACCTGATAGTCAACACGCCCGAGAAACTCGATGATGCCATCGGGCAAATAGCGCGCGAGATCTCCGGTCCTGTAGAGACGCATGCCGGCCGTAGCGGAAAAGACATCGGGGATGAATTTCTCCGCCGTCAATTCCGGCCGATTCCAATAACCACGCCCAAGTCCGTCGCCGCCAACGTACATCTCACCCGGAGTTCCTACCGGGACAGGCTGCAGGTATCGGTCGAGCAAATAAATTTGTGTATTTGCCAGTGGACGGCCTATGGGAATGACTTGCCGTTTACCTTCGCGTTCGCATATCCACTCGGAAGCGGCGATCGATATTTCTGTTGGTCCGTAGGAATGATGTAATTCAGCATGCAGGCGATTGTAGAAACGTTGTACCGTCTCGATCGGCAAAGACTCTCCGCCGCAGATCACCTGTTTCAGGGAGGTCGCCTCCTCGAGTCGTCGTTCATCAAGGAAGACCGAAAGCATCGAGGGCACAAAGTAAACGATCGTGATCTGCTGTTCGATGATGGTATCGACGATATAAGCTGTGTCCTTCTGCCCTCCCGGTCGCGCGATAACTACGCTCGCACCGACTGTTAACGGCCAGAACACTTCCCAAACCGAAGCGTCGAAGCTAATCGCCGACCTCAACAACATTCGATCTCGCTCCGTAAGCCTGTACATCTGCTGCATGCTCGCGAAGCAGTTGACGACGCCACGATGTGGAAGCATTGCTCCCTTAGGAAGGCCGGTCGAACCCGAGGTGTAAATGATGTAAGCGAGATTTTCAGACGTCGCGGTGCGCGGCAGATTCTCTTCGCTTTCCGCTGCGATTCTCTGTCCATCTATCTCCGGAGAAATGACTCTGGCCCGGTGAGGCGGGAGGCTCTCGGCGAGTTGCAAGTTCGTCAGTAAGATCTCGATCTGCGCATCATCCAACATGAACGCGATCCGTTCTTTCGGATACGCAGAGTCGATCGGCACATAAGCTCCCCCGGCTTTGTGAATAGCGAGCAGGCTGACAACTATTCCTACAGAAGACTCCATCAGGATACCGACGCGCGATTCGGTTTCAACACCCAGACGACGCAGGTAGTGGGCCATTTGATTGGCCCGGCGGTTGAGGTCACGGTAAGACAAACGCCGGCCCTCGAAGACGAGCGCCGGCGCATCGGGTGTGCGTTCAACCTGTTCTTCGAACAGTTGATGCAGGCATTTGTCCTGCGGGTAAAAGGCGCTTGTGTTGTTCCACTCAACCAGCAGTTGCCGCTGCTCATTTGGTGATAACAGAGACACTGTATCGTGTTGAGCGTGAGGGTCGCGGGCAATAGCTTCGAGAATATTTGTGTAGTAAGCGGCGGCGTTTTTAAGCTGCTCAACGCCCAACTCCGTAGCATCGCCTTTCACCGTCAGATAAGCTTGCGACGACAAAACATCGAGACCAAAGTCAGCCTCCAAAGTAAAGTGGGTTTCCTCAACTCCTCTAACGTTGGAAGCCAGCATCTCGACCTCACCTGAGCGCATAACTCCTTCCAACGTGTGGAAGTGCACGTAATTGAACTGCGTCTCAAATAGCGGCTGGCCGTTGTATTTTTGCTGCAAAGCGATGAGCGGATATCTGCGATAAGGCAACATTTCCCACTCGGCTTCGAAAGCCCTGCGCACCAGGTCGAGCCATGTCCCACCAGCCAAATCAACGCGCACGGGTAATGAATTGAGGAACAGCCCGCGCACCTGATCGCCTCCGGCCTCTTCGGCGCGACCGTTGCTGGTTATCCCACCCATCACATCCGTCTGCCCGCTTATTATGCTGAGCGCCTTTAAATGTGCGGCCAGGAGTACACTCTTGAGAGGAGCTTTTGCAGTTCGGGCAACACGTTTCAGTTCTTCCGTCAACGTGACAGAGATCGGAACAGGAATTTCATAGAAGCGACGATCCGCGGTTTGGCGATATGACGCGGGCACGCGCGGTAGCTTCATGATGTTGGCATCAGCCAACTTGTCGTCCCAGTAGCGCCGGCATTCTGCGGAGTCCAGGGCCATGCGTTCCTGCATGACATAGTCACGGAAAGTCACTGTAAGCGGCGGCTCCAGCGGAGGATTCGCTCCTGCAAGCAGTGCAAAGTAACATCCAAAAATTTCTGCGAGTGTCGAAGTCAGGCTCCAGCCGTCGTTAATCACGTGGTTCTCGGTTAATGAGAACTGGAAGGTTTCGTCTGTCCGGCGATGGATGAAGAAGCGGATTAACGGCGCCTGTGAAATGTCGAACCGGTTCGTGCGTTCTGCTTCGATAAAGGCCGCCAGTATTTTGTCCTGATCGGCGGGCGCCACGTGGCGCAGGTCTTCAACTTTCAACGGCAACGTCGCCGTCGCGTGCACCAGTTGCAGAGGTTCGCTGTAAGTCGCGAGATTGAATGATGTGCGTAGCATCGGATGGCGTGCGACAACACGACGCACCGCTTCTTCAAACTTTTCATGGTCAAACTTCGCACGTAGATGACAGGTGTTCACATTGTGATAGACAGCCGACTCGGGCATCATCTGCATGTGATAGAACATGCCCGCCTGAAGCATGGTCAGTGGATAGGCATCCTCTAAGCCTTCGGGAAGTCGCGCGTGATCAGCGTCGGTAACAAGACTGAAAGGTGTGGTCACCCGGGCGGTTGTGTTCGTTTTGTTTAGCGTGAGTTCGGCTGCTAACTCCGCAATCGTTTGATGCCGGAAGAGCTGTTGCAGTGAAAACTCCATGCCTCTCGCGCGTGCGAGAGAGATGATCCGCAGACTGCGAATGGAATCGCCTCCGACGGCGAAATAGTTATCGTTGATTCCAACCTGTTCGATGCCAAGAACGTCGGACCAAATTTCCGCCAACACTTCTTCGACGAGGTTACGCGGCGCCACATAAGGTTCTTTATCCGGACGATGATTTGCGATCGCAGGAAGCGCGCGGCGGTTGAGCTTGCCGTTGGGCAGTAACGGCAACTCCTCCAACTCCACCATCACTGCCGGCACCATGTACTCCGGTAACCGCTCTCCGACATAGCGCCGCAACTCCGCACTGTTGATTCCCTCCGCACCACTCGCCACCACATAGGCCACTAGCTGCGCGCTACCCGCTTCCGCGCGCGCCACTACCACCGCCTCGCGCACACTCCCATGTCCCCGCAATGCCGCTTCCACCTCGCCCAACTCGATGCGGAAGCCGCGCACCTTCACCTGATGGTCCACTCGCCCCTGATACTCAATCGCACCGTCCGCCGCCCACCGCGCCACGTCTCCGGTCCGGTAGAGTCGCGCTCCTTCAGCCACACTGTACGGATGCGGCACAAACTTTTCCGCCGTTAACTCCGGTCGCCCCCAGTACCCTCGTCCCAGTCCCACTCCGCCGATGTACAACTCCCCGGCCACTCCCACCGGCGCCGCTCGCATTCCTTCATCCAGTATGTGCAGCGTCAAGTTCGCTATCGGCCTTCCGATCGGCACGTTCCCACGCCGGCTGCCACGTTCGCATTCCCACGCCGACACGTCTATCGCGGCTTCCGTCGGCCCATACAGGTTATGTAATTTCACCTGCTCTCCCAGCCGTTCGTAGCAGCGCTCACTCAACTCCTCTGACAATGCCTCGCCACTACTGATCACCAACCGCAGACTCTCACACTGCTCCCGCACACTCTCCTCTTCCACGAACACGGCCAGCATCGACGGCACAAAGTGCAACGTCGTCACCCCCGCATCTTTAATCAACTCGCACAGGTAGCCACTGTCCTGATGTCCTCCGGGTCGTGCCAGCACCAGCCGTGCTCCTACCATCAGCGGCCAGAAGAACTCCCAGACCGAAACATCAAAACTGTACGGCGTCTTCTGTAACACCACATCCGCTGGTCCAAGCTGATACGTCTCCTGCATCCACAGCAACCGGTTCACCAGCGCCCGCTGCGTGTTCATCGCTCCCTTCGGCTGTCCGGTCGATCCCGACGTGTAGATCACATAGGCCAGATTCTCCGGCTCCACCTGCACTACCGGGTTCTCTTCGCTGAACCCGGCCACGCTCTCTTCCCACTCACTGTCCACGCACAGCACTCGCTGCACGCCGCTCTTCGCAACACTCTTCAAGCGTTGCTGCGTCAGCAGCACTGAGACGCCGCCGTCCGCGAGCATGAACGAAAGTCGCTCGCTGGGATACGAAGGATCCAACGGCAAATAAGCAGCACCTGCTTTCAGCGTTGCCAGCAGCGCGATCACCAACTCGCTGGATCGCTCCATCAGGATTCCCACTACCGACTCGGTCCCGTTTCCGGCTTGCCGCAGATAGTGCGCCAATTGGTTTGCGCGCTCGTTCAGTTGTCGATAGGTAAGCAGCTCTTTCTCAAACACCACCGCGATTGCGGATGGACTCTGCGCCGCCTGCTCCTCGATGAAGTGCTGCAACGGCAAGTCTGTCTGATACGCGCGCCGCGTTTCATTCCATTGCTCGAACAACTTTCCTTCATCACTGGTCAATAGTTGCAGGCGTGAGATTCGTTCGTCGCTATTGCTCACCATGGCAGTGAGTACTTGCTCGAAGTGGTTCGCCATTCGAGTCATGGTCGCGGCGTCAAACAGATCTGTGTTGTAATCGAAAGCACCGAACAGACCCTGCGAGGTGTCTTCCATCATGAGGGTCAGGTCAAACTTCGCGGTCGTCAGTTCTATGCCAAATGAAGTGAGATTCAACTCCGGCAAGGCGAGTGTTTCGCGCGGCACATTCTGAAGCGCGAACATTACCTGGAATAGTGGCGTGCGGCTCAAGTCCCTGTCGGGCTGCAACTCCTCGACAAGCTTCTCGAAAGGAATGTCCTGATGCGCATACGCGCCGAGCGCAACCTCACGCTCGCGTTGCAGCAACTCTCTCACGGTCGGGTCGCCTGACAAGTCTGTGCGCAGCACGAGTGTATTGATGAAGAAACCGATGAGCCGATCAAACTCGGCGCGATTTCGATTTGCGATCGGAGTACCGATGCTGATGTCTTTCTGGCCGCTATAGCGCGAAAGGAGAATCTTGAAAGCTGCGGCCACCGTCATGAAGAGTGTTACTCCTTCAAGAAGGCTCAACGCCTGCAAACGATCTGCCAGCGGGCCGGGAATAACAAACATGTGTTGGGCGCCGCGAAAAGTCTGCACCGAAGGACGACGTCTGTCAGTCGGCAACTCCAGCACCGCAAGTCCCGCGAGTTGCTTTCGCCAGTAGGCCAGCTGTTGTTCGAGTACTTCTCCCTGTAACCACTCACGCTGCCAAACGGCAAAATCCGCATACTGAAAAGGAAGCTCGGGCAATGGTGAAGACTGCTTCTTCGAGAACGCATCATAAAGCGCTGTCACTTCGTTAATGAGAACGTTGCGCGACCACGCATCACTAATGATGTGATGCATCGTCAACAGCGCGACATAATCTTCCTCGTCGAGGCGCAGTAGTTTGACGCGCAGCAATGGACCATGCTCGAGATTAAAGGGCTGCTGCGACTCTTCCAGTGCCAGACGTTGTGCTTCGGCTTCACGCTCTGCTTTCGGCATGTGACTGAGATCCGTCACGGGCAATGTCAGGCGCAACGAAGGAGCGACGATCTGGAAGGGGCGACCTTCGTTAAGCGCAAAGGTAGTGCGCAACGATTCATGGCGCCGGATAATTTCATTGAGTGTCTGTTCGAGAGCTGGGATGTCGAGCCGTCCATGCAGTCGGACGAAGATGGGGATGTTGTAGACGGCCGTATCTGGTTGCCACTGATAGAGAAACCACAGACGCTGTTGCGCAAACGAGAGCGGTAGTTCGACGCGTTCGTCTCTCGGGGCGACGGTTGGCGTATGGAGCAGTTCAACTCCCTCTTCTTCAAGCAGAAGAGAAAGAAGCTCACGTCGCTCAAGTGATAACGTGCTGTCACTCATACTGAATGCTCTTTTTCAAATAACTAACCACAGTTAGAGTTCTTGCTCCGGAGGAGCAAAATGTCTATAGCCCTGTATGTGCTAAGTCATCCCGCTTCGCTGGAGCGCACTGTCATTAGAGTTGTGAGGGCTATAAACATCGTGCTCCTCCGGAGCACCTTGCCTTAAAAAACATTGAACCAGGCACTTTTGTGCAAAACTGGGTGAGAAGATTAGTGAAGGCGCAAGAAAATACGGATCGAAAGTGCACTCATGCCTCGAGAACGCGCCTGGTCAATTGGCTGAATTCAACGGATGCTCGCGGTACTTCAGTCTCAGTCGCATAGAAGTTAAAGTCGTCGGCATCACTATTGATTGGCAAAGCCAGTGAAAGATACTGGCCCGCTTCCTCATAAAGCAGCCTCGCCTCAGTTAACGAGTCGAGAAATTCCTTAACATCCGCGACACTTCTACTCGTTTCGCCATTTCTGCGCAGATATTCCAGTATTGACTTGGGAGTAGCCCCCGCATCGCAACAGAGATATATCGCAGCCTCTGTTTGCTGGAGATAGTAATCGCACGCTTTCAGATTCGAACGACGATCTGAGATCACCAGGAAATTTGGACCCCGCTTGTACGTTAACGAGTTAAGGCCCCGCTCGAAACCTTCCCTCCATTGTTCAATGACGCTCTTCACTATGCTCAAGTATCTTGCCGGATCACGATCATCTGCATATGTGTGGGTGAAGTCATACGCCAGGTCGTTTAGAGGCGCTTCGTCTCCATATAAGAATTTGTAGAAAGCACATGGCTTGACGTCAGTTAATCCAAACGCGGACGGATTCTGGTGGTAAGGACTGAATCTTTCTATCACCATTTGACCAGTACTCGGGGGTTGTAAGTGAGTAAGTGATTGCATAACGGAGGCCATTCGCTCGTATTGTTCAAGCGTTTCCCCGGGCGTTCCGTAAAGAAGGTTCCAATGCACTCTAAGGTTGAACTGTCTCGCCCATTTCAAGAGTCTGATGTTTTGAAGCGCTGTCACACCTTTTCGCATGAGCTTCAAAACGGGTGAACTCAAACTCTCAATTCCGGGTTGGATCCGGTGGATTCCGGCATCCCGCATCAAGCGTACATATTTCTTCTTTAAGTTAGCCTTCGTCTCGTAAAAGAAGTTAATGTCCAAACCAGTTCGACGGTAATCCTTCAACTGTGGCAGAAGCTCTTCCATATAATTCAGATCGATAATGTTATCGACGGCTTCAAAATTTACTTGTTGATACCTGCAAGCCAGGCTGTATATTTCATCGGCCACTAAGCTGGGACTCTTGCTATGAAATGCCATCGTCGAACCATTTAATCCGCAGAACGTGCAATGCATTTTCTCTCCCCACCAACAACCGCGAGCGCTTTCAAACATGACAGTGACTTTGGGCGCTAACTCGTGATACAGGTGGCTCTTCCGCAAACGGTCAAAATACTCGTCGTAGTTCGGCGTTGGCACTTCATCCATGGCTATTTCTTTCGCCTGGGCTGAGGCTACGACTATCGATTCATCACCTTGTCTGTAACATAGGCCGGGCTGCGGTTTAACCGGTTCTCCGGAAACGACGTCACGAACGAGTTCGACTAAAACATGTTCGCCTTTGCCACACACCACCGTATCGATCCAGGGGAACGTACGATGAAGCGCTGCACCCATACCACCGTCACAGTTAGCACCTCCAAAGACGATGTGAATCGAGGGATCTCGTTCCTTTAGCATCTTTGATAAGGCTAGCGAGGGCACATTTTGACTAAAGGAACTAGTGAATCCTACTACTCGCGGTGACGCGGCCAGGATATCTTCCACACAAATCTGTAGAAACGACGGAACCAACGCGCGCATCTGTGCGGCTTTCGAAATCAACTGCTCTGACACTTCGTGAGAGCGTAAATAAGCAAAATACTCTTCGTCTAAATCGACACTGGGAGCACAATAAGGTGGGACCACGAAAATCCAATCCCCCAGGCCGACTCTCCAGGAAGATTCAGAGATGACGTCGTAATCTGCGACCGTGATGCGCTCGCCAGCGGATAGGTTAGCCGTGGCAGAAGAGAAGTACTCAATAGCCGAGAGAAAGAAGGATCTGGTATTGACCCTAAATCCTCCTTTCTCGACGGCCGAGCGGAGAATTCCCACTTGAATGGGCGTCCGGTGAACGGATGCCCAGGGCATGGAAACCAGAATCAGATCTGTTTTATTCACCGCTTTGTCTTTCCGAGTAAAAGTCTATGCTGCTCCGCGCAGCGTTCACTACACCGAGGCAGCTCGACTCAAGAGAAAAACTAAAGGGCTTAGTTGTTTCTGTTCTTAATCACCCTGGGCAATGCCAAGGTCGCCAACGTCGCGCACCCTCACCTGCGATGGCGCGTTTTCGTCAACCGTTATCCTAACGAAAGTCAGAGGCTGGGCCTCTGTGTTCGCGTTGTCGTCTAAAATATTCTCTATCATGGTGTTACTCCTTTGAGGTTAGGTTGGTTGAGGTTGAGGAGCGAAGGTGATTCGCCCCGTTTGTCGGGTAAATTCGAGGCCGAACTTTTATGCTCGACTTCGAAAGCTCTGAAAAAGAATTCGTTCAGGGCAAGACACTGAGGTTTCACAGAGAAAGCCCGGACGACACCATGCTCTTTCTGTTCTTCTTCGCCTCGAGTGCCGCTTTGATGTCAGCACTGGACATGTTCTTGATCTTCTGCAGGAGTCTGGCAATGTTTTCGATTTGTCCCGGCTTCGATTCATAAGCCAGCATCGCTCGGGCTAACTCTTCCACACTTGTCGCGTCAAAAAGAATCCGCAGCGGAAGCTCGACTTGAAACGTCTCACGCACTCGCGAAATGATCTGCATCGCAAGCAAAGAGTGACCGCCTAACTCAAAGAAATTGTCGCGCACACCGACGCGCTTCACCCGCAGTACTTCAGACCAGATGCCGGCCAGCACTTCTTCGATCTCCGTTCGCGGCGCCTCATAGCTCTCTTCACTGCTGCGCGCTATTTCCTCCGGCGCCGGCAACGCTCGCACATCGATCTTCCCGTTCGCCGTCAGTGGCAGCCGTTCCACTTCCAGTAACACCCACGGCACCATGTACTCCGGCAACCGTCCGCTCAACCAACTGCGCAACTCACGACTCTGGTGTTCCCTGTCCACTCGCTTCTCTCGCCTCACGTAGTAACCCACGAGCCTGTCTTCACGCAGCACTACCACGCTCTCTCTTACCTCCTCGTGCTCGCGCAGCACCGCCTCCACTTCTCCCAACTCCACCCGATAGCCGCGCACCTTCACCTGATGGTCCACTCGTCCCAGAAACTCCACCTGCCCGTCACTTCGCCAACGCGCCCGGTCGCCTGTCCGGTACATTCGCGCGCCTTCCTCCTCGCTGAACGGGTCCGGCACAAACCGCGCCGCCGTTTCCGCTGCGTTCTTCACATACCCACGGCCCACAGTCGCGCCCCCGATGTACAACTCCCCTCGCATCCACACCGGCAGCACTCCCGTCCCGGCTTCGTCCAATATATAAGCCCGCACATTTCCCAACGGTCGCCCCAGTGCTACGCGCTCTCCCCTCTTCACCGACTCTGGCTTCACTTCACCGGCCAACACTCCCACCGTCGTCTCCGTCGGCCCGTAGTGATTCAGCACGCGACAATCAGGCTGTAGTTCCTGCACTCGCCTCACTAACTCCGCACTCGCTGCCTCTCCTCCCAGCACCAGCCAGCGCTGCGGCAACACGGCGCCACCTTGTGCATCACTCAACAACGCCTGCAAGTGACTCGGCACGATCTTCAAACACTCCACTTCGTGCGCGCTCATGTAGCGCCCCAGCTCCTCACTACTTCCTGCTCGCTCCACACCGATCACATGCAGCGTTGCTCCACTGCACAGCGCCGGAAAGATCATCGTGTGTCCCAGATCCGCCGCAAACGTCGTCACCGTCGCGTAACTCCGTAATCCTTTACCCAGCCGCTCACTGATGGCCCCGATATAGTTCAGCAACTGCCGGTGCTCCACTCCGATCCCCTTCGCTTGTCCCGTCGAACCCGACGTGTAAATCACATAGGCCAGATTCTCCGGCTGCGCTCCTGCTGCCGGATTCTCCTCGCTCTGTCTTCCAATCTCTTCTGCGTCCAAACGAATCAACTTCACTCCGGCTGGTAACTCCACCGCCAACTCACCACGCGTGATCAATGCCTCGACTCCCGCATCCGCCAGCATCCACTCCAGCCGCACGGCCGGCTGCCCCAGATCCAACGGCACGTAAGCCGCTCCCGCTTTGAGCACCCCCAGCAGCGCAATCACACTCTCCACCGATCGCTCCAGCAACAACCCAACTCGACTCTCCACACCAATACCGCACGCGCGCAGGTAATGGGCCAATTGGTTCGCGCGGCGGTTCAACTCCCCGTACGTGATTCCCTCTTCTTCACAGATCACGGCCATCTCTTCCGGTCCGCGCGCCGCCTGTTGCTCGATCACTTCATGCACACAGCCACTCAACCCGTATGACGCTTTCGTCCGGTTCCACTCCACTAATATCTGTTTCCGCTCAGACTCATCCAGGATCTCCAGCCGTCTGATCTGCACGTCAGATCCACCAACCGCAGCGCGCACCAAATGCACGTATCTACGCGCCAACCGCTCCGCTTCCGTGCGCTCGATCTTTCCAGCGTCATACCGCAGTTCCAGCAGGTAGTTCGCTCCGTCCTCGCGGCAAGTGAGCTTGAGCTTGAACGGCTCGGTGTGGAGTTGCACTGCAAGCATGCTGAATCGCACTCCACGAACACTCAACACCGGTAGCGCGGATGAGTATTCAAAGCCGAAACCTCGCCGGCCGGCGTCAGCGGCGGGCAAGGTGAAGTAATCCTGCCACTGGTAGGCTTCGCACATTGCTTGCCGGCATTGCTCAAGTACATCGCTGAAACTTGAATGCTCTTCAAACTGACACTGAATCGGCAGATCCCTGGCAAACAATCCGAGCGCGCCATGCAACTCCTCATAGCTTCGACCATGAAATGTTTGACCGATAATGAAAGGAGACTTTCTCAACAGTCTCCAGAGAAGCGATTGCCAGCAAGCTAACAGGACGACTTCAACAGTTGTGTTCCGCTGTTGCGCAAACGATTCAATACTTCGCCGTAAGTCGGAATCAATACAGTGTCGAATTGAAAGGGCGTCGAAGCTCGACTCGGGGTTTTGTATTTCAAAGGGGAGAGTCAACTCAGTCTCAGTCGAGAAATACTTCTCGCGCCAGAACTCTCGACCTTCCTCAACCGCGTCAGCTTCGAGAAGTTCGTTTTGCCATTCGGAGAACTGAACGTACTGCGTCACTTCATCGTCCGTTTGCACAAAGCGCGCGTCGTATCCAGCGGCGATCTCCTGCACCAGATTCCTCAGCGACCACGCATCGGCGCACAACGAGGGCAGACTTATGTGCAAAAGCTGCTTCGCATCGGGAAGTGCCTCCAGCGAAGCGTGCAGTGGACCAGCGCCTTCAAACTCCACCTCCGGGAGCCGTCGCCCGAGATGAAACTCTACTTCTTTAGCTACAAGCTGGACCGGAATTTTCATGCCCGGCAAGTCGCGAAAAGTTGTACGAAGAATTTCATGACGCCGAATGACCAGACGAAACGCCTCTTCCAGAGCGCTTACATCGAGTTTTCCTTCGATGAGAACAGTGCACCCGGCGCGGAACTCCGGCTTTCCCTGCTGGGCCAACCAGAGATGTTTTTGTCCCGGTGAAAGACGACAACCTTGCACTGTGACCTGCATTTAATTCTCCTGACCTTGCATAGAGAACATCTCTGTCTCCGTTTGCCTCAAAAGTCCAGAATGTCGGTTGGATACAGTCAGTACCGTAACGCGGTAGCGTCGGGTCGAAGTTGAGTTATCACTAACCGAGGAAGATTAAGTTTACAAGACGTACCCGACGCTACCGCGTTACGGTACTGACTGTGTCCAAGTGCGATGTCCTTACTTATTAGCCAAAGTGCTCGTTGCTCATCATCTGGCCCATGGCCACCACGATTTTGCGTGAACCTGTAAAAGGAGCGCGTGCGTGTGCGACCAGCATGTTGTCAACCATCAAAACATCGCCTTCATGCCACGCAAACCTGACTGCCGCGCGCTCGTAAACGCAGCGAACTTCATCAACTACGGCATCTTCAATGACCGAACCATCGCCGTAGTAGACGTTGCGTGGAAAATCGTTCTCCTCAAAGAGAGACAGAATGTTTTCGCGTGTTTCCGGTTCCAGGCAGGAAACGTGATGAAGTTGAATTTGATTGAAAAATACTGTCTCGCCAGTGGTGGGATGTTTTGCTACTGCCTGGCAAACTTGCCGAATCTTTAGGCCGTTATCCTTCCACTCGAAACCCATCCCAGCCTCGCGACAACGCTCTTCTACGGCGGTCCGATCTGTCGTCTTAAAGAACTCTTGCCAACTGACGTCAATCCCGTCCGTAAAATTGCGGACATACATCAACTGCTTTGTAGCGAATCGGGCGGCGAGTTTCGGATCGAGAAGATTGTAGACTCTTCGACAATCCACAATCGGTGTTTCGCCACCCTGCTCAGCGGCCTTGACACAGTAGAACCATTGTTTCATGGGCCATCGAGTGAGGTGAGAGCTCTCGTTATGAAAGAGAATGGCTTTGTCCGCCGGGTAAGGAGTTGATTGATAAACTTTGCTGCTAGTTTCTTCTCGAGGCAAATCCCCATAGTTACTGAACAACTCCGGATGGATGCCCTGCGCGAAGCTCTCGAAGTCGGCAACGGAATGTAGCTGGAAGTTTCGGAAAAGTATGGCCCCGTGGCGGCGCAGCTCCGCATCGATGAAGTCGCGATTGTTTGCAGCCCAGTTTGCCGGGTCAACGTCGGCAAAAGTTGGCTCGATGATTAGCGGCAGTGTTTGCTCAGGCGCAAAGTAACTTGTCCTAATCAAGCCTGGCTGCTCGACTTCGATAAACTTCGGTTTGATATTCTTGAAGCGGCTAAACTTCGTGACCTCGCGTTTTGTTTCCGCCTCTTTCAAGCCGGCCCTCTCGGCGTCACTCAGCAATTCGATGTCCTGCAACCTGGCATCGGGTCGCGCGAGCATGCTTTCCAGAGCAGTCTTGAAACGGCTCAATAGTTGATTGATCAATGCCGCTTGAAAACGACGGCCATCGTAAGTTGCCTGGAGCGTTAATCGATTGGCCGGATTAACGACCATTGTCAGAGGCAGATTGTTCCGGTTCCAGTGATAGAGATTGCTGATCTTGAGAGTCGGCTTCTGCTCGGGCGGCGCAGTGAAACCTGATGGGCGATTCTCAAAAGTCAGCAGGCTCTCGAACAACGGGAGTTTTGGTGGCACTTCACTCCAACCCTTAACCTGGACCAGCGGGCTGTGCTCGTGCTGTCGCGCTTCGACTTGTTGGGTTTGCAATTCCTTAAGCCATGCCAGCAGCGATGCCTGAGGTGGGATTTTGACACGCAACGGAATGGTGTTGATGAATGGTCCAATGATGGTCTCGACTCCCGGTAAGTCGACCGGCCGGCCCGATACTACCGTGCCGAAGACAACATCCTGTTTATTGCTATGTTGGCCCAGAACGAGCGCCCACGCTCCCTGGACGAGGGTGTAGAAAGTTAACTGGTGCTGTCGCGCAAAAGTTTGTAGTGCGTTTGTCGTCTCGACGGACAAGTGGACTTCCTGTCGATCGGATACCAGGTCGTCCATCGAGCTATGCTCAGTCTGGTGCTCACCGCCTAGTGGAGTCGGCGCCGTGAACCCTTTGAGGGTACGCCGCCAGAAATCTTCAGGCGGTAATAACGACTGCCGTTGAAGCCATGAAATATAGTCACGATAGGGACGACACGACTCCATTTCCACCTGCAGACCCTGATTGAATGCTTCATAGAAGGTGAAGACTTCTCGAAGCATCATCGATATACACCAGCCATCAACGAGCAGGTGATGAAAGCTCCAGACGCAGTAGAGAGTTTCATCACTCGTTCGCGCCAGCAGGATGCGCATCAGCGGCGACCGTGCCGGATCGAAGCCGCGCTCGCGGTCTGCTGTTAAATACTCGGTCCAGCGTTCGTGTTGTGCAGCGGGAGATAAGACGCGCCAATCATCCTGCTCGATGGGAAGCTCGACGTTGGTCGAAACGGTTTGCAGTGGTTCATTAAGATTCTCCCACACAAATGCGGTGCGCAGAATCGCATGCCGGTCCATTACACGCTGCCAGGATTGTTTGAATGCCGTGAGGTTGAAGTCGCCTCGAAGTGTACAGCTTACCTGCTCCATGTACATTCCCAGGCCGGGCGAGTAAACCGTATGAAACAGCATGCCGTGCTGAAGTGGTGAGAGGGGATAAACGTCCTCAAACTGTGGCCGGTTGGCAATGAGCCAGTCGAATTTGTCTTGATCGAGGCGCGCAAGTGGAAAGTCGGAAGGTGTCCGGCCATCGGCGCGCGGCAACGAGCTTTGCGTAACAATTTCCCGCAGCGCGCTGGCAAACGACTCGACGAAGTGCTCAATCGTATCTCGTTGGTGCAGATTCTCACTGTAAATACATCCCAGGTGCAGCCGGCCGCCGCTAACACTGCCGCTGATTTCCAAAATATGCGGCCGGCTTGCCTGGAGACTGCTGCCAACGCCGCTCGATTCGCGCGCGGGCGAAAAGGGTGAGTCTGCCGGTAAAACCTGATCGAATTGGCCCAGATAGTTGAAACTGATTTGCGCTGCCGGGAGCGATCGCAGGCTTTCTCTGATCTTGTGGTCGCGACACAAGTACTTCAGGACACCGTAACCAAAACCACGATTCGGGACTTGCCGCAACTGTTCTTTAATCGACTTCAGTGAGTCGCCTGTGTCTGAAGGATTCCGCAGGTGCAGGCAGACCGGAAACAAAGTTGTAAACCAACCGACTGTGCGAGAAAGATCGACGTCCTTCAAGATGTCTTCGCGTCCATGCCCTTCCATGGCAATCAAGATTGAGCGGTCCCCGGTCCAGCGCGTCCACGCCTGCGCGACCGCCGTCAGCAGGACTTCGTTGATTTGTGTGCTGAAAGCCTTCGGCACCTTTTGCAACAGTGCCTGCGTCTCTGCAACGCTCAGCGCTACGGTGACGGAACGTGCCGAGTCTTTCGTGTTAACGCCGTGCTGGTTGTCGAGGGGAACACTGCTGATGACGGCGCGCGACGGATCGAGCCAGTAAGGCAGTTCCTCGCGCAACTCATTCGATTGTGCGTATTGGTTGAGTTGCTGCGACCAGTATTTGAACGAAGTGGTCTTCGGCGGCAGAGAAACGTTTTCGTTTCGGCTCAGTTGTTGGTAAACGGTATGGAAGTCTTCGAGCAGGATACGCCACGAAACACCATCCACGACGAGGTGATGGGCAACGATCAGCAACCGGTCGGGCTGCGTGGCGCCTAAGTTAAAGAGCGCCAAACGTACCAATGGTCCATCCGAAAGATTAAGACTCGTCTGTAATTCCGCCGCGGTTTTTTCGATCGCCGCACGCTGTGCAGATTGTTCCAGCGTCGAAAAATCAAAACAGGAAAGCGGTGCGTCTTCCGTTACCGAAGCGTTGTACTGCGACCAGCCTGTTTCGTCCCGTTTAAAGCGCAGCCGCAAGGCGTCGTGATGAGCGAGGATTTGTTGCACCGCCACTTTGACTAATGCCACATCAAGTTTCTCCCGTGATTCGGAGAGAAGCGCCTGATTCCAGTGATGCCGCTCGGGGATATCCTGTTCAAAGAACCAGTGCTGCGCCGGTGTCAACGGCAACGGACCGGTAACTAATCCCTGCTCGGCGGGAGATGCATCCGCCATACGCGCGACTGACGCCAGCTCGGCAATCGTCTGATGCGCGAAGAGTTGAGTCGGGGTGAGACGCAGGCCGGCCTGATTCGCCCGCGCGATGACTTGAATACTAAGAATCGAATCGCCGCCAAGATTGAAAAAGTTTTCGTGAATACCGATCCGGTTGACTCCGAGAATCTGCGCCCAAATACTCGCGAGCACTTCTTCCACAGACGTGCGCGGCGCAACATAAGAGTCGTCCGCTTCAGGTCGCGCCGGGTCGGGAGCGGGCAGCGCGCGACGGTCCAGCTTGCCATTGGGAGTGACTGGTAACGAACTCAGAAAAACAAACACCGAAGGGATCATGTAGTCAGGCAGGCGCACTTTCAGATAACGCTTCAACTCGTCTGTGCCAACGCCGCGTCTGCCTTCAAGCAGCAGTCTTCCCGCTTCAATTCTCTGTCGCACTTTTTCCAGCTCAGAAATTTCCACCTGCCGGCCCACGCGTGTCGCATAGACGTTGTACAGTTTTGTGTTTTTGAGAATTGCATCCTGCTCCACTACTACATGGAAGCCGTTCTTCTTAAGCAACTGTTCGATTTTTTCGAGCCGGCCCTCGCTGTCCTGCACTTCTACAACGACCTGCTTTATCTTTTCCCAATCACTCTCCGCAATACCCTGGACCACGTCCAGCTCACTTTTTTCAGCATCGATCTTGAGCAGGTCAATGCGCTCGATTCCCTGCTCTCGAATAACATTGGAGATGGTTCTTAACTGGCACTCGTAGATCTCTTTCTGAAACCGGCCTTCGAGCAATTCGTCGGCGTAAGCATTTAGTCTCGCGTCCTGATTGCTCATGAAGGCGCGCGTAATCTCCGAGTCTTCCAACTCATCGGTGTAGCGACCTGACATTGCAGACATGCGTGGGTAGAAATTGAAGGTGGCGCTGCCCGCTTCGTTTGAGAGACCGCAATCAAAAACTCTGACGTTTAAGTCGTAGAGGCTGACGTTTGCCTTAAGCTGCTTCACGGTCGAGGGAATCGGCTCGAAGGCAAATACTTTGGCGTCGCGACAAACATGATGCACAAACAACGAGAACAAGCCGATGTTAGCGCCGACATCAAAAACAGTGTCGCCGTCGCGAAGCGTGATTCCGTGCCGCAGGTAGGTGAAGTCTTCGAAGATTTCTTTGTAAATAACTTCCGTTTCGTTCTTATTAAGATGGGCGACTCTCAGGCCGTTCGGTAACTGGTGCAGAGGCTGTTCGGAAAGATGCCGCTTGCGTTCTTGTCGTGGAACAACATACCCAACCAGGCGGTTATGCGCCGTCTCATCCGCGCGCGCCACTACCACTGCCTCCTGCACTCCCGGATGCCCGCGCAAAGCCGCCTCCACCTCGCCCAACTCGATACGGAAGCCGCGGATCTTTACCTGATGGTCCACTCGTCCCAGGTACTCAATCGCGCCGTCAGCCGCATACCGCGCCATATCTCCGGTGCGGTAAAGCCGTGCTCCTCGCGCCGCGCTGTGCGGATGCGGGATAAACTTTTCCGCCGTTAACTCCGGTCGCCCCCAGTATCCTCGTCCGAGTCCCACACCACCGATGTACAACTCTCCAGTTACTCCCACCGGCACTGCTTCCAACTCCGGCCCCAATACATAGGTCTCCACGTTCACCAGCGGCCGCCCGATCGGCACGCTCTCTCTTTTACTCTCTCGCTCACACTCCCAATGCGTCGCATCTATCGCTGCTTCCGTTGGCCCATAAAGGTTATGAAACTCACACTCGCCCACTCGCTCGTAGAAACGCTTGCGCAACTTTTCTGATACTCGCTCCCCGCCACAGTAAACGCGCCGCAGACTCTCACACCGCGGCCACTCTTCTTCCTCCAGCAACACCGCTAACATCGTCGGTACTACCTGCAAGATGGTTATTCGCCGCTCGGCGATCACCGCCGCCAGATAACCGCTCTCCTGCTGTCCTCCAGGACGGGCCAACTCCAGTTGCGCTCCAGCCATCAGCGGCACGAAGAACTCCCAGATCGACGCGTCAAAACTAAAGGCTGTCTTCTGTAGCACACGGTCGCTGGGCAGCAACGGCAACTCCTGTTGCATCCATAGCAGCCGGTTCGCTATGGCCCGGTGCGACACCATCACACCTTTCGGCTGTCCACTCGAACCAGAGGTGTAAATCACGTAGGCCAGATGCTGCGGTGTCACTGCCACCTCAACGTTCTGCTCCGCACACTCAGCGATGCGGTTCTGCTCTGCGTCAATGCAGAGCAACTCTCCACGCCAGTCGCTGCTCTCATCTTCTCCCAGGCTCGCCATCAGTTGCTGCTGTGTCAGCAACACCGCCGGCTGCGCATCGGCCAGCATGAACCGCAGCCGTTCCCGTGGATAATCAGGGTCGAGGGGTACATACGCGCCTCCTGCCTTGAGCACTCCCAGTAGCGCGATCACCATCTCTATCGAACGCTCCATCATGATGCCGGCAAACACTTCCGGCCCTACACCTTTTTCCCTGAGATAGTGCGCTAGCTGGTTTGCCTTACGGTTCAACTCCCCGTAATTCATTTGCTCGCCTTCATAAACCACCGCGATCCGCTCCGGCGTACGCTCTGCCTGCGCTTCAAATAATCGGTGGATACAAATCTCCGGCGAATAGGTTGACGACGTGCGGTTCCATTCGACCAAGACCTGCTGCCGCTCGGAGTCGTCCATGATCTCCAGCCGTCTGATCTCCGCTTCAGTTTCACGGACGGCGCTGCGCACCAGTTGCACGTACCCGCGCCCCAGACGTTCTGCTTCCGCGCGCTCGATCTTTGCGGCGTCGTACTGCACTTCCAGCAGGTACTCTGCTTCGTTTTCGCGGCAATTAAGCTTGAGCTTGAACGGCTCGGTGTAGATTTGTTCTGCGAGCGTGCCGAAGCGCACACCGGCGGCATAGAACGTTGGCAGGCCAGACGCGTATTCAAAGCCGAACGCGAAAGCTCGCTGACCTGCGGCAGCGACCGGCAAGGTGAAGTAGTCCTGCCACTGGCCGGCTTCGCGCATCGTCTCTTCGCATTGCCCCACGATCTGCATGAAAGAAGCCCGCGGATTAAGATCGGAATAGATGGGAATGTAGCGGACAAACAGACCGAGAGCTTCGTTCAACTGTTCGTACCTGCGGCAATCATGACCGACCCCGATCACGACTTCGGCTTGACCTGTGAATCGCCAGAGAAGCGTTTGCCACGATGCCAGGAGGATGGCGGCTGGCTGGGATCTCAGTGACTTGATCTTCGCAGTCGTCTCACCGTCGAGGATGAATGTCAGAACCTCAGGTGCAAATGCCGAATCGCCGGCAGAAGCTTTTTCACCGGGCAGATTTACATCGAGCAATGATGAGTAGTCTTTGTGTCGCCAAAACTCTCGACCGGTTTCCGTCTCCGCAGACTCGAGCAAAACATTCTGCCATTCTGAGATGTCAGCATATTGAAGTGGCTCCTCCGGGAGTTCATCACCATGCAGGAAACTCTGATAGGCGCGGCTGATTTCTCGGACCAGATTATTGAGACCCGCTCTATCCGAGCAGAGCGACGGCAAACTGAGAATCAGCACGTGTTTGTCCGCAGCCAGTCGCGCGAGGGCCACTCTGACAGAAACCCCGTCCATAAAATAAAGACTCTCGCGTCTTATTTTCTCGACTAGCCTTGCTATTTCAGCGTCCTTCTTTTGTTCATCCAAACAACCGAAGTCGTACTCGTCTACGCTAAAGGAATGATTGTCTGTAATAACCTGGACCGGAAGATTCGTCCCTTCCAGACTTTGAAAGCTGGTGCGCAAGATCTCATATCGATCGATAACACTAGCGATCGACGACCGTAGCGCGGGCGCATCGAGTGGGCCATCGAGCAGGATGGAGCACTGCGCACAATAAGGCGTTTCATCATCAGCCCGCTGCAACGACCAGAGACGCTCCTGTGTCGGCGAGAGACGAAACCCCTCTTTTATTTCGTTAGGCATTTTGGTCCTTTAAGGAGTTGAATTCTTCGATCCGGGGCGTTGACTAGATGCCGCGCTCGCTGCAGGGTTCAGCCATTCCGACGAGGATTTTCCGGAGACCGGAATAAGAAGCGCGTCCATGGGCCACAAGCATATTGTCCAGCAAAAGGATGTCTCCTTCCTGCCAGGGAAAGGTAACCGTCTCTTGCTGATAAGCTTCGCGTAATTCGTCTAAAACTTCAGGCTCGATGAGTGAGCCGTCGCCATAACAGGTATTCGTCGGCAGATCTTCCGGACTGAAAGTGCGCATCAGTACATCACCTACCTCTGGTTCAAGGGTGGTGACGTGAAAAAATGTGGCGTGATTGAACCAAACCATCTCGCCTGTCTGTGGGTGCCTGGCGAGTGCGGGGCGCACTGCTCGCGTGCGCAGGCGATCACCATCTTTCCACTCGACCTCGATACCATTCTTCCGGCAATGCTTCTCGACCGCATCTTTGTCGCTCGTCTGAAATACCGTCTGCCACGACAGCCCTAACCCATCGCCAAAATTACGGATATACATCCAGTTCTTCTGACTGAAACGCTCTGTGATTTCAGGTCTGAGGCGCGCGAACACTTTTCGCACGTCGGCGATGGGAGTTTCGCCGTTGTGCTGCGCCGCTCTCTCACAGAAAAAGAAGATCTTCATGGGCCAGGTGTGCTGATAAGAATTTTCGTTGTGCAAAAAGATTCGCTGATTGGCTGGATGATCGGTCGAAGTATAGATGTTGCCGCTCACTTGACTGCGGGGCGACGAACGCTCGTTGTACTCCAAAGGAGCGCTCGAAACAGCATTGATAAACTGCTCGAACTCCGAAGCGTTCCGGATGTTGAAATCTCTGAACAGAATGCCGCCATGCTCGAGCAAACGCTCTCGAATAAATTCCCGTTGGCTCGCCGCCCAGGCGTTGAGATCCATGCCGCGCACCACCGGCTCGATCACCAGCGGCAGCGTTGCTCCCTCCGTCAGTTGCCTGGTCCTGACTAAACTCGACGACGTTGAGATGATGGCTCTTCGTTTAGTAGTTCTTAACTTTTGAAGGCCGGCCTCTTCGACCTCTTTACCTCTGGCGAGTTTCTGCCGGCTGTCCGTGTGGGCCAACATCTCATTGAGTTGGTGAAGGGTGATATCGGGCCGGGCCACGACCGCGTGCAGAAGAATTTCAAAATGGTCCAGGAGCCTGGCGATGCCGGCTTCGTCGAAGAGATCCGTGCTGTACTGCAAAGCAGCCAGCAGCCCATCGTCCATATCAACCATGTGCAAAATCAGATCGAACTGAACTGTTGTCCCGCCCGTCTCCAGCAACTCTACCTTTAGACCGGAAAGCTGCGGGGCGCTTGGGCCGGCGCTTTCCAGAGTGAAAGCCACTTGAAAGAGTGGATTCTGATTCAGACTGCGCACCGGCTGCACTTCGTCGACGATCATTTCAAAGGGAAGTTCCTGGTGAGCGTGAACGTTCAAGGCCATCTCGCGCACCCGGCGCACAAGCGCGCGGAATGTGGGATTGCCGGAAAGGTCTGAGCGCATTACCAGCGTGTTGAGGAAGCAGCCAATCAGTTCCTCCAACTCGACGTGCCCGCGGTCGGCGATAGGAGTGCCGACGAGTATGTCCTGCTGACCCGAATGGTAGGAGAGCAAGACGTTGAAAGCAGACAGTAACGTCATGTAGAGAGTGGCGTCTTCCCGACGGCCCAGTTCTTTCAGCTCATCGCAGAGCGTCGCGGAGAACAGTCGCGCCTGACTTGCTCCGCGATAACTCGGTATGGAAGGCCGAGCGCGAGCATTGCGCAGCTTGAGTGTGGGAAGCGGAGTGTGCAGATGTTTTTTCCAATAGCTTACCTGGGCATCCTTCATCTCTCCTTGCAGCCATTGTCGTTGCCAGTAGGCGTAATCGGCATACTGCACCGGTAGATCCCTGAGCGGAGACGGTTCGCCCCGGCTGAAAGCTCCGTACAGCACAATGACCTCACCGAATAGTTTTTGTAACGTCGAGCCGTCGCAGACGATGTGATGGAGCGTAAACTGGACCACATGCTCTAAGGCGCCGAGCTTGAACAAAACCACACGTAACAAAGGGCCGCGTTGGAGGTCGAACGGGCGATTAGCTTCTTCGCTGCACATCCGTCGCACGGCGGCTTTGCGGTCAGCTTCCGTCAATTCGCTCAAATCTGTCGGAGGCAAACTGATGAATCTCGCCTCATCGATGACCTGAACTGGTTGGCCGTCAATTGTCGCGAAGGTTGTGCGCAGGATTTCGTGTCGCCTAACGATCTCAGTAAGTGTTTTCTCCAGGGCGAGGCGATTGAGCTCACCTGTGAGGCTCGCGGCAGTAGAAATGTTGTACATGGTGCCGCCCTGCGTGAGTTGGTCCAGAAACCACAAGCGCTGCTGCGCAAAGGAGAGCGGCAACGCCTCTGCACCAAGATGCCTCGGACGAGGTTGAAGCTTCTGGTGCGGCGCGGCGACGCTGCTCTTCTTCAGGCGTAGCTCCAGCAGTGTTCGTTGCTTGGGAGAGAGTGTCTCTAATTTGGTTGCCGACATGCTTTGCATAAAAAGTTGGAAATTCCGCCCACGGCAGTGGGCGGATTCGTTCAAGTCCTTTCTATAAAACGTATCTTCTAAACCGATTCGCGTAATCCCACCCACGGTAGTGGGCGGATACTTCAAGTCCGATCTCAGTTAGGACTTGAACAATCCGCCAACTTCCGTTAGCGGGATTCAAACACTCATCAAAAACTTTCATATAGAAAGGACTTGAACGAATCCACCCACTGCCGTGGGTGGGATTCTGTGCAAAGGTTTGCTGACTTCAACGTGAATTCGTCTGCACCGCTTTGAGGTAAGGAAAGGCGGTTGTGGTTAGCTTGATGCGAATTTGATTGACGGCCGCAAACGCCGGGGTAATTCCGAGCCGTGCGAGCACCTCCTTCATGGTGCTCTGCCCGTCAACGGCCTCGAAGATCTTCCTGACCGAACTGTCCGGCAGCACTAACGGATAGGGCACAGGCTTTGGCGACAACCTGTACGAGCCGTCGTCCTCACGAATGTAACTTCGCTGCGTGCTGCTGGTTCTTTCAAAGGCAGTTTCGAGAAACTCGTCGCACATCTGTTGCTCCGATTTTCTCCTGCGTCCCGAGTCTTTGCGTTGAAAGTAAAACCAGAGCAACGGCGACTTCTCATTGAGCAGGAGGTTTGTCACCTGCCAACGACGCGATTCCGGTAGAGCGTCGTATTGCTCCTGCAATTCGGCGTCTTCGAAAGTCAGATTCCACATGAAGGTCGCCAGATTCTTGGCATACGGACTGATGCACGGCGCCACGAGTTCAAGATCACAACTGTTCGCGAGCATCTCGAGAGATTCAACAGTGTAGCTGTGCTCAACAGGCTGAATCAGGAGATCCGCGAAATCAGATTCCGAGAAATCCATGTATTGAATAAATGCTCGCTCAAGCGAATCTTTGACCGTCAGGCTGTTGACGATCTTCTGAGCTAGCGAAAACTCGGCCTCAAAATTCACCGCGCCTTTCTCTTCAGTGAAAATTCGAACGGCCTTTTGAAACGAACTGGTGATGAGCCGATGAAAGCGGTTATAGACCATCAACTCGAGGATACCGCCGGGCTTGAGGGAGGCGACCAGTTTTTGCAGGGTCGACTGCGGGTCAGCGTTATGATGGATCACACCGGTACAGGCAACGTAGTCAAATCGATTCTGATAGGGCACATCATTGATGCTCTCCTCTTTCAGTTCCAAATTCGTCAGTCCGATCGCTTTTGCATTCTGAGCGCAGATGTCCAGGGACTTGCTTGAAATATCAGAACCGACGACCCTCGTGTTGCGAAATCGCAGGGCCGTATGAATGGCCTGGTTAGTTCCACATCCCGCCACCCAGACTTGTGGGTTCCGAGGAAGGACCTGATGCGTCCAGTCGCCCAGGTCTTGATTCACCATCACGGTCTCGAAGTACGGATCATCCAGATAATCGAACTTCATCGCGGGCCAGGGCCAGGGGAATCTGCCGTAGAACTTGGAAAGTAATTCGTCTACCGATCCGATTGACTTGGCAAGGACAAGGTTTTCATCATCGCTCTTAAGCGGAAGAGAGTCCTGGTCGTGTTTCTGTTTGAGCCGGCGTTCAAGCAGTGCTCGTTGTTTGGTGGAGAGATTGTCTAAAGTCTTAGCTGGTACGCTCATAATGCCTCATTAATTTGTTGCTGGAAGAGCTCGTGTGTCGACGTTCAGTGGGGTAACTTCCTCGTTGAGGGTCGCATCCAAAACGTCTTCGGGCATTGCTTGAATTTCTGCTATTAGTCGTGCCATCTCTTCATCATCTTGTTGCTCAACCTGAAGCTGTGTGATGGCGAGGGCCATTCCGGCTATCGTCGGCGCCGCAAAGAGATCACGTAACGGTAACTGGATCCCTAATGAAGCGCGGACGCGCGAAAGCAGTTGCGTGGCGAGTAGAGAATGCCCGCCCAACTCAAAAAAGTTGCTGTGGATGCTGACGCGCTCAGCGCCGAGCAGTTCTCCCCACATTCTGGCCACCTCCTCTTCAACCGGAGTGCGCGGAGCAACCAAGTCTTGCTGCTCAGATTGAGCTTGTGCCGGTGTGGGGAGCGCCCGCCTATCGACCTTTCCACTAATCGTGCGCGGCAGATCATCAAGGATGACAAAGGCCGAGGGCACCATATACTCAGGCAGGGTTTCACCGAGAAACTCTCGCAGCGTGTTTACTTCCAACCCATTCTCGGCAACCAGATACGCGCACAGGTACTTGTTGTGAGCGGAATCTTCGAGGTCAACCACGACCGCGTCTTTCACCGCCTCGTGACCAAGCAGCAGTCCTTCGATCTCTCTTAACTCGATCCGGACACCTCTAATCTTTACCTGCTGGTCTTTGCGGCCGAGAAATTCGAAATTGCCGTCTTCCAGGATGCGGCCCAAATCGCCTGTCTTATAAATAATGTCGTTCGGGTTATCGTTGAACGGATTCTGGATGAACACTTCTCTTGTTAGTTCCGGCTGGTTGTAATAACCAAGCGTGCGATACGGAGTCCGAATATAGATCTCACCCACCACTCCCGGTGGACACACCTTGCCTTTGGCGTCGAACACCAAAGCGCGCGTTCCATCAATCGGCCGGCCGATGGGAATAGAGCGCAGATCTCTGTCCGCTGCCGTGACGAAATATGAGAACTTCGTCATGGTGGTCTCTGTCGGCCCATAGAGATTCACGAGACGAATGCGCTCGCCATACACGTCCATCCATTTTCTGACATCCGCTGGAAGCAGAGGCTCGCCCGCTAAGAGGATGTATCGCAGGGCCGAAAATTTGTGGGGATCGAGTTCTTGATTGATAAGAGATCGGAATAACGAAGGAACACAGTGGATCAGGTTGAGTTGCCGCGCATCGATCTCGTCAATCAACTTGCTGCCATCCAGGAGTGTCTGGGCATTCTCCGTCACGCAGACCGTCCCGCCGACACACAAGGGTGTAAAAACATCTCTCAGGTAGGCATCGAAGGCGGGCGTCGTAAACTGGCTGACGCGAGTTCCCGGCGTGAGTCCGAGGGCTTCGATTTCCCAATTGATGAAATGAGCGATCGCTTTGAGACGTCCGGCGATCCCTTTCGGTCTACCCGTAGAACCTGAAGTGAAATAAACGTAGCACATATCATCCGGCAAGCTCGTCCGACTTGGACTCGCAACATCGTGGAATGCCGAATAATCCTCGACGTCGATGTCTGACGTGCTGCTTTGATCGATGCAGATGATTCGTGGCCGCAAGCCAGTTTGGTCCATGAATGGGCCAAGACGTGGTAAGAATTTAGACTCTGTAATGAACCAGGTCGGCGATACTTCTCCCACCAGAGTTTGCATTCTCTGTTCAGGGATACGAGAGTCGAGCGGGACGAAAACGCAGCCTGCCTTAAGAATACCGATGATTGCCGTGATAATTGACGCCGTCTGTTCGGCGAGAACAGCGACCATAGAGCCTTTGGTCGCGCCGTGGGAGATTAGATAATTCGCGAGCGTGTTTGACTTCTCCTCTAACTGCGCGTAGCTGAGGCATTCAGTGGCGCTTTCGATGGCGATGCTGCCCGGGAATTCTTCGGCAACCTGGCTAAACCATTCATGCACGATTTCATGTTTCATAGGTCTTCCTTTGCCGCTAGTGCCAAGTCCTTTGCGATTACGGTTAATGGATCAACGCAGCCGAATTCTCTTCGGCTACCGCATTCAGTTTCATAGTGCTTCGCCAGCAGATGTATCTCCGTGCAGCCCGCGATGAATAAGTTGGCCTTGTACTTAACGAGCAGAGATTCCAGGCCGCAGATCAATCGACGCGGGTCGTAACCCTGCTTGAGCCGGTGTATCCACTGGTGGAT
This sequence comes from Pyrinomonadaceae bacterium, assembly GCA_035278765.1. GTDB lineage: Bacteria > Acidobacteriota > Blastocatellia > Pyrinomonadales > Pyrinomonadaceae > PSRF01. The sequence goes on along the minus strand of DATEIS010000218.1, from coordinate 2,887 downwards.
CAAGGCCTGATCATCTTCGTCAGGTAAGATGAACTGGTCCTTTAACGCCTGCCATTGAGGATGATTTTGGAAGATCCCCGATTTGCGTGACCCGCTCGAACAGAGCAGGAGATGTCGCTCCCTGCTCAATGAGACTTGCCGGAAAATCACGTCCGGCAAAGACCAGATCGGTTCTCTCAGATCGTCGCGCAGCTTCGGCAAGAGGTGGTGAATCGTGACGCAGCAAATGACAATTCGGGAAACGTTCAGGCGCAGCAAACTCTTCAACGCCTCAATCAATTTTTCAAGCACGACGGCGTCTGCGCCCGCCAACAGGGCCTCCGTACGATCAGGGAAGCTCGGATCCGAGTACATCACGACTTTCGCCGATGCCTGTTCCTGTTTACCCCGGTTGTGCTCGTAAATCGTCTTGAGAAATTCCGCCGAGGCCAGTGGCCCCATTCCGCCGACAACTCCCAGCACGGAGTCTTTGTTCCACCGAAAATCTGTTGCCATGTTTAATGCCGCTTTGCCTCAAAAGTCAGAGGTCATTCTTGGATCGGGTCAGTACAGGGAGCGGTAGCGACCTGGTCAACGATCAGCATGCGATATTTCCTGGCAAATTTTGACTGCCATGGTTGTGACCAGGTCGCTACCGCTCCCTGTACTGACCCGATCCAAGTGCGAGGTCCTACTCTTGAGGCTAGGCCTAATGCCGCTTAATTCAAGCTGGGCAAGTTGAACTGGTCCAAAAGGATGTTAAAAGTGAGGACCACCATCAGGAGATCAATTTCGAGGTGCGGGTTAAAGTTGAATCCGGGCTGCGAATATTGAGATTTTAGTCTTTCCGTCACTTCAGGATTGAAGTAGCCCTGCCGTTTGATTCGTTCATACGAAAGAAGGTCGTTAATCCATTCGATATTTTGCCTGAGCAGGTAAGGAGTGCCGGGCGCGCGGAAACCAAACTTTTCACGCTTGATGATCTCCGGAGGCACAAGGCCCTCGGCCATCTTCCTGACGATATACTTCTCAGTGAAGCTATTAAGCTTCAAATCAGGCGGGATCCTCGTTGCAAATTCCACCAGGTCTATGTCCAGGAACGGGTAGCGCCCCTCAGTGGAATTAGCCAACACCATTCGATCTCCATGCTCTGAGAGCAAATGATCCGAGAGCCGCAGTTTGAAATCCAAATAGGATCTTTGGTGGACAAAGTGTCTGTCTCGCAGCAGATCTTTGTTGACTAGGTCCTGGTTGAGGCAGTCGAAATCCTCGAACAGTTCATTCAGGTCCGCTGAGTAGAATGCCGACTTAACCTCTCGAAGGCGAATTTGGTCCACCTCGTAAAAGATGTCCTTATCGCCCCAGAGTTTTTCGCGAAGTTCGTCCTCGAGGATAGTTTCGAGGTCGTAGGATTTGGAGTGGCGTAGTCCGAGTTGATCGAAACGATATCCGGGATAGCCGGCAAACAGTTCGTCGGCGCCCTCTCCAGCCAGAATCACCTTGATGTCCTGATCGCGCGCGGATTGCGACAACGCCAGCGAACAGGTATTGAAAGATTCTTTGACCGGGCTTTCACAGTGCCAAATCATGTCTCGCAATCTGCCTGCGATCTCGGTCCAATCAAAAACGGTTTCGTGATGCTCGGAACCGACGTGCCGGGCCATCAGCTTCTGATACTTCGCTTCGCATATTTCGCGATCCGTAAAGCTGATGGAGAAGGAATGACGATTGACCTGTGGCGAGATTTTTTTGATCATCGCCGCAATTAATGAGGAGTCGAGCCCGCCGCTGAGATAAAAGCCAACCGGCACGTCGGCCTGCAAACGATACTTCACGGATTCCGCCAGAAGTTCCGCCAGTGTTTCGACATAAAAACTTTCGGGCCGGTCGTACGAAAGATCCCCTGTGCGCGGGTAATCGAGATCCCAGTATTCGGTGATTCTGATGTCGCCGTTTTTTACGGTCATGGAATGCCCGCTCTTAAGACTCTCGATACCTTTAAAGATCGTTCGCGGACTGACCAACCCTGGGAAGGAGAGAATTTGATCCAAACCCGTCAGGTCAACCTGACGCTCGACAAGCGGATGTTCGAGAATCGCTTTTATTTCCGAAGCGAAGATCAGGACGCCGTCAGCGACCGTGAAATACAGAGGATTGATGCCAAACTGATCTCTTGCCAGAAACAGGATCTTCTTCCGCCTGTCATACAGCACAAAAGCAAATTGGCCGTTAAGCTTTTGCAGTAAGTCTTCTCCCTCTTCTTCGTAGAGATGAAGGAGTACCTCGACGTCGCTGTGTGTGCGAAAGACGTGGCCTTTCTGTTCGAGTTGATGTTTCAACTCGCGGTAGTTATAGATTTCGCCGTTGCATACCAGAACGAGAGAGCTATCTTCGTTGTATAGCGGCTGGTCGCCACCCGCGAGGTCGATAATGCTCAGGCGACGAAAACCCAATCCGAGATTCGCTTCTACGAAGCAGCCTGCCGAATCGGGACCGCGATGAGTAAGCGTGTCCGTCATCCTGTTAAGCAGGTCTCTCTTTGCTCTGCGCTCGCCACGCAAATCAATATATCCGGCGAAGCCACACATAACCTGTACTGTGTTATGAAAGGAAGGTTAATCGGGTTTGCCCGAAGTCATCTTTTCTAGTCCGAGGCCTTTGCGCCAGAAGACCAAGATGTTTGACTTTTGCTCCGGTGGACCAAGTTGTTTGGCTTTTGCTCCGGTGGACCAAGATGTTTGGCTTTTGCTCCGGAGGACCAAGATGTTTATAGCCTTACACCCTAATACCTGTGCGCTCCAGCGGAGCGCAATGTAGTGTGTGGGGCGTTCAAATTTACATTCCGCTCCTAACGGAGCGGGATAGCTAAAGAACATGAAGGCTATAAACATCGTGCTCCTCCGGAGCA
>DATEIS010000217.1:0-10974 GCA_035278765.1 Pyrinomonadaceae bacterium | reverse complement strand
ATCGCAGCATTGAAGACAGCGATCTTCTGGGATCCCAAAATCATCGACGCCTACATCCTCCTGGGCCGAATCTTCCTCGACCGCGGCGACCGCGGCGAAGCACGCAAGTACGCCCTCAGCGCCATCACCATCGACCCCAACAACCAGGAAGCCATCGCCCTGCAACGCCAAGTCACGATGAGCAATTAATAAATCTCAGATTGATGAATTCTTGGCATAGCGCGTGCTCAATGAATCGCGGCACGACACGGAACACGGAATTTGTTGACCGTGCCCCCGCCGCCTACATCCCCTGAGCGCCGCCTGCCGCTGCGCCAGTTACCTTCCGAGCGTTCCTTCAGTGCTTCCCCCCGAACCGTGGACCCAGTCAGTGATGACTGGGTTCTCCCGCTTTTAGCCACAAAAAGCACAAAAGGCACATAAAGCACAAAATGAGTTCGTTACTGCAGAGGTGCTGAATTCTTCTTTGTGCCTTTTGAGCTTTATGTGCCTTTTGTGGCTAGCTCTTAATTCCTAATCCCCGCCCATTTCCAGAAAAAACTTTTTTGTGGCATGCGAGGTGCTCAGGGTAAGAGTGGCACGACGCGGAATAGACGCAATGTTGACCGAGTCCCCGCCGCCTACTTCCCCTGAGCGCCGCCTGCCGCTGCGCCAGTTACCTTCCGAGCGTTCCTTCAGTGCTTCCCCCCGAAAATTGGACCCGGGTCAGTAATGACCGGGTCTTCCTGCTTTTAAAGCGCCGATCTGCATTCATCGACTTACTTCCGCGTTTATCCGCGATACCGAAATTTGTCACTTTGGCAGTGACGGTTTCTGTCTTTTTGCGTCAAATTTCAGCGAATTGACCTCTATCAATCAGCCTGAATTCGTAACTCAAAAAATTTTTTTGTAAACTCCTCCGCGATGCGGCAAGTGTTTTCTCGAGCCGAGTGGAGCGCTGCGGGCGCGACTGCTCTCCTCCTCATTCTTTCATTTCCAAACTTCGAGTTGTACCCGCTCGCGTGGATCGCTCTCGTTCCGCTCCTCGTAGTAATCGCAAAACATCCCTCGCCACGACGCGCATTCATTCTCGGATGGATATCCGGAACAGTCTTCTTTTATGCGACCTGTTACTGGCTCACGTATTCGATGATCCACTATGGCGGGCTGCCGGCTGCTCTTGCCTATGTACTAATCATCGGCCCGACAGTCATCGTTGGCATCTTTCCAGGATTGTTCGCACTCATGCTTGCGCTGTCTGTGAAAAAGTGGGGGCTGTGGGCACTATTGCTCGCGCCGATATTGTGGACCGCCTTCGAATGGACTCGTCTCGGTGTAACAGGCCAGCTTTGGAATGCTCTCGGTTACTCACAGGCCTATCACTGGTATCTCACGCAGCCTGCGAGATGGGGTGGTGTCTATGCGGTGAGTTTTCTCATCGTCGCTATTAACTCGATAGTGGCGCTGCTAATACTCAGAAGAACTCGCTGGACCATCGGCGCCACAGCGTTCGTTCTTGTAGCGGTTGTGTTTGTCATGCTCGCTTCTCAGGGAACGATGATGATGGCCTATCGTCTCAAGTCACTCGACCGCGAGGTGAACGTCATCGCCGTACAGCCAAACGTTCCGATGACGGCAGTCAAGAGCCTCCGCGAAACAAACGAATTACTCGAGCGTCACTTCTCATTGACCACACGCGCGCTTCAAAGTCTCGGCGACCGTCCCGGTCCAAGACTCGTAATCTGGCCCGAGTCGCCAATGAACTTTGCCTATTCCACTGACAGCGTGCTCCAGGAACGTCTGGCGAACTTCGCGAAACAGAATCGCACCTCACTGCTCTTCAACTCGCTTGAGCCTGCCCCCAAAGACGGCTCTTATAATTCAGCCCTGCTAATAAATGAAGAAGGCCGCCTGATCTCGCAATATGATAAGATTCGCCTAATGCCGTTTGGCGAATATGTGCCGCTCCCTCAATGGTTACCGGGAGCTTCTTTGATAAGTGGAATCGTCGGCGAGTTCACCCCGGGTGATAGTTACACCTTGATGCCCTTCGGTGAACGTCGTGCCGGAGTGTTCATCTGTATTGAGGCTGCGTATCCGTGGGTTGCTCGCCGGTTGAGTAGTGACGGCGCTGACGTGCTGATCAATATTTCGAACGACGGCTATCTCGGCCCAAACGCTGTGATGCGACAACATCTCGCGAACGCGATCTTTCGAGCGGCTGAGAATGGTAAGCCGCTGGTGCGTGTCACAAACACTGGTCTGACGGCATTGATAAGCGATCGAGGAGAAGTCCTCGATCTCACCGGGGGATTTCAAACTGACGTTCGCGTCTGGCATAAGCCGGAATCGACTGGTGGTGGCGACACGTTCTACACGCGACACGGCGACTTGTTCGCGCAGATTTGTACGGCAATCACCGCTTTGATTTTCATCGCGATCCTGTTCAGCGCCAGAAGGAGTTTTAGAAGATTAAAATGAACGCTACCTTATCAATTCAGGAATTACGTACTTCGTTTGACGACCTCCGTGCGCGCGTAGACCAACTCGGGAGGTTTCTTTGATGTCCCAGCACGTCGCGAAGAGTTGAACAAGATTGAAGCGCAGGCCTCCGCGCCTGATTTCTGGAACGATCAGGAAGCCGCACAGAAGTTACTGCAGGAACGCAGTCGTCTCGAAAAGAAAATCGAGCGGCAGGAACAGTTCGAATCGGAAAAAGCCGACGCTGAAGTGCTGTTTGAGTTTGCTGAAGAAGACGAGTCGTCGCTCAACGAACTGCAAACTTTGCTCGCACGGCTGGAACATGAATTGAGCCAGGCCGAGACCGAGATGTTACTCGCCGGCGATAACGATCGCCGCAACGCTATTTGCACAATTCATCCGGGCGCAGGCGGCACCGAGTCTCAGGACTGGGCCGAGATGCTGCTGCGTATGTATCTCAAGTGGGCCGAGCAACGTGGCTTCAAAGCCGAAGTGCTCGAGTATCAACCAGGCGAGGAAGCTGGACTGAAGAGCGTTACGTTTAGAGTTGAAGGTGAATATGCCTACGGGTTGCTGGCGGCCGAAGCCGGCGTACACCGGCTGGTCCGGATCTCACCATTTGATCAGGCCGCACGACGACATACGTCGTTCGCTTCTTTGTTTGTCTATCCTGAGATAGACGAGGACATCGAAGTAGAAATCAACGACAAAGATTTGCGCGTCGATACTTATCGCGCCACTGGCGCCGGTGGACAGCATATCAACACCACCGATTCGGCAGTTCGCATTACCCACCTCCCCACGGGCATTGTCGTATCCTGTCAAAATCAACGTTCACAACATCAGAATCGAGCAGTTGCCATGCAGGTGCTGCGCTCACGTCTTTATGAACTCGAGTTGGAGCGGCGACAAGCCGAAACGGCCGAACTCGAAGCCAACAAGGCCGACATCTCATTCGGGTCACAAATCAGAAGTTACGTACTCGCGCCCTATCAGTTGGTAAAAGACACTCGCACTAAACTGGAACGAGGTAACGTCGAGGCAGTGCTCGGCGGCGACATCGACGACTTCATCAAGGCCTTCCTGCTCGCCCGCAAGGCTGCATAGGTCTCTGAGTTTGCAGTTGGAGTTTTCATGGCAACAACTACACACATTGAAGAAAAGCCGCGCGTGATTCTTCCGCGTGCCGGTCGTGGCAACGAGATTCTCGCGATTCTCTTCATCGCGCTAGGACTGCTGCTGTCGCTTTGCCTCATCTCGGCAGCGTTCTATCCGAACGATCCGTCGTGGAACTCGGCCGGCGCGAATGAAACGCAGAATTGGGCCGGATCGATCGGCGCGAATGTCGCGGCGATGGCGTTCCAGTTTATCGGTCTCGCTGCGTTTTTGTTGCCGCTTCTTCTTTTCGCGGCCGCATACCGAAGGTTTCACACCGCGAGTATTCACAGTCCCTGGACCAGAATTGTCGGGCTCGTAGTGTTGGTAGTGGCAGCCGCAGCGCTGCTATCGATTTCACAACTGCATCCGCTCTTCGATTCAAGTGTGCAACCGGGTGGACTTCTCGGTGCGGTCGTCGCACAGGGGCTCGCAAGTGGATTGAATAACGTCGGCGCGACGGTGCTGCTCATCGCGATTGCCGCAACCGGATTGTTGCTCGCAACGAATTTCTCGTTTGTTCGACTTTACGAAATCATTGTCAATGCGATCGGCACACGCTTCGCTTTTGTCGGCAAGCTCCCGGAGCGCTTCAGAGCATGGCAACAGATGCGTGCCGAACGCGCGCAGTTGAAGAAAGAAACTAAGGCGGCAATCAAAGCCGAGCGCGAAGCTGCAAAAAGCGCATTGAAGCAGACAGTGAATCTTACTGCGGCGGAACGCGTTGCAGATTTCATGAAAGAGCCGATTGCGCCTGAGCCCACACCGCCCGTGATTCGCACCGAAACAAGTCGCACGATCATAGAGCCTGTCCAGTCGCAAGCTACAGCGGTTGCGGCAGGTGCGGGTGTTGGAGTTGCGACACCGCCGGCAACAGTTGTCACTGGTCGTTCAGGAAAGCGATCGATCTTTCCGGCTGCGGATGTCGAGGAAGATGAAGGCGCTGAAGAAATGGTGAAAGGCGCCTCCGTGTTGCGCGTCAAAGCCGAGACGCCCGCGACTGGCAAACTGCCTTTCGATGCAACCCGCAAAGTTAACTACAGCGACTACGGTTTGCCACCAATGGAGTTTCTGAATGAAGCTCCACCACACAGCGAGCAGGCTGACACGGAGTTGCTCAGTCTTGCAACGCGACTCGCCGAGAAGTGCAAAGAGTTCAACGTCACGGGTCAGATCAAACACATTTGTCCCGGCCCGGTTGTTACGACTTACGAATTCAAACCTGATCCGGGTGTGAAGTATTCACGCGTGGTTTCGCTTGTTGACGATCTGTGTTTAGCGCTGAAGGCTGAGTCGATTCGCATCGATCGCATGCCCGGCAAGCCGCACGTCGGAATCGAAGTCCCGAATCCACGACGCGAGACGATCTTTTTACGCGAAGTGATCGAGTCGCGCCCATTTCGTGAATCAGGCTCGAAACTCACGATCGCACTCGGCAAAACGATCGATGGTCTGAACTATGTTGCAGACCTCGCGAAGATGCCGCACTTGCTGATTGCCGGCACGACGGGTTCAGGTAAATCAGTCGGCGTAAATGCCCTAATCGTCTCGATTCTTTATCGTGCGCGACCGGATGAAGTGAAATTCATCCTGATCGATCCGAAGCGCCTCGAGCTTGGGCTCTACGAAGACATTCCACATCTGGCGGCGCCGATCATTGTCGATCCGAAACTGGCGTCGCGATCGTTGAAGTGGGCGGTGGCGGAGATGGAGCGCCGCTATCGCGACCTCGCGGGCTGGGGTGTGCGCAATATCGACGGCTACAACACCGAGATCATGCGTCGCAACCTCATCAAGGAATACGACGATAAAGGCGAGCCGTGGAAACCGTTGCCCTACATCGTGATCATCATTGACGAGCTCGCCGACCTGATGATGACTTCCGGACGCGAGGTTGAAGAATCGATAACGCGACTCGCGCAAATGGCACGCGCCGTTGGAATTCACCTTGTGCTGGCAACACAGCGACCGTCAGTAGACGTGATTACTGGTCTCATCAAGGCAAACTTCCCTTCCCGTATTTCATTCCGCGTCTCTTCGAAGATCGACTCGCGCACGATCATCGACACCAACGGCGCCGAGCAACTTCTCGGTCGCGGCGATATGTTGTTCCTGCCACCGGGGACATCGCGTCTGATTCGTGTTCACGGCGCTTACATTGATGAAACCGAGATCGGTCGCATCGTGGCGCATATCAAAGCGCAGGGTCCGCCGTCGTACGACGAGAGCATTACTCAGTCAGACGAAGAAGCACTCGGACTCGAAACGACTGGTGGCGAGCACGACGAGCTTTTCGAAGAAGCGCTACGGATCTGTGTGGAGATGAAACGCGCGTCGACGTCGGTGCTGCAACGTCGTCTGCGTATCGGTTACGGCCGCGCGGCTGCCATCCTCGACATCATGGAACGAGAAGGATTAATTGGACAGGCCGACGGCTCTCGTCCACGCCCTGTCCTCGGTCGAGCATATGAAATGGTAGCTGACTGGGACGAAATGGCCTCGTCGGATGTCTAGCCACAAAGATTTTTAGCCACAAAAAGGCACATAAAGCACAAAAGAAATCCTGTTAATCTTGTTACATCCTGTAATCCTGTCTAAATGCGCCTTCGAGAAGATGCCCGCTTAATCTTTGATCACGCGGTCTCGGCTGTAGATCCTCGCGTAGCAGTCAAACAGTCAGTTAATCAACTCAACGTCTCATCTCCCATTTACTCAATCGCCATCGGTAAAGCCGCAACGTCGATGGCGCTCGGTCTCGACGACGCACTTGGTGAAAAGTTAACCGCGGGTGTGATCGTCTCCTCAACACGACACAACGCAGAACGCTGGCAAGACTTCATCGGCGGCCATCCATTACCAAACGATGCGAGCCTCGCCGCCGCACATGCCGCGTTCGAACTTCTCGATCGCGCCAACGCCGAACAAGCGATCGTAATCTTTCTAATCTCGGGCGGCGGATCCGCGATGATCGAATGGCCTGTCAACGACGACATGTCTTTACGCGATCTCAGAGCCGCGAATCAGGATCTGATCTCCTGCGGGGCAAGCATCGCGGAAGTAAACTCAGTACGCCGGGCGTTCTCGGCAGTGAAAGGTGGCGGGCTGGCTCGAAGATCACCACGAGCACAAATGTTCACGCTCATCGTTTCCGACACCAATCCCGGCGACGAAGCAAGTGTAGCTTCTGGACCAACACTCGCTGCGCCACTCGATACACCAAAAGCAATTGAAGTGCTCGAGCACTACAGTCTCGACACTGTCTTACCCGAATCGATTGTAAGAGCCGTGCGCAACGCCAAACCCGCAAACGATCTGGTGAATGGATCGCACGTTGTTCTTCTGGACAACCGCACCGCGGAGGAAGCAGCCCGAACGAAAGCGATCGAACTCGGCTATGAATGTTTATTGCGGGACGACATCAACGAACAGTCGATTCAAGATGGTTGCGATCTTCTGCTCGAAGGTCCCTCTTGCACGGTCTCGGGAGGCGAATTCTCCTGCCCGGTCCGTGGCGACGGCCGCGGCGGCAGAAACCTCGAAACCGCCTTGCGCTGCGCGATCAGTCTTCAAGATCAAACCTCACACGTCGTCGTCTTAAGCGCAGGCACTGACGGCATCGACGGCAACAGTCCTGCCGCAGGCGCTATCGCCGACGAAACAACCATTAGTCGCGCTCGAAACCTCAACCTCGACGCCGAACAGTATCTGGCACGCAGCGACTCCTACACGTTCTTTGAACAACTCAACGACCTCATCGTCACCGGTCCAACCGGCACCAACGTCCGCGATCTCCGAATCGTTCTCAAATCCGCGTAAATCGCTTTTTAAAGATCCGTTATATCCGTGGTATAAGTTTTCTCGGAGATCCGAACTCTTGTCGACACTTATCAACACCAACACTCCCATTAGTACCAAACCGCCCGATGGCAGTTCGCTCACGTTTACAGAGCTGGTAGAACGTCTAAACAGCCAACAAAGCGTCCCAACCCTTGAAGATTTGAATAACTGGGTCGCGAACGTGGAGATCACGGAGCTTGATCTGAAGCCGTACCTCGGTTTCAAGGAAGGCAATTACTGGCGCCATCGAGTTTGTCGCAATGAGGCGGTCGAGATGCTGGTGATCTGTTGGCGTCCGGGTCAGAAGACGCCGATTCACGATCACAACGGCTCTCACGGTGTGGTAAGAGTTCAACAGGGTCTGATGTGGGAAACGATTTTCAAGTACGACGACGAGCAGGGTTTGTGTTACGACACGGGTCGTGAATGCCCGGTGGGCACCGTCACGGGCGCTGAAGTGCCGGACATTCATCAACTCGGAAATCCCGAAGTCAGTGGTCAGGATCTCATCACGATTCACGTTTATGCGCCGCCGCTCGGTGTGCTCAAGACTTACAAAGTAGGAAGTGCCAAGGTAGACCTTTACACGCCTAATGATTTTCCGACTTGAGACGCGGCTGGCGCCGCTCGCCGCGTTAGTCATCGCGCTGGCGTGCGTCACCGCGTGCAAGGATAGACCCTCCACCACCTCTGCTCACGACGAACTGACTGTCGCCGCAGCCTCCGATCTCACTCCAGCTTTCGAAGAACTCGGCCGCGAGTTTGAAGCCGCCAATGGAGTTAAAGTCGTCTTTACTTTTGGATCGACAGGTATGCTCACGAGGCAGATCGAGAATGGCGCGCCCGTTGATCTGTTTGCGGCTGCGAATGTGAGCTATATCGACGAGTTGGACAAGCAGGGTTTGATCATTCCTGACAGCAAAGCGATTTATGCGCGCGGACGCATCACGCTGTGGACACCTGATGCGAGCAACATTCGACTACAGGGAATCGCTGACCTCGCGCGCCCTGAAGTCATGCGTATCGCGATCGCGAATCCCGATCATGCTCCTTACGGGCTCGCAGCGAAGCAGGCGCTTGAAAGTGTTGGAATCTGGGAGCGTGTGCGACCGAAGCTGGTTTACGGAGACAACATTCGCCAGACACTTCAGTACGCGGAGACTGGCAATGTAGATGTCTCGATCGTGGCCTTGTCGCTAAGCATACAGAGTCGTGGCCGCTGGACGTTGATACCCGAGGAGTTGCATCAGCCAATCGATCAGGGTCTCGGGATCATCAAGACAACGAAGAATGAAAAAGCCGCACGCGCCTTTGCCGCATTTCTCACCGGTCCACAAGGCCAGGCAATCATGAAGAAGTACGGTCTTACCCGCCAATAAACCTCTTGACGCGTAGTTCCTGTCCGTCGGTAATTACGGTGATGGTTCCGCATTCGCCAGTGGTGAGGATTGTGGCGCCGTTTGTTTGCCAGCGATCGACGACTTCTCTGTGTGGGTGACCAAATCTTGAATTGCGGCCGACGGAGATGATCGCCAGGTTTGGTTTGGTGGTGAGAGCGAAGCCTTGGGTCGAGGAAGTTTTACTGCCGTGGTGAGGGACCTTCACGACATCAGCGCGCAGTTGTTGCTGCGATGCTAACAGGGATCTTTCCGCGGCTTGTTCTATGTCGCCTGTGAAAAGTATAGAACGCTCGCCAAGCTGAATTCGCAGGACGATCGAGTCGTTGTTCGTCCATTTATCACCATCGGCGGGCGGCCATAAGACATCAACCTTGACGTCCCCAAAACGAATCACATCGGCAGCCTGAATCATCTCAGAGTACGTTCCGGTTTGCGTCAGTGACTGCGAGAATTTTTCGAACTCCGGATCGTTCTCGGGACGTCGGGCAATCAACGCGCCTCGTACTGAAAAGTTTTTAAGCACATCATTCAGGCCATCGATGTGATCGGCGTCGGCGTGAGTGGCCAGCACATAATCAATCTGACTCAAGCCTCTCCACCATAAGTATTCCGAGACGACTGTTTCTCCAATCCTACGCGAGTTGTCATTTGTATTTCCGCCGGCATCAACAAGCAGTGTAGTTCCGTCAGGCATCGTTATGAGCGCTGAGTCACCCTGGCCAACGTCGAGAAAATCAACGCGGAGCTTTCCATCGACACGCACAGCGCTCAACGGATGCAGGACCAGGACCGTGAGAAGAAGTAGCTGTGCAAACGAGAGTAACGGAACGTAACGGCGCAGTTTGCATTCGCGTTGAAGACGCGAGCCGAGCGGTTGCCAGTGCAATAGTGCGATGATGAGAAAGAAAAGAGGAAGAAAGTAAACAGCATAGAGCGATGCAGCCGGCCCTGAATATTCAGGCAGTCTCAACGATGCAAGGCCGAGACTCGAAAACGGATCGACACTGTGGATCATGATCCAGTCGATCGCGTCTGCGAGTTTGATTAGCGGCGCCGACAGGCCAACGCTCACCTGTGAAACAATCAAAGCCAGCATTGCGATGACAACAAGTGCCGCGAGTAACACGCTGACAACGATATTCAGCACCAGCGACGATAACGAGAGCCGGTGAAAATAGACGATCATCAGCGGCAACAGCATCAGTTGCACGCTTGCCGAGACCACCACCGCGCCAAACATGTAACGCAAAACAGACTGTACGTGATACCGCGCGGCCCATCGAGCCGCTTCTGACTTGAAGAGGCGATATTTATGTGAAGAACGCGCGAGTTCCTGAGCCCACTTTTTCTCGCGCCAGAAGAGTATTTCGCAGAAGGTCTTTACCGTGCGCGAACATGCAGGCGGATACGGAGTCGAGCGCGACGGATACCATGCGCCGATTGCTGACAGCTTCAACAATAACGGCCATGCGATGACAACGATCGCGAGCACCGAGAGAAACGTCAGTTGAAATGACGGATCGAAAAGCTCTTTGGGACTATGAATCAAGAGCACCAGGGCTGCGGCGCCCAAAGCATTCAGCGAATTTGACTGCCGGAATACGATCGTCGCCAGTCCTGCAAAAGTAAACATCAGCGCCGCTCGAACAACGGACGCGTCAGCGCCGACAGCGATCGAATAAGCCCAAACGATAATGGCAGGCAACAGGAACTGCGTGAGTCTGCGTCTGGTCAAACGGCGCATGAGTAGGAACATAAGGCCGCCGATGAAGCTGATGTGGAGACCGCTAATGACGAGGACGTGAAAAGTGCCGCCTTCGCGAAAGCGTTCAGACGCGCTGTATGAAAGGTTGTAACGATTGCCGAGCAGCGTCGCATCCAGCACACCCGCAGTCTCCGGTGCGAACTGCTTATCGATCTGTTGCTGTAGTCTTGCGCGCCATTCGTAGAGCCATGCCAGAGGTGGAAATACGCCGGTGTCTTCTAAGCGCGTGATTGACGCCGGGCTCTTGATGATCCCGCTCGCGTCGTAACCGTTGCGGTCAAGGAACTCGGCCAGCGTTGAGACGCCAGGATTTCGATAACCACCCTCGCGCTCGAGTGTGGTGTTGACGCGAATCCG
>DATEIS010000216.1:0-8754 GCA_035278765.1 Pyrinomonadaceae bacterium | reverse complement strand
GTTTTGAAACTTTGCGGAGTGAACGCCGATCACGACCAGTTCATTCGGATACTTTGCTTCGAGCTTTTTCAGATCCGGAATGATGTGGATGCAGTTGATGCAGCCGTAGGTCCAAAAGTCGAGCAGGACGATTTTGCCTTTTAAGGCTGCGATCGAGAGTGGCTTGTCGGTGTTCAGCCAACCGCGACCACCGGTGATCTCCGGCGCGCGAACTTTTGGTCTTTCTTGAGCAGGCATAGAGACACCTTGAGCGAACAGCATTAAGACGATTATTAGAAACAAGGATTTCACGGGTTTCATTGTATGGGATTTGTCTGTCAGTTGTCGTCGTTGTAACCTTTACACCTCGTGAACAAGCAGGCCTTCACAACTCTCGAATACCAGCACCTGCTGGAACTGATCAAACGTAACGCCCAGACCGAAGCTGGCCAGCGGCGCGTCGAGACGCTTGTGCCTCTCGAAGATGTTGCTGAACTCAGTCGCCAGCTCGCAAAACTCTCCGAATGTGTGACGTTGCGGGCGCGCGGAGTCAAATGGTGGTTCAGCGGCTTAACAGATCCATCTGAAGCGATTGGACGACTGCGCGTCGAAGGGGCGAGTCTGGATCCGATTTCGATTCTGCAAACCGCGAAACTTTGCGAGCAGGCGATGTCTGCGCGAGCCGCAATTCTGGCGGAACGCGAAAACACTCCCGTGCTTTGGGAACTGGTCCAGGACCTGCCGCGTGAGTTGAATTCGCTGATCGCACGCGTCACAAACAAGATTCTTCCCAACGGTGAGTTGGACGACCGCGCGAGTCCGGAGCTTGCTGCGATCCGTCACGAGATCAACGTGCTGCGCTCGCGTATCACGCGTTCGCTCGAAGGATTGATGCGCCGCTCTGCCGAGGCGATTCAGGATGAGCTCGTAACGATACGCAACGATCGCTTCGTCATTCCTGTAAAAGCCGATCATCGTGGACGCATTCAGGGCGTCGCACATGGTTACTCTTCATCAGGCGCCACTGCCTTCGTTGAGCCACTCGAGACGATCGATGCCAACAACGAATTGCAGGGCCTGCACGAGAGTGAAGCGCGTGAGATTGCGAAGATTCTCTTCGGTTTATCCGAAGAACTGCGCGCACAACTGCCCGGCATCGAGATGGCGGCACAAGCCGTTGCCGAGCTTGATTTCATCAACGCGCGCGCGATTTTTCATCAGAATTTCAATTGCGTGATCCCGGAAATTCAGGCCGAGGTTGGACCTTATGGAAGCGGCGAGCTGGAACTTGTCGAGGCTCGGCATCCCTTGCTGGAAGAAAATCTGCGTGCTACAGGCGGATCAGTGGTGCCAGTGTCATTCGCGCTGAACGGCGATAAAAACGCAATGGTCATCTCCGGTGCAAACGCCGGCGGCAAGACGGTGGTGTTGAAGACGACGGGCTTGCTCGCACTGATGGCTCTCTCTGGTATCTCAGTGCCGGCACAATCAGCACGGTTTCCGTTTTACGCTACCGTGCTGGCGGATATCGGTGATCACCAGTCACTCGCCGCAAATCTTTCGACGTTCACTTCACACGTGGCCAACATTGCGCGAATGCTCGAGCTTTGCGAAGCGCCAGCGCTGGTCCTGCTCGATGAAGTCGGCACCGGAACAGATCCGGAAGAAGGATCCGCACTCGGAGTTGCAGTTGTCGATCACTTCAGAAGAACTTGCGGTGCACACGTTATCGCGACAACGCACTACAGTGGACTCAAAATGTACGCGGGCAACGAAGAAGATGTAGTCAATGCAAGCGTCGAGTTTGACGAAAAGACTTTGCGTCCAACTTACAGATTACTTGTTGGCGTGGCTGGAGCCTCTTCGGGTCTGGAGATTGCGCGAAGGTTTGGTGTTCCCACTCCCATTGTCGACGACGCGATGAGATCTGTTAAAGATTCGTCGTTGCAGGCGTCTGAGTATTTGCGACGAATCAAGCGAGAGGCAGAAGAAGCGGAGGCGTTGCGGATCGCGCTGGAAGAAGAACGAGCGGCAGTTGCAGAGAAATTCGCAGCGCTCGACAAAGAGGCGGCAAAACGGGAACGTGAACGGCAGTCGACGTTTGATCAATCAGTTCAACGCACGATTGCAGAGATTGAGAAGCGAGCTCGCGAGCTCGTGGCGAAGATCGAGGACCGCACGGAACGAACCAGACTGGAGCGCGAGTCGCAGCGTCAAATAACTGAGATCAAACGCACGGCAGAACGCGCAGTTCGAATCGTGCGTGAAGGGCAACCGGTTCAACCTGAACGAGCAGAGCCTGAGCGTGCCGCGGAAGAGACTCCGGAATACGTCCTCGCCGCTCCACGCGAGATTGTCGTGGGCGACAAGGTAAAGCTTCGTTCATTCGGCTCAGTTGGCATTGTGGACCAGATCAAAGAGGGCATGGCGGAAGTGAGAGTGAAGTCTCTGCGGTTTAGAGAAAAACTCGAAAACCTCGAACTGGTCCAATCAACGGCGCCGAAATCACAACAGGGAAAACTGGAAAAACTCAAACGGTCAGCCGAGGCGGAAGTTCATCTGGGCGCCGCGGAAGACAAAGCACAATCCGAACTAAACGTCATTGGACAAACGACTGACGAAGCAGTTGATGCAGTAGACAAGTTTCTTGATGAAGCTTCGCTGGCGAGTTTGAGCAAAGTACGAATCATTCACGGACACGGCACCGGCGCATTGCGTCGCGCGATTGGCGCTCTGTTAGACGGCCACCCCCACGTCTCCCGTTTCTTACCCGCCCCACGCGATCAGGGCGGCGCTGGTGCAACGGTGGTTGAGTTGAGACAATAATTAGCTATGACTGATAGTGCATACAACCAATTGCTAAAACGAGTAGTGGCCGATCCCAAAGTGCTTGGTGGAGAACCACGTATTCGCGGCACGCGAATCCACGTCGCTGTGGTGCTTGATTCTTTAGCGGAGGGATTAACCCCGGCTCAAATCGTCGATCATTTTCCCCCACTGACCGAGGATGACGTCCGAGCAGCAGTAGCATATGCGGCGGAGTTAGCACGGACAGTTTCGGCCGCATGAAGATTAAACTCGACCACAATCTCTCTCGTCATCTTCAGTCTACTTTGGAAGTTTTCGGTCACGATGTCGATACAGCATTTAGTGAAGGATTAGCACGAGCCGCAGATAAAGAAGTTCTGCGTAAAGCATCGGATGAGAGTCGAATTCTGTTTACGCTGGACACAGATTTTCTGAACCTGAAGGCATATCCCCCGAAAGGTCATGCTGGCATAGTTGTTTTTCGTCCTACAAGACAAGGCGCTCTTGCCATCATGAAGATCGTTGAAGCTTTTGTTCGGAGTGCTGATTTAAAGAAGTACCGTAAACGAACTGCAGTTGTTGAGCGGACCCGAATTCGAATCTTCAAATAATGCGTTACCCCCAGACATTCATCGACGATCTCAAACGACAGGCAGAAATCGTCCGGGTCATTCAGGACTACGTGCAGCTCAAGAAGAAGGGCGCGAACTGGATGGCGTGTTGCCCGTTTCATAAAGAAAAGACGCCGTCGTTCTCGGTCAGTCCAGCCAAAGAGATCTTCTACTGTTTCGGGTGTCACAAAGGCGGCTCGGTTTTCAACTTTGTAATGGAAATCGAGCGCGTCCCTTTTCCGGAAGCAATCAAAATCGTTGCTGACAAAGTCGGGATGCCACTCCCGAAAATGGTGGACGACGGCCGCTTCGAAGCGCGACGCCAGGAGTCCGACCTCGTCATCCAGCTCAACGCATGGGCCATGGAGTTTTGGCAACAACAGCTCGAGTCGGGTAACGAGGCCCGCATTGCTCGCGACTACTTAAAAGAGCGCGGCCTCTCCGAAGAGACGCAGAAAACGTTTCGACTCGGCTACGCTCCGGATAGTTGGGACGCGCTTTCAAATTATTTACGAAATAAAGGCGCCACTCAGGAACATATAGATCGTAGTGGCTTGGTCGCAAAAAAGGAGGACTCCAACCGTTCTTACGATCGCTTTCGTGGTCGCTTGATGTTCCCTGTGCTCGACGCACAGAGCCGGCCCATCGCGTTTGGTGGACGAACACTCAAAGGCGAAGACGCGAAATACATCAATTCGCCTGAAACGGCTGCTTACGTAAAAGGCCGCAATCTGTTTGGTCTAAGTCTGACTCGTGACGAGATTCGTCGACAGGGTTTCGCGATTTTAGTCGAAGGATTTTTGGATCTGATTGTGCCTTATCAGTACGGGGTGCGAAACGTTGTTGCGAGTTTGGGAACGGCGTTGACGCCGGATCAAGTAAAGCTTCTAAGTAGGTTTGCGCGCAGAGTTGTAGTCAACTATGATGGCGACCGCGCCGGCGTGCAAGCCGCGAAAAAAGCGATCGAGATTCTCCTCGCCGAGGATCTCGAAGTTAAGGTGCTGGTGCTTCCCGACGACGCAGATCCCGACGAGTACATCCGAAAGTTTGGCGTAACGGAATATCAACAACAAAGGGCGCAGGCACAACCACACATACAATTCGTAATCGAAAGCGCGATCCGCTCTCGCAACATCAATCATCCTCCGGATAAAGATGCGGCAGTTGAAGAGGTATTACCGTACCTTCGAGCGATTCGCAGCAATCTACAAAGACGAGAGTATTTCGATCTAGCTATGAATGAATTAATGATCGAGAACGCGTCACTCAAGGCGGCCTTCTGGCGTAGGGTTATGGGAACGACCGACGCAAGTATTGCTGATATCAGAAAGCATGCGGGAGCCTCCGACTTTGAGGTAACCTCGACAGAAGAACGACTACTTAAGCTCCTACTTTTTGATTGCGTCTTGCGTCGCTCGATTTTGCCGAAAATCGAACCATGTGATTATGAAGGTTTATCAAGTGAACGAATTTTTAAGGAATTAACAGACATAGAAAGCTCAGGGATTAACCTTGACATGGAGGATCTTGCCGGAAGGATCGAAGAAGATCAGGTGGCGTCAAATCTGCTATCAAGATTATTGATAACTGATCCTGCTGCTGAAGAGATCGGTGACGCTCAGCGTCGATTTATTTTGGCGGAGGGAGGCATCGATGGACTTCGCCGAATACAGATTGATCGAAAGGTCAACCAATTGAAGCGAGAGCTTGACAGTGCCGATAAGGCCGGGGATATAGCCCGATATGAGGCACTTACTCGTCAGCAATTTGAGCTAATACGCCGTCGGAATGAACTTGTGCGCCGTGCGGAGGAATTACGTTACGTTAGCGATGGTCCGTTGAGCTAAATGGAGCAATAACCGTGAGTAGTATGGAAGACAAGGATCGCGACGACGTAATGGAACGCCTCCTCGAATTGGGCGGCGACAAGAAATACCTGACGTTCGACGATCTCAACCGTGAGTTGCCGGACAATGTTGTTTCTCCCGACGACATTGAAGACGTACTACAAAAACTTGAAGGCTCCAACATTCCCGTCGCCGATTCCGACGAGCGACTCCTGGAACAGGCCGCTGCGACAGTGGCTGACGAGGATGAAGAAGGTCTCGACGAAGACATCGAACTGGACCTCTCCGCCGGTGCTTTAGAAAAGACAAACGATCCGGTTCGACTTTACCTCCGCGAAATGGGCGTGGTGCCGTTGCTCACGCGTGAGGGTGAAGTCGCGATCGCGAAACGCATCGAACGCGGCCAGCTTAAAACGCATAAGGCCATCGCGCGTTCTCCCATTGCAGTTCGTGAAGTGTTGAAGATTGGCGACGATCTGGAAAACGGCCGCATAAACATTCGCGACACAGTAACCTTCTCCGAACAGGCCGAACTCACCGGCGACGAAGACAAAGCCGAAGAATACCGGGCCTGGACCATCGAAGGAATCCAGAACATCGACAAGCACTGCGAGCTCGGGCTGAAAGAGTTTGAGAAACTAAAGGCCGAACAAAAACTCACGCACGGTAAGAAGAGCAAAAAGTTAACCCGTGCGAGGAACCGGGTGGCGCGAATGCGCCTCGAAATAGCCCAGGAAATCGGACGCCTGAATCTGACAGAGCGTGCGCGACAGCGATTGATCAATTCGATTCGTGCAGTTCAGAAATCAGTGCGCGAAGCAGAGCGTGAGATCGACAGTGCAAACGAGAAGTTAAGCCGCAAGCGCCATAAGCCTGAGGAGGAAAAAGATTTCAGGCGCCGCATTCTGATGGCGCGCAAGAAGTTGTTGCAGATCGAGATCGACAATTTTGTCAGTCCGATCGAGATCAAGAGATCGCTTCAGGCCATCGTCATCGGCGAACAACAGACTGGGCAGGCGAAGCGCGAACTAGTCGAGGCGAACCTCCGGTTGGTTGTGTCGATCGCGAAGAAGTACACGAATCGCGGTTTGCAGTTTCTGGATTTGATCCAGGAAGGCAACATCGGATTGATGAAGGCGGTCGACAAGTTTGAATGGCGGCGCGGATATAAGTTTTCGACTTATGCGACGTGGTGGATTCGCCAGGCGATCACGCGAGCCATAGCGGATCAAGCGCGCACGATTCGTATTCCAGTGCACATGATCGAAACGATCAACAAGCTAATTCGGACGTCTCGATCGCTTGTGCAGGAACTGGGACGCGAACCGACCAGCGAAGAGATTGCAAGGAAGATGGATATCCCGGTATCCAAAGTTCGGAAGGTTTTGAAGATTGCTCAGGAGCCGATCTCTTTGGAGACGCCGATTGGCGAGGAAGAGGATTCACATCTCGGCGATTTTATCGAAGACAAGTCGATCCTGAACCCCGCGGATGCAGTGGTTGCTTCAAACCTGCGCGAGATCACGGATGAAGTTTTAGCAACGCTCACTCCGCGCGAAGAAAAAGTGATCAAGATGAGGTTTGGGCTTGGGACGACGGGCTCAGAACACACGCTCGAAGAAGTCGGGCAACACTTCGCAGTCACCAGAGAGCGTATCCGTCAAATCGAAGCGAAAGCTCTACGCAAACTGCGCCATCCCTCACGCTCTCGAAAACTCAAAGCGTTCCTCGACGGCGGCGCCCCAAGATAAGAAAAACCTATCCACAGATTACGCAGAATATTTATCTGTGTAATCTGTGGATACGTCTATTTGAAAGTAAGAAACGCGGTGCTCTTTACGGTGTGATCGAATTCGTAGTTGTAGGTGTAGCCGGGAAATTCGATTGGCCGGACGTACTGAACTCTTAGTTCCATTCGACTATCGCGTAGCACGGGTGTGTAAATAGCATCGGCTGGAATCTCATACTCGGGAGCGTTCTTCCTCAGTTGTTCCGCCAACCACTCCGGCTTATATCCCTGCGCTGAAGCCACATCAACCTGATGCTGCATTAAATCCTTGTACACTGCCGCGTGATACGCCACCGGAACGTAGAGATATCCGGCATAAGCGCACCCACCCAGGATCGCCATCACAATCACAAACTTGAGGCTCGCACTGCCTCGTTCGCCTGATCTTTGCATTTGCATTAGTGGGAACTCTCCAATGCCTGTAATCCAGCTCGCAGCGATAGACGCAAAGTCTTCGCGCTGATAAGCCGGCCTTCTACGATCTTCGGCCGGCCTATCCCTTCGAGCAACACCCAATTGATCTGACCACCCACGCTTTTCTTGTCGTGCTTGAGAGCGCGCATGATCGCGCCTGTATCGAGATTGTTTGCGCGTGGAAGTGGTCCAGCAAGACTGACCGCATCACGCAAAGTTTTAAGTTCTCCCGAGTCGATGAGACCCAGGTTTCGCGAAAGTTCTCCGGCAACTAACATTCCATACCCAACTGCCTCACCGTGACGGAAGTAACGATAGTTTGTGATCGTCTCCAACGCATGAGCAGTTGTGTGCCCGAAATTCAACACGCGCCGTGATTTCACATCCGTCCGAGTGGTTGACTCGCGTTCATCATTCGCAACGATTGAAGCTTTGAAACTGCATTGCGCCGCAATCAGGTTTTCAAACTCCGTTGAGCGAAGAAAATTGCGCTGGTCGTCCTGTTTTTGAAGACAATTTACTGTCATCTCAAAAAGCGACGTATCGGCAATGAGGGATTGTTTGACCATTTCGCAAAAACCCGAAACCAGTTCGCGCGGCGGTAATGAAGCGAGTGTTTCCGTGTCGATGAATACCGATGACGGTTGATGAAAGGCGCCAACCAGGTTCTTTCCGGTGGGAAGATTGATTCCGGTTTTGCCGCCGACCGACGAATCGATCTGCGACAAAAGCGTTGTGGGCACCTGAACGAGCGGCAGACCGCGGAGGTAAATTGCCGCACTGAAACCCGCCAGATCGCCAACGACTCCACCGCCAAGCGCCAGCACCAAGTCGTCCCTTTCGAAGCGGTTTTCACTAAGAAAAGTGACCGCTTTCTCCAATACCGGGAACGACTTATAACGCTCACCTTCCGGCATCAGCCACTCGAGCGTCTTAAATCCGGCAGCCTTCAAAGAGCGCTTAACGTCACGACCGTAAAGGTCGAAGACGCGTTGGTTCGAGATGATTCCAACCCGACGAGGAGCTTTTAGCGGCAGCAATTCTCCGAGATCTCGCCTGATACCGCTGCCGATATTGATCTCACTCCGTCGAGCCGTTTGTTTGAGGGAAATTTCCAGCCGGTGCATACAGAAGCTGGATTCTAGCAGAAAGCATTTTGTGCTTTATGTGCCTTTTTGTGGCTGGTTTTACTTGTGGCTATAAAGCGAATGGGCGCGACATACGTGGGAGTGCGTCGCGCCCATCCATATTCGTGGTTACTGTCCTCACCCCAGCAACCACTTGAGACGGAGGATCCACCAACCGT
>DATEIS010000215.1:0-7966 GCA_035278765.1 Pyrinomonadaceae bacterium | reverse complement strand
ACTGATTCTAACTAAATCTTGTTAATCCTGTAATCCTGTCTTAGAATCCCTCCGCGATGAAGCGCCTTCTTTTCACTCTGGCCCTGCTTGTCTGCTGTGCTGTTTTAGGCGCCGCACAGCAACGACCTCTGATCACTGAAGACGTCGACATCATTCCACCGGGAACGATCCGCATCGAAGCCGGCATCGACTTCATGCAGGGCGCGAAGTACACCGTGTCCGGCATCAGAGGCGACCTGACACGTGTCGGTGTTATCGGCATCAATTTTGGAATGGGGCCGAACGTCGAGTTTCAAATCGAAGGCGTGGCCCAGAATTACGTCAGCATCAATTCACGCGGCGTGTCGGCGATTCCGCTGGAAATTGCGCCGGGAGCAAACTCCACGAACGACACGGGCGACTTCACCCTCGCTGCTAAATTCAAACTGCGCAATGAAACTCGTCGCGGTCCATCGCTCGGATTCCGTTTTGGCGTCCAGCTTCCAAACTCAAACGAAGCGCGCGGCATCGGCGTTAATCAGACAAACGCCTTCGGTTCGATTCTGGTCGGTAAGAAGTTTGGCCCCGATGGACGCTTGAATACTTTCGGCAATCTCGGCATTGCGATTCTCACCGCTCCGACTGAACTGTTTTCGCAAAACGACGTCATAACTTACGGACTCGCCGGAATCTTTCGCATCAACAGACAATTCAGTGTTGCGGGTGAAGTAAACGGCCGCGCCAACACGCGACCTGGCAACGGTCCACTCGGCACTGAATCGTACGGCGAAGCGCGATTAGGAATGCAGATCCGAGCGTCGGGACTGCGATTCGATTTCGCCGGCATCAAGGGCCTCACGAGCTTCAGTCCAAACTCCGGGTTTACGGTCGGCGTCACTTACGACACACCTTCCGTTTTCGCACCAGTTAAATAGCCACAGATCAACGCGGGTTTTGATACGGATGTGCAGTTATGCTTTCATAACCGCCGCATGTACGACTGGTTACTGGCGATTGCAAGGTGGTTGGAAGTAAACGTTATTGGGTTGCCGCTATATTACGCGGCGCCCGCGATGATCATTATCGGGGCGCTCGACTCGTCGCTCTTATCCCTGCCTGAAATCAACGACTACTTGGTTGTTGGCCGCTGTTACAAAGATCCAAGCGCCGCATTTTATTTCCCGCTTTTTGCAGCCGCCGGTAGTGTAATCGGATGCAATTTGCTTTACACGATCGTTCGTCGCGGCGGTCAGGCGGTGCTGCGAAAGCGGTTCAAGCTGGAACATATCAGGCGGGTTGAGAAAGCATACGAGCGCTTCGGCTTTCTGGCGATCGGGATTCCCGCGATTCTTCCTCCTCCGTTGCCCTTCAAGATCTTCGTTGCTACTGCAGGTGCGCTCGAGTATCCGCGCTGGAAGTTTTTACTGACGGTGATGATTGCGCGGTCTTTCCGCTATTACGTCGAGGGCATTCTTGCTGTTTTCTATGGCCGGCGAGTCCTGCTCTTTATGAAAGATAACGGGCTCATTGTAATCAGCATCGTCGCGTCTATCGTACTCATTGGCGTAATCATTTATATCCTTGTTAACCGGCGCATGAACGCAAATGCAGGCTTGAATAAGAGCGCCGAAGAAGTTTTAGAGACTGAAAGGACCAATGATTGAAATTTATTACTAAGTGGCTTACCCGTCTTTCTGAATATCTGATCACATACGGCGCCTTTGGACTGTTTGCAGTAGCGTTGCTTGATTCGACATTTGTGCCCCTTCCTAGCAGTGCGGATGCGTTGATGATTCTTTTGTCGACGACGAATCCGAGCTGGATGTTGCTCTACGCGTTCATGGCGACGAGTGGGTCTGCGCTCGGTTGCTGGATTCTGTACTTGATTTCTCGACGGGCAGGTTCGCGGGCGCTGAACAGATTCTCAGAAGCGAAGCAGCAGCGCGTGAAGAATTGGATCGAAAAGTACGATGCGTTTGCAGTGCTGGTTGCGACGTTGTTGCCGCCGCCTTTTCCCTTCAAGTTGTTTGTGGTGACGGCGGGCGTGTTTAGATTCAGTTTGCTGCGATTCATGCTCGCGATCATCGTTGGGCGTGCATTTCGGTTTCTATTAGAAGGGTATTTAGCAGTCCGGTACGGCTCACAGGCGAAAGAGATTCTAACGAAATACTACCCGTTCATCGGTCTCGGTCTCGTGGTGTTGATTGTGTTGTATGTGGTGCTAAGACAGAAACTTAAAAGACCGGAAATCGTGCCTGATCATCCGTGAAGATCCGTGCCTATTTCCGGAAACTGGAAATTACGCGCTGCTGCGAGATCTTTGATACCGTGTGTTTCTTCGAGTTCGGTGAGTAACAGGAGAAAGATCTCAGCGGTCGCGAGTGCATCGCTGCCCGCGCGGTGACGGCTGACGATCGGGATCGAAAAGTGATTCGCGATTGTGTCCAGACGATGATTGGAAAGATCGGGAAACGCACGCCGCGCGAGTCTCACCGTGCAAAGGTGCGGATTCACCATGCGATGACCGGGATAAACGCGCGAGATTTCGTGATTCAGAAAACTCGTATCGAACGGCGCGTTGTGGGCCACGAGAACTGAGTTATCCACGAAATCGAGCCACTGCGGCGCGACATTCGCGAAGACGGGCGCGCTCTTTACCATATCGTTTGAAATGCCGGTGAGCGACGCGACAAAACGTGGAATCGGGATTTCCGGGTTGACGAGCGACATAAACTTATCGACGATGCGTCCACCACGAATGCGATATGCGCCGAGTTCGATCAAACGGTTCGGCGGGGTCTTGGCGCCAGTTGCTTCGACGTCAACGACCACAAAGTCGAGATCTTTCAACCGTCTTAATTGGCTCTCGTCTTGTAGTAGTTCGACGGTGTTGTTCTCGATGATTTTGAAGCGTCGATCGTTTCTGATGAGATCGGCTACGAGTAGTCCGGCAAGTTCGTCGTCGATGTGAGAGAGTTTGAAAACCGCGTCGACGATATCCGACGCAGCGGCGCGTCCGCCCGCGCAAGTTAGTAGGTCGATTGTGTCCTGGACCAGAATAGAATCTGAAACTAAATTCGAGTAAGGCGGCATTCGACCGGATTGTAGCATGTACCTATTGAGCGAGGTAAGGAATTGAACGCTGAACAAGTGATCGATCAATTCAGAGCGACCGGCGCGTTGCTGGAAGGTCATTTTCAACTTTCGAGCGGCTTGCACAGCACGGTCTATTTGCAGTGTGCGCTCGTGCTTCAGTTTCCTGACAAGGCTGAAGCGTTTGGACGAGCGATCGCGGAGAAGTTTCAGGGGCAGGGAATTCAGCTCGTTGCGTCGCCTGCGATCGGTGGGATCGTGATTGGTCATGAAGTAGCGCGCGCGCTGGGTGCGAGATTTATCTGGACCGAACGCGAGGCGGGCCAGATGACGCTGCGTCGCGGGTTTACTGTTACGACGGGTGAAAAGACATTGGTTGTTGAAGACGTTGTCACCACCGGTGGTTCAACGCGCGACACGATTGAAGCGCTCGAAAAAGCCGGCGCGAATGTAATCGCAGCAGCATCGATCATTGATCGATCAGCGGGCGGTGCAGACGTCGGCGTGCCGCTTACGGCGCTCGCATCGCTGAAAGTGTTGTCGGTTGAAGCTTCTGCTTGTGACGCGTGTAAGCTCGGCGAGCCGGTGGTGAAGCCGGGTAGCAGGAAAGCAGCGCCGTGAATTACAAGCTGTTGATTCAGTACGACGGTACAGAGTTTCACGGGTGGCAGATTCAGGGAGAGCTAAGGACTGTTCAGGGTGAGTTGACACAAGCCCTGTCGTTGCTCGATGGCCGCAGCGTTAATGTTCATGGATCAGGTCGCACGGACGCGGGCGTTCACGCCGAGGGGCAGGTTGCGAGCGTCGAGATTCAACGCGAGATCTCGACAGAGAAGCTTCGTGCAGCGATCAATGCGAACATAGCGAAAGATGTGCGGGTGCTGACTGTTGAGACTGCCGGAGACGATTTTCACGCGCGTTATTCCGCACTCGAGAAGACATACGTTTATAGAATCGTCAACGGACCTGTAATATCTCCGTTCTGGTGGCGTTATGCACATCAGGAGGCGCGTCCGCTGGACCTCGAACGGATGAGAAACTGTGCGGAGTTGTTTCTCGGCAAGCACGATTGGACGGCATTCTCAGCGGCACAATCGGATGTTGAGGATCGTGTTCGGACAGTCACGCAGATGGACATCAGCGAAAGAGCAGAAGAACGTTCTCCTGGCTCGTTGATCGAGATTCGAGTAAGTGCTGAAGGCTTTTTGCGCTACATGGTGCGAACGATTGCGGGAACACTAATGGCCGTTGGACGCGGCGAACTCGATCGCCCTGCGGTCAGCGCGGCGGTCGAGACAGGCGCGCGGCCAATGGCGGCCGTCACGGCGCCAGCATGTGGGCTCACTTTGCTTTCGGTTCGTTATGACTAAATAGGTCCAATAGGACCGATATGACCTATAATTCGCTTTCTTATGCTTTCTGATTTCTCAGGGGTAGTTCAAAAAGGATCACGAGAAGAGGCACTACTGGCTTCTGTAGCCTGGGATCGATTGCCGCGTCACGTGGCGATCATCATGGACGGCAACGGGCGCTGGGCCGCACAACGCAGCCAGCCTCGCATCGCCGGTCACAAAGCGGGTGTTGAAGCTGTGCGAGCCGCCGTCGACACAGGCGCGCGCCTCGGTCTCGGCGCTCTCACGCTCTATGCATTCTCAACCGAGAACTGGAAACGGCCGCGTTATGAAGTTGACGCATTGATGCGCATGTTGCGTCGTTACCTGCGACTCGAGCTTGATGAGATCGATCGTCAGAACATCAAGTTTCAGGCTATCGGAAGAATCGGCGCACTCAACGAGAGCGTCCGCAAAGAAATTCAGCGTGCCACCGAACAGACGTCTCGAAATAAGGGAATGGTCCTGTCCGTCGCCTTGAACTACGGTGGTCGCTCAGAGATCGTCGACGCAACACGGGCGGCAGTGAGACGATTGATCGACGAAGGCAGCCGTCCGGACGAGTTGACCGAAGAGCGGATCGCGAACGAGCTTTACACACGCAACCTCCCCGAACTCGATCTGCTGGTACGGACCAGCGGTGAGCTCAGAATCTCAAACTTTCTGCTCTGGCAAAGTGCGTACAGTGAAATCTACGTCACCGAAACCCTCTGGCCCGATTTCCGTCGCGTTCATCTGCTCGAAGCCGTGGTGGACTACCAGCGTCGCGACAGGCGTTTTGGCGGACTGAAGCTCGTGGTTGGCAAAAAATAGCGAATGCAAAGAATCCTGACCGCCGTCGTTGCTTTACCCATCCTGATCGCTTCAATTTTGATTCCCTGGTTATGGTGGTTGTTTGTAGCGCTTGCCGCAGCGGCGATGGTCATCGCTCTGTGGGAGTTTTACCTGCTCGCCAAAAAACTCAAATTGAAACCAGACGCGGCCGCCGGCTATTTGGCTGGCGCTGCGATGATCACGGTCGCAACACTCACACCGCAAAGCGATCCCGGTATCAATGTTTTGCTTTTCATGTTCGTGATCATTGTGTTGACTGCCGGCACTCTGATCGCGGCGACTCTTCGTGGCGCTCCCTTCGATACGATGATCGCTTCTGCTGGCGCGACAATCCTCGGCGTCCTGTACATACCACTGCTCGGCAGCCATCTCGTTTCGCTCCGAACAGGTTTCGATCAAACTCTCTCCGCGCACTTGTTGTCGTTTTTTTTCCTCGTCCTGATGGGTTCGGATTCAGGCGCTTACTACGTCGGGCGCGCGTTCGGAAAACACAAACTCGCGCCGTCAATCAGTCCTGGCAAGACCTGGGAAGGCGCGATCGGCGGGGTCTTAGCGGCCCTCGCCATGGCCGCACTCGCGCACTTTTGGTTTTTTCGTGAACTGCCACTGAAATATATCCTGCCCCTCGCCGTTATCATGACAGTGGTGGGAGTCCTTGGAGACCTCGCCGAAAGCGCACTCAAGCGTGGCGCCGGTGCTAAAGACGCCGCCAACATTCTCCCAGGCCACGGCGGTCTGCTCGATCGGCTCGATAGCTTGCTCTTCAATGCGCCACTCATCTACTATTTTGCACGCTTCTACTTCCAAGGCTGATCGCTAGCGAAGGAAAGCTCATGACCACGAAAAAAATCGTTCTGATGGTTGGCGGAGTGGTCGTGGTGCTTGCGTTTGTGGTGATCTGTTTTGCGGGAGGAGTTATCGGTCTTGCTTTGTATCAGATCGGCAACAGCGAAGCAGCGGCAAGAGCAAAGGATTTTCTGCGGCGAAACGAAAAATTAAAGGCAGAAACAGGCCCCATACAAGATTTCGGCAGTATAGTTACCGGAAGCGTTAATCTTCACAACGGCAATGGCGACGCGACGTTGAGTCTGAAAGTGATTGGCGCCAGTAAGACCGTTAACGCAACGGTGAATCTTGTCCTCGTAAGAGGCGGTACGTGGCGGGTGAGTTCCGCTTCATACGTCAACGAGGCAGGACAAACAATCGAACTTCTCGACCCCTACGACACAAAAACACTCATCCCCCGCTTGATTGCATGACGGAAACATCAACAAACACTACTGGCGTTGCGATTCTTGGTTCGACCGGATCAATCGGATGCAACAGTCTTCGAGTTATTGAGTCTTTGGCGACCAGGGACATGCGCATCGTTGCTCTTGCGGCAGGCACGAATGTCGAGCGTCTCGCGGATCAAATAGAAGCACACTTGCCCGAAGTAGTATCGGTAGATACAGAAACTGCTGCACACGATCTACGCGCCCTCCTTTTCGCTCGAGATCTCGATCTGCCACGCATTGTGATCGGCGAAGCCGGACTTATTGAAGTCGCAACTCACCCACAGGCCGATTGCGTTATTTCGGCAACCGTCGGCGCAGTCGGTTTTGTTCCCACACTCAAAGCACTGGAAAGGGGTAAGCGCGTCGCACTCGCCAACAAGGAAACTCTAGTGATGGCGGGCGAGTTAATGACTGAAGCCGCGCGGAAATCAGGCGCCGAGTTGTTACCCGTGGACTCCGAACACAACGCTTTGCACCAGTGTTTGAGAGGCGAACGACACGAAGAAGTGCGACGGATCATTCTCACTGCGTCAGGCGGGCCATTTCGCACGCGAAACAAAACGGAGATGAAACACGCGAGCGTCGCGGAAGCGATGCAGCACCCGACCTGGAATATGGGCGCGAAGATCACGATTGATTCAGCCACGTTGATGAACAAGGGACTCGAGGTTATCGAAGCACGCTGGCTGTTTGGATTCGGACCAGAAGCGATCGACATTCTCGTTCATCCCGAATCGGTGGTGCATTCGATGATCGAGATGGTTGATGGCTCAGTGATTGCCCAGATGGGAGTCACAGACATGCGCCACGCAATCCAGTATGCACTCACTTATCCCGAGCGACACGAATGTCAATTGCCGCCCCTGGACTTAACTTCGGTTTCGGGTCTTCACTTCGAAACTCCCGATCTCGATCGTTTTCCGTGCATTTCTCTCGCTTATCGAGCGTTGAGCGAGGGGGGCACGCTTCCGGCGGCAATGAATGCGGCAAACGAGGAGGCAGTCAGTGCGTTTCTCAACGAGCGGATCTGCCTGACCGAGATTCCGGAAGTCATTGAAACCGTGATGAATGTTCACACAAATCAGCCTGCGAAGGACATTCAGACCATCCTCGACGCCGATCACGAGGCACGCCGGGCCGCAGTCGCTACCATCGAAAAACTTGCGAACGCCACCGTATAACACCAGCGAAATGAGCGTCGGCGCACAATCTCGTGTAAGTTTTGTGCTTCTTTGTGGCGCAAAGTTTAGGTACACTCGTTTGCAACCCGACCGAAATTGGTCGAGTCTAAACCCCGTCGGTTTACGTAAGATCAAGAGAAGAAGGCGCTGAATGGACTATCTCATCTACATATTGGCATTCATACTTATATTGGGCTCTGCTGTTGTCCTT
>DATEIS010000214.1:0-2075 GCA_035278765.1 Pyrinomonadaceae bacterium | reverse complement strand
CTCACATTCTTTGAAAAAAGATTCGGACGTCACTCCCTTTGGCGTCCGTACAAGCACCGTAGGTGAAACCCTCTTCATCGGACGGTGTGCTCGATGGCCCCCGCTGCCGTTGCCCAACACGAACGCGGGGGCCGAATTTTTGATTCTTAAACTGACTTCTGCTCGCCGCTCTGCCATAATCCCGTCAAACCAATGAGCGAAGCCAGTGACAAAGTGCGTGGAATGCGCGAGCTTCCACTCTTTCCCCTGCCCGTGGTCCTGTTTCCCGGCGTGCCTTTGCCGCTGCACATCTTTGAGCCGCGGTATCGCCAACTGCTCAGCGACATTCGTGTCTCAAACAACCTCTTCGGACTCGCTTACTTCGATCCGACAATCGCCAGCACCGAAGTTCCGCCTGCGGGTCATATTGGCTGTGTTGCCGAAGTCACCGAAACACAAACGTTTCCTGATGGACGTTCGAACATATTGACGCTCGGCGTGATTAGATATCGCATCGAGTCGTACATCGAACGTGGTGATCCATATTTGGTGGCGCAGGTTAGTTACTTTGAAGACGACGACGAGGACGAAGAACTGCTCGCCGCTCCTGCGAAAGACGTAGCCGAAACATTCACGCGCATCGCGCAGGCTGTGCGCACCATCAACGACGAACGCGCGGTTTTGCCCGACATCTCGGACACCGAGCCGCAGCGCCTGTCGTTCCTGGTCGCGGCTGCGATGGAGATCGACGCCGAAGTCAAACAGGAACTGCTTGAGCTTCATTCGACTTCAGAACGTCTCGAACGATTGCGAGGGATGTTGAGTATCGCGGTAAAAGGTTACGAGGAACGGGCACGCGTCCACGAACTAGCCAAGAGCAATGGACACAGCGGCAGAAAGATTGAGATCGAATGACGACGCCGCAAGTCAGTATTCGAGTTTTGTTCTTTGGCGCGGCGCGCGATGTGGTTAACGCCAATCAGCTCGATCTTTCACTCGATGCGCCGGCGACTGTCTCCAGTGCTTTTCAGAATCTGATTGCTAGATTCGCGCAGCTCGAACGTTTCGGACGCTCTCTCCTGTTTGCAGTGAATCAGGAATACGCCACCCCGGATACGCTTTTGAAAGAGAATGACGAGCTCGCAGTGTTTCCGCCGGTTAGTGGTGGAAGTTGCGATTATCGCTGTCCGTACGATTTTTTCGAGCTGACAACAGAGCCGATCGATGTGGGCCAGGTGGCGCGACGTGTGGTGCTTCCCGAATGTGGGGCAACAGTCACGCTCGACGGTTACGCGCGTGAATGGACCAAGGGCAAGCGGACGCTTTATCTCGTTTACGAAGCGTACGACCAGATGGCGTTAAGTGAAATGCAGCGTCTCGGCGCCGAAGCGCACAAGCAATTCGAAATCGCCCACCTCGGCATCGTGCATCGCACCGGACGCTTGGAGATCGGCGAAACGAGCGTAGTCATCGCCGCCAGCGCGCCTCATCGTAAAGCCGCCTTCGAGGCCTGTGAGTGGGCCATCAAAGAACTCAAACGCACCGTCCCCATCTGGAAAAAAGAAGTCTACGCGGATGGTGAGGAGTGGGTCGATCCGCGTTCATCCGCGTAAATCCGCGGCCTAACTTGGTGTTTCTTCCGTCTCTTCTTCCGCGGCGGCTTCTACCAACGAGGCGCTCGTGACTTTGTCGCCGGCGTCGGTCTTGATCAGACGCACGCCTTGCGCGCTGCGGCCTGTCTTACGGATATCAGCGGCTTCGAGGCGGATCAGCTTGCCTTGTTGCGTAATAATCATGATTTCGGACTCGTCTTCGACCGGGAATACCGCGACTACTTTGCCGGTCTTTTCAGTCGTCTTCATGTTTATGACGCCTTTGCCACCACGCGACTGCAAGCGGTACGTCGTGATCGAAGTCTGCTTGCCGTAGCCCAGTTCGGAAACGGACAACATCCGCTCCTTGTCTTCCGCTGAAACCGGGCAGACCGAAACAACAAAATCATCCTGACGGAGATCGATGCCACGCACACCACGCGTCGCGCGTCCCATCGGCCGCACGTTCTTCTCGTCAAAGCGAATCGCGAGTCCATTGTGCGT
>DATEIS010000213.1:0-13965 GCA_035278765.1 Pyrinomonadaceae bacterium | reverse complement strand
CAGGATGATGTCGGCGCCGGCGCGTTTGATACTCGTGAGTGTTTCCATCATCACGCGTTCTTCGTCGATCCAACCTTTCTGAGCGGCCGCTTTGATCAATGCATACTCGCCTGACACGTGATACGCCGCGATGGGAACGTCAAAACGCTCGCGCACCATGCTCAGCACGTCGAGATAGACCGTGGCAGGCTTTACCATCAGGATGTCGGCGCCTTCCGAGTAGTCGAGTTCAGCCTCGCGCATGGCTTCACGAGCGTTCGGCGGGTCCATCTGATAGGCGCGACGGTCGCCAAACTCCGGCGCACTCTGCGCGGCTTCTCGGAAAGGTCCGTAAAAACCCGAGGCGTACTTTACTGCATACGCGAGGATTGCGGTGTTTTCGAATCCTTCGCGATCGAGGATTTCGCGAATGGCGCTAACCTGGCCGTCCATCATCGCGGATGGCGCAACGATATCGGCGCCCGCTGCGGCCTGGCTCAAGGCTGTCTGGGCCAACAACTCCAGCGACTCGTCGTTGACGACGTCACCGTCGCGAACAACACCGCAATGACCGTGCGACGTGTATTCGCATAGACACGTGTCGGCCATGATGATCATTTCCGGCGTTGACTGGCGAACAGCGCGAATCGCAAGTTGCACAATTCCGTCTTCAGCGTAGGCGCCGGAAGCGACGGGATCTTTTGTTTCCGGCAGTCCGAAGAGAATGATGCTGCGTACTCCGGTGTTGTAAGCTGCTGCGACTTCTTTGGTGACCTCATCGATCGAGAGATTGAAGACGCCGGGCATCGACGAGATTTCGCGCCGCACGTTTGTTCCGGGACACACGAACAGCGGCAAGACGAAATTTTCCGGCGCCAGGCGAGTCTCGCGCACGAGTGAACGGATGGCGTCTGTTCTGCGAAGTCGACGAGGACGGTGAATCATTTCAAATCTCACTTCAAAACTACCAGCGATGATATGCGGGATGGCCCGGTTTGACTGCGACGAAAGTGCCGCGACAAGTTGCGCAAACTTTATCGTGTCCGATTAGCTCGCCTTCGACGATGGCTTTGTTGTCAGTTGATTCGACAATTCGCGCGACGAGTTTTAGTAATGTATCGGTCGGCGTCGGGCGCAGGAGTTTGATCGTGTATTCAGCGGTGACTGTGCATGGCGGTTTGTCGGCGCCACTCTTTTGCATCAGGTGCCACGCCGCCGCCCAATTGCAATGACAGTCGAGCAGCGTGCCGATGATCCCGCCGTTCAACATGCCGTTATAGGCTTCATACTCCGGCGCTGGTTGCCATTCGGCGACAACCTCATCGCCGTCTGGAAAACTGCGGACGTGCAGACCCTTGGGGTTTGCTGGTCCACAGCCAAAGCAGGCGAGATTTGGAGCGAATGTTTCCTGAATACTGTTCATCAAATTGGCCTTTGTACTTGGAACTTTGTTCTTTGTGCCAAGAACAAAGTTCCAAGTTCTAAGCTCTTGAGTCGCGCAATTGCTGCCGGAGCTTAAACCGCTGAATTTTCCCCGTCGCCGTGTACGGCAATTCGTCTACGAACACGTATCTGCGTGGCTGCTTGAAACGCGGCAGCGTCTGA
The DNA here is from genome assembly GCA_035278765.1 of Pyrinomonadaceae bacterium. GTDB lineage: Bacteria > Acidobacteriota > Blastocatellia > Pyrinomonadales > Pyrinomonadaceae > PSRF01. The sequence goes on along the minus strand of DATEIS010000213.1, from coordinate 12,381 downwards.
GCCGCCAGTTTGCGCAATTCGTGCTCAAGCCGATCCGAATCGAATTCTAACTCCTGCTTCACAACAAACGCACACGCGCACGGCAGTCGATCGGAGTCAAAATCTTCCACCACCGCGACACGAGCCACGCTGTCGTGCCTGAGCAGCGCACCTTCAACCTCAACGGGCGAGACCCATTGCCCGCTTGATTTGAAGCAATCATCGCTGCGACCCATGTGATACCAGTAACCATCATCGTCGCAACGATACAGATCTCCAGTACGGACCCAGCCGTCGACAAAGGTCTTCGCAGTCGTTTCCGGCCTTTCCCAGTAATACATTGAGGCGCTGTCGCCCTTGATCCACAAGTTGCCTTCGCTGCCGGCGGGCGCGGGCTCTCCGTGTTCATCAAGCAGTTGTGCTTCGTATCCCTCGAGCAGGCGTCCACTGCTGCCGTACCGCACGTCGTTCTCATGGTTCGACATGAACATATGCAACATCTCGGTCGAGCCGATTCCATCAAGCACCTGCACGCCAAACTCCCGTTCCCATTCTTCGCCGAGATGAGCAGGCAGCGCTTCGCCGGCCGCAATACACAAACGCAGACTGGAACAGTCGAGTCCTTTGGTTCGGCGTTGATATTCGAGCAGAAGGTTGTAGATGACCGGAACGCCAAAGAAGATCGTCGGACGATGCTCGGTAAACACCCTCGCAATCACGTCGGGCGACGGCTTCTCGCGCAAGAGGATTGTCGTGGCTCCGTTCAGCAGTGGAAATGAAAAGCTGTTGCCGAGGCCGTATGCGAAGGGCAATCGCGATGACGAGAAGAGCCGATCCTGAGGCGCCACCCGCAACACTTCACGACAGTAGGTTTGAACTGTGTAGAAGATGTCTGCCTGACTGTGAACCGCGCCTTTCGGCTCACCCGTGGAGCCGGACGTGTAGAGGATGAAAGCCGGCTCGTCGCCGGCTGGTTCGGGGAAGTGCAACTCCTCATTCGGCGGCTGTAGTAGACCCTCAAGATCCTCGACGTTAACGATGTTTTTTAGCGACCGCAGCTTTTCTGGCGCATGTGTCAGCAAGTCATGGCGGATGTCCGCTTCCATGATGGCCAAACTGGCCCCGGAATTGTGAAGGATCGAACACTGCTCCTCGGCGCGCAACGCCATGTTGATGGGAACAGCGATTGCCCCCAGCGAACACGTGGCTATGAACGCTTCAACAAACTCTGGCGAATCATTCAGCAGCAGGGCGACGCGGTCGCCGGGCTCGGCGCCAAGCGAACGAATAAGCTGGGCCATCTTCAGCGTCTCCGCGCGCAATTCGCCGTAAGTAATCTTGCGCCGGCCGAATTGGATGGCCGGCGACGACGGGTCGTGCGTGAAGATCGCGTCGAATAGATTCATTGGGTCCCGCGGATCCGTGTTAATCGCGGTGAAGCAAATCACTCTTTGCTCCGGAGGAGCAAGATGTATATAGCACCAAAATAAAAAATTAACGTTGCGCTCCATAGGAGCGCAATGTGTGACATTCGGCTCCTACCGGAGCCGTAACGAGTTAAAGAGCGACGGGCTATAAACATATCGCTCCTACGGAGCTAAGACAAATGATTCCTACAGAGCGAAGACAAATCACTTCTACGGAGCGACGAAGCTACCACCCTGCGGATAGAGGAAAGTTATGGAAGCTCTCTTCGTACTGTTCATTGTCCTGGCAATCATCACTGTCGTTGGTTACGTAATCTGGTTGGGCCTCGCGGCTGTTTACCGCTGGGTCTTTGTCGACGAAACGGCCTACCGCACACAAGTGGTGCCGCGTCACGATCCCGTCCTTTCAAAGCTCGTCAATCTAAAGACGGCTGAACAACAGATCGTCGAGTTGCACCAGGATGGAAAACTAAACGATCAGACTTACGAAGAAGTGATGAGTCAGATTCGTGCTAAGCGATCCAGACTCGTGAACCCCAATCCTAAACCGGCCGAAGCTCCCGCGCCGTCTCCCGCGCCGTGTCCATTCGAAACAACGCCTGCGGTTGTTTCCGTGGTCCAGGTAGAAGACACCGAAGAAATTGTTATCAAACCGGTGCCGTCGTTTATGGGCAACGATGCACCGCCGCGCGTCGAACCACCACCAGCAGCGCCACCACGCCCACCGCGCAGATCTTTCTCCGAAGTGCTCAACGCCTTCATGGAAGAGAGCAACATTCGCTGGGGCGAGATCATCGGCGGACTACTGATCATCGGTTGTTCGACGGCGCTGGTTGTGAGTCTGTGGGCCCAGATCTCTGAGATTCCCGTGCTCAAGTTTTTGATCTTCACGACCGTCACCGCGATTCTCTTTGGCATCGGTCTGTACACCGAACACCGTTGGAAACTTCCGACAACCAGCCGCGGCATTCTGACGATCGCAACCTTGCTTGTGCCGCTTAACTTTCTTGCCATCGCCGCGGTTTCGGCGAGCAACACCTCGGGAGGTTTAGTGATTGGCAGTGAACTGGTCGCGCCCGGGATTTTTCTCTGTCTGGTTTATTTCGCGGGCCGGATCATCACGCCGGGTTGCGCGCACATTTTATCTGCAGGCGTACTTGGATCATCGGTTGGACAACTGCTAGTGCGGCATTTCGCGTCTGCGGATGCTTCGCCGTGGCTGCTGATCTTTCTCGGCGCGTTTCCGGTGCTGTGTTACGCGGTGACTGTCGGGCTGGCCTTGCGCGTCGTGCTGCACGATCACGAGATCGACGAAACGGAAACCACTACAGTCTTCACAGCGCTCGGCACAATGAGCTTTGCCGCGCTGTTACCGTTCGGACTGTTGCTGTACAAGTCTGGTCCAATCGGCATGTCGATGATGTATCTCGCGCCACTCGTCACGCTGTGGGGTCTGCCGATGCTGGCCACTGGAACTATCCTTTGGCGAAAGATTTCCAACCGCGAACTGGTTGCATCGAGAACCGCGGGAACTGCGCTCGGTATTCTTGGTTTGATGATCGTTCTCGCGGGCATGATCCTCGCATGGCCCAATCCCGCGAGTATTGTTCCGGCCGCACTGCTGAACTTCGCCGTATTCACGGCGCTGGCAATCGCGCTGAGACTGTCTGTTGGTCACCTGATCGCGGCGATCTGTTTCGCGCTCGCGTTTGTTGTGACCGGACATGTGATGGCCGGCAACATCACGTGGGAAAACCTGCGCGTGATGTCGCTTCTCGGCGTAAGTCTTTCTGTCAGTAGCGGACAATTGCTGATTGGCGCGGTGGCGCTCTTTATCGTTGTTTCAGAATGGTTGTCGCAACGCGGAAGAGCGGGCGACAGTTACTACTACCTCGTGGCAGCGTGCGTAACTGCAATCGTGAGTCTCGCGCTTGCGACTGTTTTTGGCATCGTTTTTTTCGAGGCAAACTCACTGTGGATCGTTTACGGGCTGTACGCTCTCGGAGCTTTTTGGATCGCATGGCGACGCCAGCTCGCACCATTCACTTGGGTTGGGGTTGCACTGCTGCTGTTTTCGCTCGCTCATAATTTCTCGATTACAGGATTTGCCTTTCCATGGCAGACCGCGCTCTTCGCGCACGCGACAATTTGCGCTCTCGCCGCAATCGTCAGCGCCAGTTACAACTGTGGCAAAGTTCTCTCGAAGACGCTCAACTACGCAGCGCTGATCTCGATCGTGCTCGGCGTGGTTAGTCTGTTTCAGGCGAACACGTGGGAAGTCACGTGGATGCAGGCGCAGCGAGTCTTCTGGATCGCGGGAATACTGTTGCTGTTGCACTGGCTCAACAGGCGGCTCAGCATACTCAACGCATTTCAGATCGCGTTGATTTGCGCGCTTGTGTTGACCGTCAAAGCCGCTCTACAGGGCTTTGAATGGTACTCGTATTTGCCACATGCCTTTCTGCATCCGGCAGCACTGCAAATCCAGGGAACTGTTCTCACGCTGTTCTGTCTAACGTGGATCTTGCTGCGACTATTTTTGCGCCGCCCGATTGTCGACTACCGGTATACCATCGACCAGTTTCTCATCTGGCTCCTGATCCCAGCGTTTTTGCTGCTCGCGCTCTACGGATCGGTTTCCGGCACTTTACGCGAACTGCTTGGACTCAGAACTGAGTACGCCGGCTTCGATGTCGCTAACTTTCCACACACGGAAGCGCTCGGCCTTGGTTCGTGGATCGTGCTCGGGTTGCTGATCGTCGCGATGCTGCTGACCTACTGGGAACGCCGTCGCCGCGTGTTTCTGCTCGGCGCCCTGGCGGTGCTTTCGGGAATCATCCCGCTGCTCGCCGGACAATTCGAGAATCAGCTCGCGACTGCAACCGCATGGCGTTGGCTGGCCGCCGCTTTTCTGCTTGTCGGATCGCTAACGATCTGGAGTCGTCGCAAAATCGCACCGTCTCTCTCCGACTCGTTTGTAACTCAGTTTCGAAACGTGCTTCTCGCGCTCACGATCGTCCCGATTATCGTGCTGACGATGCTTCCGACTTTGCGCGCGATTGACGGCGTGACTGTTCACACTCCGATCAGCGGCGTCTTCTCACTCTTAGACACTAACCTCTTGTATGGTGTGCCGCTCGTAGTGGTGGCGCTGGTGCTGATCGGATTCGCACTGCGTGAGCGGATGCCCGAGTTCGGCCTCTATGCGGGTGCTTGTATCAATGCGACGGTCACGCTCGCTTACTTGCTTGCCGTTTCAAGACATGGAAGCATCGACCCAGTGGACCTCGTGCGTCTGGTCCAACTCAATGCAATCACGTTTGCCATCTACCTGCTGCCATGGTTGAGCACGCGCCAGCGTTGGCAAACAAAACTCAGCGACGTGGATCAGCGATTTGCCGGCTTCCTGTTGAAGTTTCAACTGTTTATTGCCGTCTTGCTGAATGCGGTTCTGCTGGCCCAGGGCTTGATTTCAGTAATGCTGTGGAGACGGCCCGGAGAGGGCACGATCGCTATCGGAGGCTCGTTGGGTTGGTTCAGTTTGTTCACGGCTGTCGTCGCCGGATTCTCATTGAGTTTGACTCGCACGATAAGACTTTCAGTCACGACTCTCGGTGCATTGCTGTTGAGTGTAGCGTGTTTGACTGCGGCTCATATGTCGAGCCTTGGTGGTGACGCCGGCGTACACACGTTGACTGTGTTTGTTTCCGGCATTGTCTGGTTATTGTTTGCGGCAGCGGAACTGACGCAGGAACGCTGTAAGTCGGCTCCATTCCCGATCAACCTGATACCACACGTCTTTGATCTCGATCGCAAGTGGACGCCGCTGGCGAGAGCTCTGGCGACGGTAGGAGGTGTCTTTGTATTCGTATTGAGTATCCGAAATGCTACTCCTGGAGCTCACAGGTGGTGGTCCATCTGGCCTTTGCTGGGCTTGACGTTGTTTGCGGCAACGTTCAGTTGGCGCACAAAGATGCGCGCTTACGTCTTTGCGGCTGGTTTACTTTTCTACATCTCAGTGTGGTGGATACTTATAGATTTGGAAAAGTACCGCAACTTCATCATATTCCTGCTTGACCTTGTGATCGCGAACTCGCTCGCCGCTCTCCTGTGGCTATGGCTGGATCTGCGCGCGCGACAGAGTGAACGAGCAATCAGATACTATTTTTCCTTCCACCACATCACGGCCATATTCGTGCTGGGTATCTTTGCGCTACTGGTGGTTCTCAACGTAAGTGTCGATCTCGACGACCATGCGTTGTCGACTATTCCAGGACCGACGTGGCTCGCGTTCCTTTCTGTCACGACACTAATGCTGGCATGTCTATTGGACCGCTACGCGAAATACGCGGTCGTGGGTCTTTACGTACTCGGTCTGATCGCATGCGCGCTTGTGTTAGAGCAACTGGATTTGGTCTCGACGCGATTCGCTTGGGCAGTGACACTGATTCTGGCCGCCTACAGTCTGGGCGTTGCGCTTGTCTGGCATTGGCGTCGACGGCTAATCAGCTTCGCTACACAACTTCACGTGCCTGAACGCATGAAACCTGGCGCCACGCAACTGTGGTGGCTGAGCGTGCTCACGTGCGTTGCTCTCGTAACATTAGGCATTCTGGCTTATTGGATAAACGTCAACTTCGTCGACTTTAGTCTGCGCGTGACGGCGGCGCTCGCTTTCCTTGCACAATGTCTAACTATTGGTTTGCTAGCTGAAGGTGTAAAGGCGAAACATTCGCGACGCGTGGCGATACTCGTCGGAGTGATTGGCGTGATCTTCGTCGGTTGGTCGTGGCTTACACCATTCGTTAATAGCACGTGGCTGAATCGCAGTGTGATCTTGATGGTCGTAGTGTTTGGCATGACGGCGCTCTACGGTTTGGTTCTCGACAAACTGAGCGCGCGTTTTTCTGCATGGACCACCGCCGCGCGCGCGTGTGTACCCTGGGTGATCGGCGCAGGTGTGTTGGCACTGTTCTTCTGCCTCGGTACAGAAGTGCGTTACCAACTCGACTTTGGCGCTGTACTCATTCATCCCCTCGCGCTGATCACTATTGGTCTTACGCTCGTTGCCGCTGTCGTGATTTCTGTGCTCTTCGCTTTGTCGCCGAATCACGATCCGTTGAGTCTCTCCGAACGTGGACGGATGAAATACGTCTACGCAGGCGAGGTCATGCTGGCGTTGTTGTTCCTGCACATTCGACTGACGATGCCGTGGTTGTTCACTGGCTTTATCGAACGCTACTGGCCGCTGGTCGTGATGTTAATTGCATACTTTGGTGTAATGACGAGCGAAGCATTGCGACGACGACAGTTGCTCGTGCTGGCCCAGCCACTCGAACGCACGGGCGCGTTTGTGCCGTTGTTGCCGGTGCTCGGCTTCTGGGTCGTTTCATCGGAAGTCGATTTTTCAATGCTGCTGTTTATTGTCGGTGGGCTTTACGGTTTGTTGTCGATCCTGCGACGTTCGTTCGGATTCGGAGTTGTAGCGGCACTCGCCGGCAACGCTGGGCTCTGGTACGCGTTTCAACGCACGGAGGATTATCAGTTTCTGCAGCATCCGCAGCTATGGCTGGTACCGGTTGCGCTTTCGGTTCTGATCGCTGCGTATCTGAATGAAGAAAAGCTGACGGAAGATCAGATGACGGGCGTGAGGTACCTGTCCCTCGTCACGATTTACGTTTCATCGACGGCGGACATCTTTATCAACGGCGTTGCGAATTCGCCGTGGTTGCCGTTGATTCTCGGATCATTCTCACTCGCAGGTGTGTTTGCCGGAATTCTATTTCGCATTCGCGGTCTGCTTCTGCTGGGATCGATCTTTCTATTGTTGTCGATCGTCACGATGATCTGGTACGCGTCGGCAAACTTCGGCTGGACGTGGTTGTGGTACGTGGCTGGAATCGTCACCGGCGCCACGATTATCTTCATGTTCGCGGTGTTTGAGAAAAATCGGCCACAAAGAAGCACAAAAAGCACATAAAAGAAGAGGCAGTCTCCAAATGGGACTACCTCTTTTTTATGCTTTATGTGCCTTTTGTGGCTACTTCTCGTCGAGTTTGCGGCCGGCGTTGAGGTTGTCCCAGTTCATGATCGCGTTGAAGATCAGGAAATAGCTGCCCTTTGTTTGTCCGCGCCAGAACGGGTTGGTTGAAAAGAGCAGTACGTGGCCGTTGCCGGAGGGCACATCGATTATCGCAGCTCGTTGTGCGATCTCGTCGCCACCATCCAGTAATCCGGAAACAAACAGATCGCGGCTGTCGGCATAGCGCAGCACCACGCGTGGACGCTGATTGGGTGGTATCAGACCAACCGCATTGCGAAGCTGTTCGTCTGTTACCTTTGGCGCTTCCCATGGCTCAACGCGCGGCGGCGGCTCAGGAATCTCTGCCGGCGGACGTCCTTGAGGCACATCCGGATCGTCCGGCGTTCCTCGACCAGTGGCTCGCGGCGCCTGGCGTCCACCACGTCCTCCGACGCCATTGTTGATGTTGTAAACAGCGCCGTTGAAACAATACATCGCGAGCGAGTCGCCGTAGCCGTACGCGATCGGACTTGCCGCATCGACTGTCTTCGTCCGCAGTATTGCCCCGATCGCACGTAAACGTTGTGAACGACTCGCAGAGACGCCTGCGGTGAATCCGTAATTCACTGCAAACTCTGACGTGTCGTCGACGGTGATAAACAATCCGCCGTCTTTCACAAACTTCTGGAGGTTCTGCAAACCGCTCCAACCAAGTCCGGGTCGCATGTCGTCAGTTTCATCAATGCCGCCGAGATTTGGCGTGAGTTGAGTCTTCTTCCAGGGAAGCGGATTTCCGTACATCGGCATGCCGTTGATAATGGCTTGTGCGGGGCGTCCCACAGGCGCAAACAGAATCACGTCGTACTTACTCTTGAGATTCGGGTCGCGCGAAACGTCCTGCGTGCTGATGTAAGCGAACGGAACCTGTAACTGATCGAGCCCGACGCGATACCAGCCTTCATCCTGCGTGCTTAGCCACGTGTGCATCATCGCGATCCGCGCGGCCCTAACCGGATGAGTCTTCACTGACGGCGCATCCGCGACTGCATAGACCTGAATGCCGAGTTCGTTCGCGACCCGTCGCAACGCATCGCCATCGCCTTTGCGAATGATGAACGAGCCACGATTGAACTTGCGCCCGGCGGCTTCGAAAGGCTCTTCCGCCGCTTCCATCTCGACATCCTTCAAACGATAACGCAGTGTGACGAGTGCATTGTCGGCGTTGTGATTTATCAGGAAGACGGAACCAGCGTTCGCAATTCCTCCCGGAGATCGCACTTCGCCTGTGACTCGATCCATCCCGGCCTGAAGTACTTTCGTGTCTACTACGCGCACGACTTCAACATTCGCGAGTTCACCCATGGTCCAGGCCGTGTCGTCGTAAATGTCGGTCTGCGGATCGTTTGGCGCCCAGTATTGATAATCAAGCAGTGCATCGGCGATACGACTATAGGGTTGGTCCATACGGACAATATAGCTGCCTGCTGGAAAAGTTCGATCTTCTGTCTTGGATGGCGTAGCCGACGGTGACGCGGCCGGTCTCGCGGGGGGACTCGATCCGGGTTTCCTCCGCACCGCGACAGTAAACGGCGCCGTCGCTTTGCTGATTTCGACACCCTGAGCCTGAAGCGTTCGCAACAGCTCAGCCTGATTACCCAATCTCACATCATCGCCCGGAAAGACGTATGCCGCCGGACCCTCGTTCTTTGGCTTATCGATCGAGCGCTTACTCTTCAAATAAAAATTTTTAAGAAACAGTTTGCTGTTATTTCCGAAGTAATAGAGCGACGTGAGCAGCGCGGTCTGCTGGTAGTTGTTGTTATTTCGCTGTGACCACTTTGCTTTTGGAAGCGGCGGGTTTTGGCGATACCAGGTGCGCTGATACTCGTTCGGCGACAAAGTTCGCTCGAGTGTGTCGGCGCCCGCATTGCCGAAAGTCTCATACAAACGGCTGATGCTGTTGTGAGTCGCGGCGATGAACATCAGATAGCCCGGCGACCACGTGTCGAAGTTGCCGTGCGCAAACACGCCGGGCATGCCGAACTTCGTCATTTCCGAAACGTTGTTCCAGCCAATCATCTGCCACTCGTCAGTGAGAATCGGATCGACCCACGCGTTGTATGGACCATCGCCGATCGTGTTGTCATAGAGATATGGCACTGATTCATGCAGATCGTGAATCACCTGTGGTTTCCACGAGAGATAAGTGTTCATCACGTTGCGCGTCAGCTTGAGCGAGAGCCCGATCGCGTCGCGATTGTTATCGTGAGCAACGTAGTGACCCCAATAGATCAGCCCGGGCCAGTTCTGATTTGGATGTGCAAGATGCCAGTTGTAAACGTCGACCATGCGATTGCGGCCGTCGACCTCGACAACCGGCGTGATCAAAGTGACCACATTGTCGCGAATGAATTTCACATACGGACTGTTGTCGACGACGAGCCTATAGGCCAGTTCCATCAGCGCGGTTGGCGACCCTGTTTCAGGCGAGTGAATCGTGCCTGTGATGTAATAGACTGGGAACGACGCAGCCACGAGGCGATCGGCCTCCGCTTCGTCCATGTTGATGGAGCGAGGATCGGCGAGCTTCGTGAGTCGCGCGCGATTCTCGTCGAGTTTTGAAAGCAGTTGCTCGGACGCGACCGCCACCGCGATCATCTCGCGACCCTCTTCAGTCGTGCCGATCGAAAACACTTTCACGCGCGGGCTGGCGCGCTCGAGCATGCGCATGTATTTGTAAACATCCTCGGCGTACGGCAACTTGCCCGGTGCGCCGGCAACGTCGCCGAGCACCGCTTTGGGTGTCGGCACGTCAGATGAAGACGGAAGATAGTCGGTCAATGGAGAATTGAAATAGGGCGCGGTTGTATACTCGCGGATCTTGTTGGTGTATTCCTGATCGATTGGCTGATTAGGATCGCGAGCCGGTTTGAGTTGTGCGTTGGCGATTGTTCCGAAGGTTAAAAGACAGATAACGGAGAGAAGAAGTGACCGAAGGGGACGGAGTCGGATCATATAGTTTTTTTCCTCGTAGGGGCTTTTAACACAGATTCGTATAATCTGTCGAAACTGATGGCGGATGAGATAAACAAAGCAAAGGCGGCTGGTGGTTTGCCCGCAATAATTGCGACGGTCAAGGCTGTCTCCGATGAGATGGGACTCGTGCGTGGCGCGCGCACGATGTTGAAGATCAATCAGGTCGGTGGTGTTGACTGTCCGGGTTGCGCGTGGCCGGAGCCGGATCAGAAGCGATCACATTTTGAGTTTTGCGAAAACGGCGCGAAGCACGTTGCGGATGAAGCAACGACCAAACGCGTCACTCCTGAATTCTTTCAAAAGTGGAGTATTGCGGAACTCGCCGAGCAGTCGGATCAATGGCTCAACGCCCAGGGCCGGCTTACTCATCCGATGCTGTTGAATCGCGGCGCCACTCACTACGAACCAGTGAGCTGGGACGACGCGTTCGAACTACTCGCAACCGAGTTGAACTCGCTCAACTATCCGGACCAGGCAATCTTCTACACTTCGGGTAGGACCAGTAACGAGGCCGCATTTCTTTATCAACTCTTCGTACGGCAGTTTGGCACTAACAACCTGCCTGATTGCTCGAACATGTGTCACGAATCGAGTGGGACGGCATTGAGCGAAACGATCGGGGTCGGGAAGGGAACCGTCACACTTGAGGATTTTGACAAGGCACAGGCAATCTTCGTTATCGGCCAGAATCCCGGCACAAATCACCCGCGCATGCTTTCGTCACTCGAACGAGCGAAGCAAAACGGATGCAAGTTGGTCCATATCAACCCGCTTCCGGAAGTTGGGATGACGCGCTTCAAACATCCGCAGCATGTGCTCGGACTGCTTGGTTCAGGAACCGAGCTCGCCGATCTGTTTCTGCAAGTGCGGATCAACGGCGACGTGGCGCTGTTGAAGGGGATCACGAAGGCGGTGTTGGCGCATGAAGACGCACTCGATCGAGACTTCATCGATCGTTATACAACTGGATTCGAGGAATTCTCGGCAGCGTTAGAGCGGGTTTCATGGGACGAGATCGTCGAACACAGTGGAGTCTCGAAAGATCTGATCGAACAAGCCGCGCAGATCTTTGTCGCCTCAGAACGCACGATCTTTTGTTGGGCCATGGGGCTCACGCAACATCGAAATGCGGTCGCAAACATCCAGGAGATTGTCAACCTGATGCTGTTGCGGGGCCAGATCGGAAAACCGGGTGCGGGCTTGTGTCCGGTGCGCGGTCACAGCAACGTGCAAGGCGATCGCACGGTTGGTATCTGGGAACGCCCGACTGAGGCTTTTCTCGACAAACTTGGCGAGGCATTCGATTTCGAACCGCCGCGAAATCACGGCTTCGATACCGTCCGCGCTATTCATGCGATGCACGACGGTGGGGCGAAAGTCTTCTTCGCGCTTGGCGGTAACTTTCTGTCAGCCACTCCAGACACGGATTTTACTGCTGCCGCGCTTCGCCGTTGTCGACTGACCGCACACGTCTCTACGAAACTGAATCGATCGCATTTGATCACTGGTGATCGAGCGCTGATTCTTCCGTGTCTCGGTCGAACGGAAATCGACGTTCAGGAAAGTGATCCACAGTTTGTCACGACAGAGAATTCGATGGGCGTGGTGCAGATTTCGCGTGGCTCACTCAAGCCTGCGTCGTCTGAACTCTTGAGTGAACCGCAGATCGTTGCGCGTCTTGCGCGCGCGACCCTGGAACATCGCACCACAGTTAACTGGGAAGAACTTACAAAGGACTACGGTAAGATTCGTGAGGCGATCGAGCGCGTCATTCCAGGTTTTGACAATTACAATGTGCGTGTGGGTGAGCCCGGCGGATTCTATCTTCCCAACGCTGCCCGCAACCGAGTTTTCAATACAAGAAGCGGCAAGGCTGAGTTTACCGTCCACGAACTGCCCAAACACGATCTCAGTCCA
>DATEIS010000212.1:0-5542 GCA_035278765.1 Pyrinomonadaceae bacterium | reverse complement strand
CGAACACACTTCGAGGCACACTTCTCCCTGAGATGGCGAACTCGCGGACTCTCGCAAAGCACCGAGTTCATCATCCGTCGAAGGCTCCCTGCCTTCATCCCGCAAAAAGTAATTCGATTGTCAAAAAACTAAAGGAGCGGGCTTTAAGCTTCTCAGGGAAGCTGCCCGCTCCTTCAATTCTCTGAACTTCGTTTTGAGATTGGGAGCGGGAGGCCGCTCCCGCTTTGTTAATGCCTGATATTGCGGCTATATATGGACGCTTGCTGTCCGAGTTTGCCGCTAAAAATATTGGTCGTCGATGAGTTCAACGATACTGAACACACGACCACATTCCTGGCGGCGCGCCGCTGCCATTGCATCGAGTGTTCTCTGTGTGTTCTGCTCATCAACATTGAAAGTTTCTCTTTCGTAACGCGCAACCCTTCATCGCGCGAACTGTTTTGTATAAAGTATCAATACTAGATCTGTCAAGAATTTTTCTAAGGAGAACAAATGAATTATTCACGTCTGGCGCTGGCGGCGCTTGGTGGCACCGTCGCGAATTTTGCTTTTGGGTTCTTAGTATTGTTTCTGGTGCCAGGGCTTTTCGAGGAGGCCCGCAAGTACCAGGCAGTATTCCGACCTAAAGAAGAAATGATGGCTGTAATGCCGATTGGACTCGTCGCAACTTTCTTAGCGATCCTGATTGCCGCCATAATTTTCGCAATGATACGTCACAGCGGATCGGGAGCTATCGAAGGCGCGCGTTTCGGCGTTCTCATTGGCCTTTTCGTAGTTTTCGCACTTGTGCTGCACAACTACGTGAACCTGAATATCGGGCTCAAACTCGCCCTGGGACAGGCGGTGGCTTACTTTCTCCAGTGGACCATCGTCGGAACAGTCATCGGTCTCATTTACAAACCACTCGCTTGATATGAATGAATTGACGATTGCGGAAGCTTCCGAATTGCTTCGCCGGAAAAAGATCTCGCCGGTTGAACTCACCACCGCTTGTCTGGCTCGCATTGAAGAACTTAATCCCACTATCAACGCCTTCATCACCATCATGCACGACAGTGCGCTTGCGGAAGCACGTGCAGCAGAAGCAGAAATCAACGCGGGCAACTGGCGTGGACCACTGCACGGCATTCCCATTGGCTTAAAGGATCTCATCGATACGGCGGGGGTGAAGACGACGTGCGGCAGCGCACTCTTCGCAGATCGTGTTCCAAGTGACGACGCCTACATCGTGCAACGCTTGAAGCATGCAGGCGCCGTATTGATCGGCAAACAGAACATGCAGGAGTTTGCGTATGGAGGCACGTCGACATCGTCTTACTTCGGTCCTGTTCGCAATCCATGGGACACAGATCGAATCGCGGGCGGCTCTTCAGGTGGTTCCGCGGCTGCGGTCGCCACAGGTATGTGTTTCGCTGCCATCGGCACTGACACCGGTGGCTCCGTCCGCGAGCCTGCGGCCTTCTGCGGTATCGTAGGTTTGAAACCGACCTACGGACGGATCAGTGTGCGCGGGGTGTTTCCGCTCTCTGCGTCGTTGGACCATGTGGGACCGCTTTGCCGTGACGTTAGAGATACAGCTCTGCTGCTTCAAGCCATCTCGGGTTATGACAAGCTCGATGCGACATGCGTTGATTGGCCGGTTGAGTCGTATACGGATGGATTAACTGAGACAACTAAATCACGCATCGGGGTGGTGCGCCATCCGTACTTCGACGACCTCGATCACGAGATCGCGATCGCCATCGACGCAGCACTAAAACAAATCAGCAACGATCTGGCATCGGATATGTTGGAGATTGATTTGCCCGCGACGCCAACCGCCGTGCAGGCGCCGGAAGTCTACGCAGTGCATTCGAAATCTTTCACGAAGACACCCGAGCTCTATTTGCCCTGGATTCGCGAAAGACTCAAACAAGCGAAAGCCGTGGACATCGTGAATTACATCGAGGCGCGACAGCACTTGGATCGTCTACGACGTGAAATCGACGATGTCCTTGCGAATGTCGACTTTCTGATCACGCCAACGACACCCGTGCCGCCTATCACAATCAAAGAAGCCCTCGAGATGTCGCCTGACCCTGCCGGAGAGCTTTGGCTGAGAAACACCCGTCCATTCAACGCGTATGGCCTGCCAACGATCTCCATTCCGTGCGGCTTCACACAAGCTGGTCTGCCGATCGGCTTACAGATCTCTGCCGCACGCTTCAATGAAGCCAAACTACTCTCGTTTGCATTTGCTTACGAACAGATCCATAGATTACACAGAACGTAATCTGCGTAATCTGTGGATCAGCGCTGAGATCTCATCGACCTGAGAATGATCCCGGCAAGTAATGTGACAAAGACGATGATGATTACGTATTTCATGTTACTTCTTGAATAGTTTGGCGAACGCCGCTCGAGCATCGGTCGGAGCGCCTGATGAGGTTTGTCGCTCGACTACGGTTCGCGGTGCGAATAGCTCGCACACGTTGTTGGCATTTTTGTTGACGATGCGTTTCGCGATCTTCTTGTTACTACACTCGAAGTGCGCGCTCGGATCAAAATAGCTGCACTGACGACAACTGTGAAGTTCTGCTTTGCACTTTGCGCAAGTAGTCGTGAAGTTAATGGTGGTCGGAGCCTGTATTCCGCAGTTGGCGCATTTTATAGCTTCACCAAAGGCCATCATCTTTGGCGAGCGTGGGCCTTCACGATCCTGAGGTCTTTGTTGCTCTTGAGGTCCTGACTGCGATCTCGGCCGCTGCGACTCCCGATCGTTGTCCATGTAGCCGCGGTGGCGATATTTGCGGTCGCTCATTGTATAGCTCCAGTGCTTGAAAAGATTCCGCGGATCATACGTGAAATTCCACAAATACAACAGGTCTGGAACGTGAGGTTTAACTTGTGGTCTCAGCAACTTTCTTCATCAACTCGCAAAGCTTCCGCGTTGTGTTGAGATTTCTAATGGTCATGTCCTGATACATCTTGCGACTGGCGAGTTTTATCATGTTCGTCCGCGTCAGATCACTTACCTGTGCCGACCACAAAAGCGCGCCCGGAGAATAGACAACTTCTTCGATGTCGTCTTTAACTACCAGCTCATCCAAAATCTTTTCGGAATCAATTGTGTGGCGCAGGAAGATCACGTTGTAACGCCAATTGGGATCGCCGGTCCACGTTCGCGGCAAGCTCTGCACCAGTTTTTCCATTTCCGAAAGACTGCGTAGCACCACCTTGGACTCGAGCTGATACTCCTTCGACAGCATCTGCTCGATCTTCTTCTCCAGCTTGCGTGCGTCGTTTTCTTTGGTCGTGAAAATGATGTTCCCACTGTTGATGTAGGTGGAAACGTGCGGAAAGCCCATCGCCTCAAAACTTTTCTTGAGCGCACTCATACTGATCATGTTGTTGCCGCCAACGTTGACTCCCCGCAGCAACGCCACAAACACATTCAAAGGTGATTTTGTCTTCTTCATCGTCGCACCCAATTTGGATTTGCTTTTTTGTCCCGCGTGGCTCTATTATCTGCCCCACCCAGAATCTCGATACCTCCCAAATGCTGTTCCTCCCAGTTTGGCTCAGTTCACCCCAGAACCAAAGTATTAACGGGCGATAATCGTCGAGCGATCCAGTCCGCGCGTTTTCCCCTGGATTTATCGACTGCTCAGCGGCGGACGCTCCCAACTTACAACCGGCAATCTATCTCACTGGAGGTCATATGAAGAAAACGCTTGCGGTTTTTGCTCTCGTAGCCATTTCGGTCGCTGTGGTAGTCCTTACTGCAGTTCATGGTCAGAATAATAACGGCGGTAAATTCCGGCGCATGCGCGCGGACAAGAAGATCGCCAATCAATATATCGTCGTACTCAAAGACGACGTTGCCGACGTCGACGGTGAAGCGCATCGCCTCGCACGTGATTTCGGTGGCGATCGTGGTAACGGTCAAACTTATCATCGCGCACTCAAAGGTTTCTCGGTGCGCATGAATGAACAACAAGCACGCCGGCTTGCAGAAGATCCGAACGTCGAATTTGTCGAAGAGGATGGCGTCATTTCTTTAGAGGCTACGCAAACAGGCGCCACGTGGGGTCTCGATCGCATCGATCAGCGAGATCTTCCTCTCGATGGAAACTACACCTTCAACGCCACCGGTTCCGGAGTCAGGGTATACATCATCGATACCGGTATCCGCGCGACTCATACACAGTTCGGCGGACGCGTGATCTCCGGCTTCACAGCCATCAACGATGGACTCGGCACTAACGACGGCAATGGACACGGAACCCACGTCGCCGGCACTGTCGGTGGTTCAACCTACGGCGTCGCGAAGAACGTTACGCTCGTGGCAGTTCGTGTGCTCGATTCGAGTGGTAATGGAACGAACTCGGGCGTTATCGCCGGTGTGGATTTTGTCACGTCTAATCATGCGGCGGGTCAACCGGCAGTTGCCAACATGAGTTTAGGTGGCGGCATTTCTTCTGCACTCGACACCGCGGTCAACAATTCCATCAACGATGGCGTGACCTACGCGCTTGCGGCCGGCAACGAGAATCAGAATGCGTGCAACACGTCGCCGGCTCGCGTGGCGAATGCGATCACTGTCGGTTCGACGACAATGACCGATGCGCGTTCCTCGTTCTCGAACTTCGGAACCTGTGTCGACATTTTTGCACCGGGCAGCAGCATCACTTCCGCCTGGAGAACCAGCGACACAGCGACCAATACCATCTCGGGAACGTCGATGGCGTCGCCACACGTCGCCGGCGTCGCTGCTTTATTCCTGGAAACAAATCCGACCGCTTCGCCGGCAACGGTTACAGCGGCCATCATCAACAGCTCGACATTGAATCACGTGAGTAATCCGGGTACGGGATCACCGAACCGGTTGCTTTTCTCGCTTTTGACGAGTGCGCCACCGCCGACTCCAACACCAACGCCAACTCCAGTTCCCGGAGGAGAATTGTTGTTGAACCGCGGCTTCGAATCAGGCAGCACTAATTGGACGGCGACCGCAGGCGTGATAACTAACTCAACCGGGCAAACACCTCGGACCGGCTCCTTCTACGCGTGGCTCGATGGTTATGGCACCACACACACTGACTCGCTGTTCCAGCAGATCACTGTGCCGGCCAGTGCCAACACTGTGACTCTAAGTTTCTGGCTGAAGATCAATTCATCTGAAACAACAACCACGACAGCCTTTGACACGTTGCGCGTCCAAATTCGCAATTCAAGTAACACGGTACTCGCTACACTGGCGACTTTTTCGAACCTGAACGAGACAACCGGCTATACGCTTAGGACTTTTGATATCAGTGCGTTCAGGGGACAGACAATACGAATCTACTTCCTTGGACAGGAGGACTCGTCGTTACAAACATCATTTGTAATCGACGACACCTCGGTTACGACGCAGTAACCGTTGCTCAAACCTTGTATCCACAGATTACACGGATTAATCTCTGCGTAATCTGTGGCGCAATGAAACTGATCTTCTAAGAACGTACTGTAGGGGCGGCCCTCCGTGGCCGCCCGTGGTTTGTATACGGATTCAAGAATC
>DATEIS010000211.1:0-10916 GCA_035278765.1 Pyrinomonadaceae bacterium | reverse complement strand
CGACGCCAGAGAGTTTCGCCTGTCGAGGCGTCGATGGCGTACAGCGACTTTTCCGTGCCGGCGATGACCAGGCCCATCTCGGTCGGCTGATAAAAACGAATGTCTTTATCGAGTTTTGCTGTCCACGACTGTGCAAAAGCGGGAAGGGAAGAGAGCAGAAACAACAACAAAGAAGGAACAACAATACGACTTAACTTCATGCGACTAGGATAACCCAAATCTGTTATGCTTTGCCGCGAAATGGTGAGATTTCTTGCAACGCCTTTGACGTTCGTGTTGCTTCTTTTGGCGGCGACTTCCGTGTTGGCGCAATCGATCGATCCGAACGCGCCATCACCAGTGCGGAGCAACACCGTGACGGGCAGCATTGCCGCGCGCGATCTTGGAGACGCACGGTTAACGGATCACTATTACGCCTTCACAGGTGTGCCGGGCGATCTTCTGATCACAATTCAGAGTCAGAATCTCAACGGCGACATCGATGTTTTTACCGTCGGTTCGTTACGACCGCTTCTCAAGGTGACGCTATATGCAGAGATCACGACACCGGTTTCAAAAGGGATTTATCTTCGCCAGCGACAAGATTTGATTCTGCGTGTGGAAGCGCGAAGTCCGAATGACGAGCAGGGAACTTATCGAGTATTTTTCGGCGGTTCGTTTCAGCCAATCGTCGGTGGGCCTGACATCGCGGAAGCAGAAACACCAACACCAACCGAAACACCACGGGGTGGTAGACGCGTTTCCTCAACGGGCGCCAGACTTCCCGAGCCTGATCCGACACCCGTGACTGAGGTTGCAGCCGCACCGACACCCGAGCCCACACCGGAACCGACTCCGGAAGCAGTCGAGACGGCAAAACCAACACCGGAAGAATCACCTGAAGCTGAACCTGAAAGACCTGCGACAACGCGAACCACACGTGGCCGCCGACCTGCAGGCAGACGTCCGGCGCCGAGAGTTCGCGAGACGCCGGCCGTGGTCGAAGAGCCGAAGCCCGCCCCTGAACCTGAACCGGAAGTTGGACCACGACTCGTGATTGAGACGAATGACGGAACGTTGATTAATCGATCAATGAGTACGGTAAAGCGTGTGACGGTTGAGAATGGGCAGGTGGTTGTCGTTGGGAAGGACGGAAAGATCGATCGCGTACTGCTCATGAACGTCGTGCGAATGTCGATCTCGCCATAGATCTATTTCCCCGCCTTCAAACTAGCCAGTCTGCTTTTGAAATTCGGTAAATCCTGCGCGGATGGATCGACTTTCTCGAGTTGTGCGATTGCGTCTTCAGCGGCTTTCGCATCACCCTTTTGAAGCGTGGCGAATGCGAGTCCGGCAAGCACCGTCACATCGTCAGACTTCATCTTCATTGCTGTTCGATACCACTTCTCGGCGGTGTCGAAATGGCCGGCGTCGAGATTTGTTACCGCGAGATTGACAACAGTTGGATAGTCAGTTGGTCGAAGCTGATTCGCCTTCAATAAATACTCAATCGCTTGATCGTAGCGCTGAATTTGATAGTAAAGCTGCGCCGCCTTGAGCTGTGCTTCGAAATTCTTTGGCTCATTGCGCGCTTTCTCGAGCGACGCCGTGACTTCCTGTTGCATCGCCTGCGGGTTCGGCGCGTTCTGCGCGCCAACCGGCGGATGGTCTCCAGGAAGAGATTGCGGTCCAGCCGCTGTCTGCTGTTGCATTGCCTGCTTCTGGCTCATCGAACTGGCAAACATAAAGCCCACAATGAAGCCCAGCAGAATTCCGATGATTGCGAAAAGAAGATTCTCTCTCGTCATAGTTTCAGTTAGCTACTTACCCCCGGCCAGCGTCTTTGCTTCGTTGATGCGCTCGGTGATCGTTTGGCCCACCTCGGAATCCGGCGGAACTTTCTTCAGCACACGCTGCCAATAGTCGATGGCTTTCTTGTAATCCTTGGCCTGGAATGCAGCGCTGCCAGCGAGTTGTAGGGCCTTCGCGTTTTCAGGATCGACTTGCAAAGCGCGGTTGATGAGTTCAGTCGGCTTGCCTTCAAGACTCCTGCCGCTGGCCATAGCGGTGGCAAATGCATACTCAGCCCACAAATCGGCATTTTGGGGAGTCAACTCTGTAGCCTTGCTGTAAGCATTCGCTGCTTTGCTGAACTTCTCCATCGAACTGTAAGAGCGTGCCAGCATCAACCAGCCTTCAGCGTCATTCGGATTCGACTCGAGCCTCTTCGCCAGCTTGTCTACATTCGCTGCGATCTGCTCCGGCGAACGTTCCATCGGTCCTGATGCGGTCGCTGCCGGAGGTGAACTTACTGTAGCGGGATTCTCGATAAGATTGGGTTCACCGATTTTGAGATAAAAGACGATTGCGATGAATGGAATTCCGAGCCCCAACACGTAAGCAGTGCTTCGTGTATTCAGTGGAGCCGCAGTAGTCTTTTTCGAGGTCACACCAGCGGTGTCTTCCAGCAAACGCCGCTCGATCTCGTCGCGATCCTGCGCATACTGTTCTTCGGCGACAATTCCATTGCGCAGATCAGCGTCGAGTTCTGAAAGTTGATCGCGATAGACGGCAATGTTTGCCTGCTTTCTTTCGTCGTCAGCCTTAACGTTTGTTTCCTGTGAGCGTTGCAGCGCGGGTGGCAGCACAAACGCCAACGCGATCACGATCAGAATTGCACAAATGACCCAGAAGAGAATCACGTCGTCTCCTTTCCGGGAATGGAGGCGAGCAAATCTTCGGCGCGACGACGTTCGTCGGCAGTCAGCGGCTTCTCAGGAATCAAATCTCTTCGTTGCTTGATGTAGCGGAAGAGAACGTACAGACCAGCGAGCATTAAGACAAAAGGCCCAAACCAGAGCAGATACGTTGTGAACGTGACGCGCGGGCGGTACAGGATAAAGTCGCCGTATCGTTGGGTCAGAAACGCAATGATCTCCTGATCACTTTTACCGGCCTTCATCTGCAACCGTATCTCGCGGCGCAAGTCTGCGGCGAGGCCAGCGGGCGAATCAGCAAGTGTTTGGTTCTGACATTGAAGACAACGAAGCTCTTTCGAGAGGTTTGCGAGTCGCTGTTCAATCACCGGATCGTCACTCGGAACTTCTTCCTCCTGCACCTGCGCCATCACGAATGAAGCGAACAAGCAAATCAGTAACAATGGCAACAATCGCAGGCTTCTCATTTAAGTGTTCCCTGACGATTTAACTCCTGGACTACAGGCAGGATCTTTCCCGACCAGACGTCCGGAGTGATTGGGCCAACATGCTTGTATCGGATTGTGCCGCCCTGGTCGATAATATAAGTCTCGGGTGCTCCGTAAACTCCGTAATCGATCGCGACACGCCCGTCGAAATCGACCGCACTCACCGTGTAAGGGTCGCCTAACTCGTCGAGCCACGCGAGCGCATCTTCACGCCTGTCTTTGTAATTAAGTCCGTAAATCGGAACGACTCCTGACTCCGCGTATTTGATCAGCCAGGGATGTTCTTCCCGGCACGCGACACACCACGAAGCCCAAACATTTAGAAGCCACACCTTGCCACGCATGTCTTCGTTTGAAATCGTTTTGTCAGCAGCCTTGAGTTGCGGCAGACGAAATGCGGGCCCCGGTTTATTGATCAAGACTGATTTAAGCTCGTGTGGATCACGCGTAAGCCCGATCGCAAGAAAGACTGCGAGAACGATAAATAAAACTAAAGGGATTAAATAACGGAGCATTTCTAACCACAGATTACACAGATGAAGGCGGATTCGCTACGGAAGCGGCGACAGTGCTCGGGACCTCCGTGGGTTTCACTACCTTCTGTGCTTCGCGTTCCTTGCGGGCAGCCAGCGCGTACCGTCGATCGCTGAGTGCGAGACCGCCACCGAGCGCCATCAGAACCGCGCCCCCCCAGATCCAGCCGACGAAGGGTTTGTAATAAACGCGCACACTCCACGCGCCGCCACCTACGGGTTCACCTAACGAAACGTACAGATCACGGAAGATGCCGCTGTCGATGGCGGTTTCAGTCATAACATTGCCACTGGCCGTGTAGTTTCGTTTTTCAGGATACAGTCGCTCGATCTCCTGGCCGTTGCGACTGACAAGGACCTCGGCGCGACCGGCAACATAGTTTGGGCCATTTACGTTAGTGACACCGATAAACCGAAATTCGTAGCCACCGGCTTGCACCACATCACCACGTTCCATGCGTACATCCTGCTCTGATTGATAACCGGTGACGAGTGTGACACCAATGACGAAAACCGCGATGCCGAGATGTGCTAACTGCATCCCGTAATAGCTGCGACTCTGTGTGCGCAGTTTTTGAAATGTGGTGAGCTGTCCTGAAGTGACTCGAACTCGTTCCCAAAGGTTAACGGCGATCGTAGTGACGATCCAGAACGCCAACATCAGACCCAAACTCACGAGCGCTTTCCATTGACCAAAAACAAACGGCAACGTCACGGCAGTCACAACACTGATGACGAAGGCCCAGCGCAGTCGCGTAACGAGATCCGGAAGACTCGATTTCTTCCAACGCGCGATTGGCCCAATGCCCATCAGGAACATTGCGGGCGCCATGAGCGGCACAAATACGAGATTGAAGTATGGTGGACCAACCGAGAGCTTGGCGCCGCCCAGCGCGTCGACAAGCAACGGGTAGAGTGTTCCTAACAATACAGAAGCAGCAGCGACAGTCAGAAGCACATTGTTTGAGAGCAACAGCGACTCGCGCGATATCACGTCGAACTTACCACCCACACCAACCTGCTTCGCTCGTATGGCATAAAGCAGCAAAGAGCCGCCGATCACAATGAGCAGAAACGCAAGGATAAAAACACCGCGTTTTGGATCTGTTGCAAACGCGTGAACTGACGTCAGCACACCGGAACGAACCAGAAATGTTCCGAGTAGACTCAGCGAAAAAGCCGCGATGGCGAGCAACACGGTCCAACTCTTGAAACCGCCGCGTTTTTCAGTGACTGCGAGCGAGTGAATGAGAGCCGTTCCCACCAGCCACGGCATGAACGACGCGTTTTCAACCGGATCCCAGAACCACCAGCCGCCCCAACCGAGTTCGTAGTAAGCCCAGAAACTCCCCAATGCGATACCGCAGGTTAGAAATATCCACGCAACCGTGGTCCAAGGCCGCGACCAGCGTGCCCAGGTTGCGTCAAGCCTGCCGCCAATCAGCGCTGCAATCGCAAACGCGAAAGCCACGGAGAATCCGACGTAGCCCATGTAAAGCATTGGTGGATGGGCCACCATCGCCGGATCCTGCAGCAACGGATTGAGATCGCGACCGTCAATCGGAACAGGCGACAGCCGTGTGAAAGGATTTGACGTGAGCAACATGAACAACAGAAAGCCTACGCTCACAATTCCCATCACGCTCAACACACGCGCCACCATCTCTTCCGGAAGATGCCGGCTGAAGAGCGACACAGCGACGGTCCAGAGTGCCAGCATAAAAGTCCAGAGCAGCAGAGAGCCTTCGTGCGAGCCCCAGGTAGCGGCGAGTCGATAATGTAGTGGCAGTTGGGAATTGGAATTGGTGGCGACGTTGAGAACGGAGAAATCGTTAGTGATAAATGAATAACCCAAACAGCAGAAGGCGATCGTCACGAAGATAAACTGCGCCTGACCAGTGGGTGCAGCGAGCGCGATCCACGTTTGGTTACCACGCGATGCTCCGATCAGCGGCAACGTCGCCTGCGTTACTGCTAGCAGGAGAGCGATGATTAGTGCGAACTGACCTATCTCAGGGATCATGGATTAGCCACGGATTGTAACGGATCTATTACGGATTAGTTGGGCACAATGCTCTTTGAAGCTTCGCGTGCGTGCTTGGCTTTGTCGATTGCCTGTCCGGCTTCGGGAGGCATGTAGTTCTCGTCGTGCTTTGCTAAGACCTGGTCGGCCTGAAACACACCATCAGCGCCGATCTTCCCCTGCGCCACGCAACCGCGGCCTTCCTTGAACAAGTCAGGAAGAATTCCCTTGTAGACCACGGGAACATTCGCCGCTGTATCAGTAACAGTGAAGCGCACGGTCAAGCCGTCTTTATCGCGTTGGAGTGTGCCTTCCTGCACCAGGCCGCCGATGCGAAACGTGCGATCGACCGGCGCCTCTTTCGCTTGCACTTGAGTCGGACTAAAAAAGAAGACGAGGTTATTTCGAAAAGCACTCGCAACCAGATAGGCCGCGATTCCGAGACCGGCGAGCCCCACCAAAATAAACGCGAGCCGTTTATGACGTCGTTTCATTGACACTCCCTCTTAAAACGGAAGCAGGAACGGAATTGGATGGTGATTGCTGTTGTTGTGTCAACGCTTTCTTTCTTTGTTTCAGGCTGACGACTTCCCAAACGATAGCTATCAGGGAAACGAGATACGATCCCCAAATATAGAAGCCATAGCCGCCCATCGATAGATCTGGCCAGTTCATGATTAGACTCCTACCTCAGCGAATCGAGAAGCGTTCTGCTCTCGTTCAAGGATAATGCATCGCAAGCGAATCAGCACAACGGCCACGGAGTAAAGCCAGCAAGCCGCCAGCATTATTAGCAGCGCGTACAGCATTGATCCCTGAATCGTTGGTTTCTGAAGAAGACGAATCGTGGCGCCCTGATGCAGCGTGTTCCACCACTGAACCGAGAAGTAAATGATCGGGATATTGATGACTCCGACGAGCGCGAGGACAGCGCCGGCGCGATCTGCGCGTCTCGGATCATCAATGGCTGCCTGAAGTGAGATGAAGCCGATGTAGAGAAACATCAGGATCAGTGTGGACGTCATGCGCGCGTCCCAAACCCACCATGTGCCCCACGTCGGCTTGCCCCAGAACGCGCCGGTGATCAAAGAGAGGGCCGTGAACATCGCGCCCGTGACTGCCAGTGATGATGCCATCATCGAAGAGAGCCGCGCGTTGAAGGCCCAACCGATGCCGGCGTAGATCGCCATCAAAACGTAAAGCAACATTCCCATCCACGCGGCGGGAACGTGAATGAAGATGATCCGGTAAGCCTCACCTTGTTGAAAGTCAGGTGGCGCAATGAAGAAGCCCACAAATAATCCGAGGGCGAAGAGAATCGCAGCGGGTATCGCGAACCACGGAATCAATTTCCCCGCGAGCGGGTAGAAGGTTGCGGGCGATGCGTATTTGTAGAGGTTCATGGTTCTTGTTCTTGGTACTTGGTGCTTTGTTCTTTGTTTTGCGTCGCGCTAAACCACGAAGTGCAAAGTACAAAGCACAAAGCTCTATTATTCCAACGAGATCCTGAGCGCTGCGGCCGTGGCCCAGGGTGAAAACAGCAGTGATACGATTGCAAAGGCACCGAGCAGAGACAGATGCGGTGATGGGCTCGTTCCCATGATGCTCGCTTCAACAGCTCCGGCCCCGAAGATGAGCGCGGGAATGTAAAGCGGCAACACGAGAATCGAGATCAATACGCCGCCACCACGTAAACCCAGCGTCAATGCTGCTCCGACTGACCCAATCAAACTCAATATCGGTGTGCCGATCAGTAAACTCGCAAAGAGAATCCACAACGTCTCTCTGCTCAGATCGAATTGCACTCCCACGAGCGGTGCAATCAACACTAAAGGCACTTCCGCGACGATCCAATGTGCCAACGTCTTTCCCAACACGACGAGAAAGAGCGGCTGCGGCGTTAGTAACAACTGCTCAAGCGTGCCGTCCTGATAGTCGTTGGCAAACAACCTTCCGAGCGAAAGCATTGACGCCAGCAACGCCGCCACCCAAACCACGCCCGGTGCGATCGATCGCAGCAACTGCGTCTCTGGCCCGATACCAAGCGGAAACAGGCTGACGACAATCACAAAGAAGAACACAGTTGACAGCATGTCAGCGCGGCGACGCCACGCCAGCATCAGATCGCGCCAAACGATCCAGCGCAACATCGATAAGCTCGAAGGTGCGTTCACGTTGTGAATTCGAGTCGTTTGGTGCGGCCTGCCAACTCTAATTCCTGATGCGTTGCAACGATCGCAATGCCGCCGCCATCCAGGTGGTTTTCAATCAAAGATCTAACGAGAGAAACTGCGTCTTTGTCCAATGAGGTCAACACCTCATCGAGTAACCATAGCTTTGTTTTACAAACGAGCAGTCGTGCGAGTGCTACTCGACGCCGCTGACCTTCTGACAAGAGTCGTGCCGGAAGAGAATCACGACCAGCCAAACCCATCTGCCCAAGAGCCTCACGAGCGCGTTCTTTGCTAACTTCAATGCCATTTACGGCATTTGTGATTCGCAAATTTTCAACCGCGCTCAGTTCGTCTTTTATTCCGTGTCGATGACCTAAGTAAGTCACGACGGCGACATATTCCTCACCGAGTGAGCGAATATTCGCACCGCCCCACGTAACCTGGCCCTCAGCCGGAGGGAGGAGTCCACACAGAATGCGCAACAAACTTGTCTTGCCGCTTCCGTTTGGCCCGGTGAGCTGGACGAAAGTTCCGGGAGACACAGCAAAGTCGAGTCCGCTAAAAAGCCTGCGATCCCCACGCACGCATCCGAGCTTACTGACCTCTAGTATTTTCGTCGTCCTCCGCGCGCCGATTGTAACATTCAGCCACGGATTCCACGGATTAACTCCTCGCGCGTGACTCGACCGGGCCCTTCGCTTTCAGCCATTCCTGCCATCCACCTTGCAGCACTCGCACCCGTTTGAATCCGTTCGCTTGCAGAATCTGCGCCGCGGCAATGCTCGATTCATCGTTGGGGCAAGCGCAATAGGTGACGATCTCTCGATCTTTCGGAAGATCTTTGAGGGGAGGGAGCGCAAGCCGCGCTTTTAGTCTTCGAAGTTTATAGTGAATCGCGCCCTTCATGGTGTTACCGCTGTTTGCATAACCTTCGGAACTACGCACGTCGATGATCGTGAGCGGCTGATTGCTGGTCATTTTTGTCTTGAGCTCTTCCGCAGTGATCATCTGGACGGCTGGGTCAGTCTGCGCTTGAGCGGCGATTGCAGTTAAGGCGATGACGATGAGTGCGAGGATCCAGTATTTCGCGTATTTCCCAGTGCTCATTTCGTTCTCCTTGTTACCTATTTCGTCGTGCGTGATTTATGAAACACGCCGGGAGGAGCTTCGGCGCCCGTAAAGGTTTTGGGGTCGTACCATGAATAGGTAGCTGACGCATAATAAAGATATCCGGGCGAACCCTGCACGGTTTCTCCGATCAGATCACCCTGCGGTCGCGGTAACTTTCTGCCGCTATTTGCAGTCACAAATTCCTCGCCTGTGTGAACTTTCAGATCGTTACCGACGACATTCTTCAATACGAAGGTTTGAGTCGCATCGGGATCGCGCCAGTCGTTCACGCCATAGCCGTGGATCACAGCCATCAGTGTTTCGTCTTTTTCGATCTTGAGTTTTAGGCGTGGATCGCGTTTCGTGCGAGGTTCGCGTACGAGCCAGGGTGGCAGTTCCTGATTCATCAGATCGAGATTCACGGGTTTTAAAATCACTGCAAGGTCCTGCGAGCCGTCGCCATTAAAATCGCCCGCGAGATGATTCGGGTTGTAATTTGTATCGACGACGGCGGCGTCCTTGAAAATTCTCTTAACGGCTTCCTGAACTTCAGATGTTTTTGCCGGCGCCGGAGTGGTTAGTCGCACTGGCGTCGACTCAGGAGACGGCTGGTACGCCAGCGGTGCTTGTTCGGCAACTGGGGCTTTCGAGCCCGAACTACAGGCTGAGAGCGTTAGTAAAAGGACACTTAACAAATAAATCGAGCACGTTCTCATATTAATTCCTTCTGCTCCAGAGGAGCGGGTAGTTCCTTCGCTCCGGAGGAGCGGGTAGTTCCTTCTGCTCCGGAGGAGCGGGATGTTTATAGCTCCGTCCCTCACCCTCCTTGTCGCTCCGTAGGAGCGATATGTTTCTGCGCTGACATAGCGCTCCGCTGGAGTGCGAGCCTATCGCTAGAAAAAACTATAAACATTGTGCTCCTAGCGGAGCACTGGCAATTACACCCGTTCCGTAGGCAATTACACCCGTTCCGTAGGTAATTACACCCGTTCCGTAGGTAATTACACCCGTTCCGTAGGTAAATTACACCCGTGCATAGGCAACTACACCCATGCTTAAAGGAAACCGAAGCCCGCCGAGAGATTCCTCAGCGAGCTTCGGGATAGTGCCTCGTCAATTCGGCTGCCGCAGGAAAATCATAACGACAACACGAATGCAATGAGATCGTTCCGCTGCGCGGCGGTCAAGGCATTGAAGTTATTTCTAGCTGCCGTTGCCTGTCCCGCATGCAGTTGGATCGAGTCAAAAACGGTGATGTTCAGGCCTTCATGCATGAGCCTGTTGCGTGCACGAATGCCCCAAAGCGGCGGCGTTCGCATTTGATTTGCCGTTGCTTGTCCGGCGTTCTGAACAATGCCATCGCCCGTACCGATATTGTGAAGCGCAAAATCACTAAACGGGTGAATGATCTTGTTACCGAGAGCTGCCGGTACTGCAAATGCACCGCCATTGATGATCGTTCCCGGAGGTGCAGTCACAAACGTTCGGGTGTGGCAAACTGCACAACCGACGGAGTTGAACAATGAATCGCCCCGTGTCGCAGCAGCCGGTATCGGTTGTTGACGGCGCGGTGCTCTTGTGGCCGCCATAAAATCGGCGAACGCAAGAACGTCCAGCCCATCGTCCTCAGGATCCGGTACTGGATCGAAAGGCGACGGGAAGGTGACGTTGATTACACCTTCAGCCGTGCTCGCCGGATTTTCGTGTGTTCCGGCATCTGCGGCACTGGAACTACGACCGCCGAAGCCATCGAACGGATTAGTGATACCCATTTCATTGAGATAAGCATCACCGGAAAACGAAACGAGACTCGCATGCTGAGCTTTCCAGCCAAAGCGGCCAATGCGCAAAGTGTTGTTGGCTTCCGTCACTGGAACCTGGGTAAGGGTTCC
>DATEIS010000210.1:0-16832 GCA_035278765.1 Pyrinomonadaceae bacterium | reverse complement strand
GTCATTGTTGGAAGAGGTCAGTACCGTAACGCGGTAGCGTCGGGTCAGTCTCGGACAACAACAACCGACCCGACGCTACCGCGTTACGGTACTGACCTCTTCCAAGTACAGATCGTAAACCGGATCTTACTGAATGAAACTCAACGCACGTGAAATCGCCGCGCTTTGTATCCTGCTGATTATTCTTGGCCTGCAACTGTTCTTTTCTGTTCGACGAGAGTCACAGACGTGGGACGAGGGGAATCATATCTTTACCGGATATCGTTCCTGGACTCATGGCGATTACGGTCTGAATCCTGAACATCCGCCCCTCGTGAAACTGTTTGTGACCATACCCCTGCTGTGGTCGCAGCCAAAGTCTCCTGCACTTGAAGAGCGCTTCTTTAAAGAGGACGCCTTTCTTCGCGGCAAGGAATTTCTCTACCAGAACGATCCCGACAAGATTCTCGCGCGTACGCGCACAGCCGCCGCAGTTCTGACACTGCTAGCAGCAATCGTTGTCTTCTTCGGAACGCGTGAGATGTTTGGAACCGGCGCGGCTTTTATTGCGCTCACTCTGCTCGCGTTCGATCCAAACCTCCTGGCCCACGGCGCGCTGATCACAACGGACGTCGGACTCGCGTGCTTCATGTTTCTCAGCGTGTACATGTTCTACCGGTTCGTTAAGTCACCGTCGGCTTTGCGGTTGATCGTTGCCGGAATCGCTGTCGGACTCGTACTCGCAGCCAAACACACAGGTCTGCTCGTCCTGCCAATTCTTTTCCTGCTCACGTTGTGCGAGATCATCGGCAATCGAAAACTCAAACTCTTAGGTTCCCTCGTGCTCATCGCGTTAATTGGTTGGGCCGTCCTCTGGTCCACGTACAGATTTCGCTACGACGCACGACCGAATGGTCTGCAACTTAATCCGCCACTGGCCGCGTATGTCGAGGGTTTGAAGCCTTACGAGGCGTGGCCGATTAAAACGGCGGCGCGTTTCCACCTTCTTCCTGAGTCGTATCTCTACGGCTTAGTCGATGTGAAACTCACCGCTAACTACTACACGAGCTACGTGCTCGGCAAAGTCTACGCACACAACGTGTGGTTCTACTTCCCGGTCGCTTTTCTGATCAAATCGACTGTTGCCGTCCTCGCGCTGTTTCTGTTGACTCTCGGTGTCGTTGCAACTCGTCGTTTGAACCACTGGCGCGAAATCCTGTTTCTGATTGTTCCCGTAATCTTCTATCTGATAGTTGCGTTGACTGTCGGGATGAACATTGGCGTGCGACACATCCTTGTCGTTTATGTGTTTCTATACGTGCTCATCGGCGGTGCTGCGTGGGCGTTGATCCAGAAGAGTCGAAAATGGGCATACGCTGTTGGAGCGTTGCTGCTGGTCCATGCAACTTCGTCGCTGATGGCGTTTCCAAACTACATACCCTACTCAAACGAACTCTGGGGCGGACAGTCGCAAACGCATAAATACTTAACCGACTCGAACTCTGATTGGGGTCAACAGCTAAAGAGCATCAAGCAGTATCTCGATCAACGTGGAGTGAAGGAGTGTTGGTTCCTGTACTTCGCGGAGGGCGTCGCCGAGCCGAACTATTACGGCATACCATGTAAACCTCTACCGACAATCAGCACTTTGTGGCTGAACGTGCCGATCGATGTTCCAGCTTCGATAGATGGACCAGTGCTGATTAGCGCCAGCAACTTGTCGGGTGTCGAATTCGGCCCGGGATCGCTCGATCCTTACGGTCAATTCAAGCAACTAAAACCCACGGCCGTTATCGATTACGGTGTGTTTGTATTTGACGGAAAGTTCGACATGCCTTTGGCCGCGGCGATTAGCAAGGTACAGAGAGCGCGCAACCTCGCGGCGGAAAAGCAACTGGACCAGGCGCTTGCGGAAGCCCAGGCGGCAGTCACGTTAGCGCCCGATTCAATACAGACTCAACTCGCAGTCGGAGATATTCTTCGTGAAATGGGCCAACCTCAACAGGCGCGGCCGATCTACGAAAAAGCCCTTGAGCTCGCGAAGAAGATCGAACCCGAGTTTCAGATCCGCTCCATTCCAAACATCGAGCAGCGTATCGCGGAGCTCAAGTAGCCACGGATTACACGGATTTTCCTCAGTCAGCCTCGAGCGACGCCATATCGATCGAGAAGCGATACTTCACGTCAGACTTTGCCAATCGCTCATAAGCTTCGTTGACCTTCTGAATCGGAATAACTTCCACATCGGCGGTGAGATTGTGTTTGCCGCAGAAGTCGAGCATCTCCTGCGTCTCGCGCAGGCCTCCGATTGCTGACCCTGACAAACTGTGCCGCCCACCGATCAGCGAGAACGCCGCAACGTTGAGTCCTTGAGGTGGCGCCCCAACGAGCGTGAGGTTGCCATCGCGCGCGAGCAGGCTGAGATAACTATTAATGTCGTGTTGCGCGGATACGGTGTCGAGAATGAAATCAAACGTACCAGCATGCTTCTCCATCTCGGCTGTATTGCGTGACACAACAACCTCGTCCGCGCCGAGACGGAGCGCGTCTTCTTTCTTGTCAGGCGAAGTAGTAAAGACGACGACGTGTGCACCGAGAGCATCAGCGATCTTCACACCCATGTGGCCCAGCCCGCCCAGTCCGACGATCCCGGCCTTCTTGCCTTTCGTCACGCCCCAGTGATGAAGCGGTGAGTACGTTGTAATGCCGGCGCAAAGTAACGGCGCGACTCCGGCCGGATCGAGATTCGAAGGCACGCGTAGCGCGAAGTGTTCATCGACGACGATGCTTTCCGCATAGCCGCCATACGTCACGCCACCGAGATGTTTGTCGGGATCGTTGTAGGTAAGAATTCGGTTCGGACAGAACTGCTCGAGGTCCGCCTTACATTCATTGCACGTAAGATCAGCATCGACCAGACAACCGACACCCACCAGATCCCCTGGCTTGTGTTTTGTGACTGCCGATCCGACTGCCGTAACCTGGCCCACGATCTCATGGCCGGGCACAATCGGATACACCGTCGGCATAAACTCGTTCCATTCGTCCCGCACCGCGTGCAGATCCGAATGACAAATACCGCAGAACAGAATCTTGATTTCCACGTCGCGTTCCGTTAGATCACGCCGCTGAATCGTACTCACGGCGAGCGGTGACGTCTTGCTCGCAGCAGAATAAACTTTCGACTTGTACATGAATCCCAAACTCCTTAATTAATGCGTTTCCAGCCACAGATTACACAGATAGTTTGTTAAATCTGTGTAATCTGTCGATCATCTGAGACCCAGTCGCATGGCGACTTTGACGAGCTCCGCGACTGAGTCGACCTTCATCTTCAGCATCATCTTTCCGCGATGAGCTTTTACCGTAATCTCGCTGATTCCGAGTTGTAGACCGATCTGTTTATTCAACATTCCTGAGACAACTAACTGCATAACTTCCTGCTCGCGCGGTGTAAGCGATGCGTAACACTCGCGCAACGACTGTAACTCCGCCTGGTCATTTAATGTCGCGGCGCTGCGCGTGATGGCCTGTCGGATCGCCGTCAGCAACACTTCGTCATCAAACGGCTTGGTAAGAAACTCGACCGCCCCGGCTTTCATTGCCTGAACCGTCATCGGCACGTCGCCGTGCCCGGTGATGAAGATTATGGGCATATCGATGCGATCGGACGCGATGAGTTTTTGTAGCTCGAGACCTGTAAGATCGGGAAGGGAAACATCGAGCACAAGACAACTCGGCGTGAGCGATCTCGGACGCGCCAGAAATTCTTGAGCAGAGGCGAATGTCTCCGGCTTCCAGCCCGCGAAATCGATTAGCAGTTCCAGCGATTCGCGCACGGATACATCGTCGTCTACAACAAAGACGATCGGTTTCTCCTGCGACTGCGGTGCAGGGCCGGCTGAAGTCATACGTAGAGCTTAACTCACTCGCAGCGCCGTGTTGAGTGCGTCGAGCAGATCTGTCTCAGTAAATGGCTTATACAAACATTCCACGGCGCCCTGCGCAAGCAAACGAGGCCGCACATGTTCGTCACGATGGGCCGTGATGAAAACGATCGGTATTTCCTGCCGGCGCATCGTTAATTCGCGTTGCAGATCTGGTCCAGTCATGCCGGGCATTGCGACGTCCAGAATCAGGCAATTAGTTTGGCCCACCCAGTCGGACGACAGAAAGTCTTCTGCCGACGAAAACGCCTGTGCGTCAAAGCCAAACTCCTTCAGTAAATCGGGCAGAGACTCACGCACCGACTCGTCATCGTCAACTACAGATATGAGTGGACGCGTATCCATCAGCCTTGCCTCGCAGTTGCAGCCGTCTCTGCAAATCGTGGAATAGAAAACGAAAAAGTCGCTCCTGGACCATCGTTACGTGTCGCCCACAGACTGCCGTTATGCTTCTCGATGATCGAGCGACTTACTGAGAGTCCGATTCCCATGCCATCGCTCTTCGTCGTGTAGAAAGCATTGAATAGCTTGTTGATATTTTCAGATTCGAAACCCTCGCCGGTGTCCTGCACGCTCAAACGCACGCCACCGTCGCCGTCTTGTCGCGTTTTGACCAACAACTGTCTCGGACGATCGTCGACACTTCTCATCGCGTCCGAAGCATTTCGAAGTAAGTTTAGAATGACTTGCTGAAGTTGTACGCGATCGCCTGTGACAGCCGGAAGATCGTTGGCGAGTTCGACTCTCAGGATGACGCGGTTTGCTTGAAGCTCGCTTAGAGAAAGTGCGATCACTTCGCGAGTCGCGTCATTCAAATCCACTCGCTCGGTCAACGCTTCCTGCTGGCCAAAGAGCGCGCGCAAGCGTGTGATGACATCGGCCGCGCGATGGCCGTCACGAATCGTGCGTCGTACGGTTTCGCGTGCGCCGTCGATGTTTGGCGGGTCGGCCTCCAGCATTCGCATACACGTGCTGGCATTGGTGATGATGCCCGACAATGGTTGGTTCACTTCGTGCGCGATCGACGCCGTCAACGCTCCCAGACTCATCACTCGCGCGACGTGGGCCAACTCAGAGCGCGCTTTGCCGAGCGCTTCTTCTGACAAGCGACGATTTGTAACGTCCTGCACCGCGCCGAGGTATTCCACCTCACCGTTCTCATTTCGTGTTACGCGAGCAATTACGTGCAGATACTTTAACGACTGATCCAGCATCAACAGACGGTGTTCGAATTGAAAGTCGCTGGCAGCACTTCGTGCCCGATCGGTCATGTCGTGTAACAAGGGCAGGTCTTCGGGATGTACGCGTGTCCCGATCAATTCGAGCGTAACGGTTAGTTGCGGGTCAAAGTCGAAGATGCGATAGAGCTGTTCGGACCAGGTGATTTCGTCTGTCACCGCATTCCAGGCGAAACTGCCGATACGACTCAGATGCAGGGCTTCTTCGGCACGTTTGAGCCGTTCGAGAAGGTCCTGCTCGGTCGCCGTATTTTCCCGTACGTCCTGCATGGCATGAGGATGCCCCGGTCCCGCCCAAAAGTCCATCATACTTTGGTATCTATGGACCAATTACCAAGACCAAGGTATCGATCGATACTTTGGTCCAATAGCTTTCTCCCAACACTCGTGGTTTACTGCGCCATAAAAATATGAGGAGGACTGTCATGAAACGGATAACTCTGTTGCTGATTGCAGTCACAACCGTGGCTGGCGCTGTTAGCTTCACGGCGACCGCGTCGCGCCCCGTACATCAAGAGGCCGCGCCGGTCTTCGTAACCAAGGTTCCCGACGGATACCGCGATTGGAAGCTCGTCTCCGTCGCGCACGAAGAGGGAAATCTCAAGGATATTCGAGCCATTCTTGGCAACGAGATAGCTATCAAGGCATATCGGGACGGGAAACTTCCGTTTCCGGACGGCGCGATCATAGGTCGAATCGCCTGGGCTCACGTCTCCTCGGAGGAAAACGACAAGGCTTTTGGCCAGGCCCAGTCTTTCATTGCCGGCGCCCCCACTGAGTTCTACCTTCAATTCATGGTCAAGGATTCAAAGAAGTACGCCGCAACTGGCGGCTGGGGGTTCGCGTCATTCGATCAGAATCTCAAACCTACAGAAGACGCAGCGATGAAAAAATGTTTTCCCTGTCACCAGGCTGTTCCGACTCGCGACCTGGTCTTCACACGTTACTCACCTTGATAACTGAGAACCACATAACGCGTTAACTGAGACTAATAAGGAGAAGACCATGACCCAACCGAATGCTACACAAGCCACCGAGATGGCGCCTGACAAAACTGCTATTCGTCCGTTTCAGGTGAGTTTTTCAGACGAGGAACTTGCCGACTTACGCCGGCGCATAAACGCCACGCGATGGCCCGAAAAGGAAACCGTTAACGATTCAACACAAGGCGTGCAACTCGCCACAATGCAGAAGCTCGCAAACTATTGGGAAACAGATTACGACTGGCGCAAGATCGAAGCGAAGCTGAATTCTTATCCGCATTTCGTCACCGAGATCGACGGCCTCGACATCCATTTCATGCACGTTCGTTCGAAACATGAAAACGCGTTGCCGATTATTGTTACGCACGGATGGCCCGGTTCAGTCATCGAGCAAATCAAGATCATCGATCCACTTACCGACCCGACCGCACACGGCGGCAGCGCCGAAGACGCTTTCGACATCGTCATTCCGTCGATTCCTGGCTACGGTTTTTCAGGGAAACCCAACTCGCCAGGATGGGATCCGGTGCGAATCGCAAGCGCGTGGAATGTTCTGATGAAGCGCCTTGGATACACGCGCTATGTTGCGCAGGGTGGTGATTGGGGCGCGATTATCGTCGATCAAATGGGTGTACAGGCGCCGCCCGAATTGATTGGGATTCACACGAATATGGGTGGCGCCATACCGCTTGAGGTCGACGGCGCGGCTCTTAAAGGCGCCCCGCCGCCGTTTGACCTCGCGGCCGATGAAAAAGAAGCGTTCGATCGGCTCACTTTCTTCTACAGGTACGGACTTGGTTACGCGTTGGAAATGGGGAACCGCCCGCAAACGCTCTACGGAATCGCGGATTCACCTGTCGGCCTCGCCGCGTGGATCATCGACCACGATATTTGGAGTTACCATCTCATCACGCGGGTCTTCGACGGTGGAACAGAGGGACTGACGCGCGACGACATCCTCGACAACATCACGCTCTATTGGCTAACGAACACGGGCGTCTCATCGGCGCGTCTGTATTGGGAAAACAAGCTGCCGTCGTTTTTCGGTCCGAAGAACGTCACCATTCCGGTCGCGGTCAGCGCCTTTCCAGACGACATCGACGTCCCCACGAAGGGCTGGGCAGAGAAGGCGTATTCCAATCTCATCTTCTACAAGAAGCACGAGATAGGTGGACACTTTGCGGCGTGGGAGCAGCCGGCAGCTATAACGGCTGACTTGCGTGAAGCGTTCAAGACGTTGCGGTAAGTCGGTAAATGGGCCACGGATATCCGTGTATATCCGTGGCCAATTCACGTTTAGGAGAGTGCGATCTGAATGAAACGGCGTAGCTTTATTAGCAATAGCGTAATGACGTTTGCGGCCGCAGAGTTGAGCGGCATGATGGGTTTGGCAAAAGCTCAGCCGAAGGCGCAAACTCTTGGTCCAATCAAGCAGATCAATGCGGGGGTCTTGAACGTTGGTTATGCGGATGTTGGGCCACCCAATGGTCGTTCGGTGATTCTTCTGCACGGTTGGCCCTATGACATTTACAGTTACGCGGACGTCGCTCCACTCCTCTCAGCAAAAGGCTATCGCGTGATCATTCCGTACCTGCGTGGTTACGGCACGACGAGTTTTCTCTCGAACGACCCGGTGCGAAACGCTCAGCAGTCGGCACTCGCCGTCGACGCGATCGCATTAATGGATGCACTCAAGATTGAGAAGGCGATCATCGGTGGTTTCGACTGGGGAGCGCGCACGGCCAACATCATGGCAGCGCTCTGGCCGGAACGCTGTAAAGCCATGGTCTCAGTGAGTGGTTATCTCATCGGCAGCCAGGCAGCTAACCGCGCGCCGTTACCGCCCGAAGCTGAGCTCGAATGGTGGTATCAGTACTACTTCGCAACGGAACGCGGCCGCGCAGGCTACGAAAAATACCGTCGTGATTTCAACAAACTGATCTGGCAACTCGCTTCACCAAAATGGAATTTCGACGATGCGACATTCGATCGCAGCGCAGCATCATTCGACAATCCCGATCACGTGCAGATTGTGATTCACAACTATCGTTGGCGACTCAGTATCGCCGAAGGCGAGCGGCAATACGACGATCTCGAACGGAAGCTCGCTCAAGGTCCTGTGATCAGCGTGCCAACGATCACGCTCGAAGGTGATGCGAACGGCGCACCGCACCCTGATCCAAGTGTCTATGCAAAGAAATTCTCGGGCAAGTATGCGCACCGACTTATCAAAGGCGGCGTTGGTCACAATCTGCCGCAGGAAGCGCCGCAAGCATTTGCAGACGCAATCATTGAAGTGGATGGTTTCTGAGACAGCAGCTTGGATGAGGTCAGTACCGTAACGCGGTAGCGTCGGGTCGTCTTAATATCTGGCGCGCAATATGCGATGGACCACCCGACGCTACCGCGTTGCGGTACTGACCTCATCCAAAAATCAGATCTAATTTTAAGGAGCAATCATGGGGAAAAAGATGAAAGCAGCACAGATAAGCAAGGCTGGTGGGGATTGGGAGTTGGTGGAGCGCGACATTCCGGAGCCCGGCGTTGGGCAGGTGCGCGTGAAAGTTGAGGCATGCGGGATTTGTCACAGCGACGTGCTCGTGAAAGACGGTATTTGGCCGGGACTTCAGTTTCCGCGTGTGCCTGGTCATGAAGTCGCGGGACGCATCGATGCGTTAGGCGATAACGTGACTGCATGGACCGTGGGCCAACGCGTCGGGGTCGGCTGGCACGGTGGACACTGTTTTGTGTGCGATCAATGTCGTCGCGGAGACTTTGCGATGTGCGTCAATCGAAAAGTCACCGGTATCGACTTCGATGGTGGTTATGCCGAGTACATGATCGCGCCCGCAAATGCGATCGCAGCGATTCCTGATGACGTTCCGGCAGAAGAAGCCGGACCGTTCATGTGTGCCGGCGTTACGGTTTACAACGCGCTGCGCAATTCCGGCGCTCGAGCAGGCGATGTCGTTGCGATTCACGGCATCGGTGGTCTCGGCCACCTCGGAGTTCAGTACGCGCGACAGATGGGATTCAAGACCGTCGCAATTAACAGAGGCAACGACAAACAAACACTCGCGCAAAAGCTTGGCGCGCATCACTACATCGATGCAACCGCGACCGACGTCGTAGCTGAATTACAAAAGCTTGGCGGCGCGCGCGTGATTCTCGCGACGGCACCGAGTGCGCAAGCGATCTCTCCATTAGTTGACGGCCTGGCGCCCAGCGGACTGCTACTAGTTCCCGCAGCGCCGGCTGAACCGCTTTCAATTAATGTGTTCTCACTGATCACGCACCGAAGCGCAGTTAGTGGCTGGTATTCCGGCACCGCTCGCGACTCACAAGACACCATGGAATTCAGCGCCCTGAGCGACGTTCATCCAATGATCGAAAAATACCCGCTCGATCGTGTAGCCGAAGCTTACGAACAAATGCATAGCGGTAAAGTGAGATTCCGCGTTGTCTTAACCCTCTAGTTAACGCGGGTAGTGTCGCAGTTTTGTAATCTCTGTGCGAGCAACGCTTTTTCGCAAGTGTTTTGTGATTAGATAGCCACGAAGGTATCGCAGAGTGTGCGAGCACTACGAATTTGTTTTAAAGGGATGATGCATGAAGTTAGAACCAGGTCGGGAAGCGTTGTCGGCGAGAGAAAGGTTGGGCGTTAATTGGGCGAATGTAATTTTCCTGGTCACCGCACATCTTGCGTCGGTCGTAGCGCTCTTTTTTTGGAGTTGGCCGGCTGTGATTACCGCCGTTGTCCTCTATTGGGTGGGCGGAAGTCTCGGCATCGGCATGGGATTTCACCGTCTGCTAACCCATCGCGGATATAAAGTTCCAAAACCAGTCGAATATTTTCTGGTGACGTGCGGCACGTTAGCCCTCGAGGGTGGGCCAATTCAGTGGGTAGTGACGCACCGGATACACCATGCACACACAGATCGTGCTGGTGATCCGCACACGCCACGCGACGGTCGTTGGTGGGCGCACGTTGGTTGGATACTGTGGGGCACGGCTCAGAATCACGACCAGGCCACGCTCGCTCGTTATGCACCCGATCTAATAAAGGATCGTTACTACCGTTGGCTGAATCAGTTCTATTACGTTCCTCTTTTCTTAGTTGGGATAGGGCTTTTCGTGTTTGGCGGCTGGGGCGTGATGCTGTGGGGAGTCGTGCTGCGCTTGACGCTGGCTTTGCATGCAACGTGGCTCGTCAATTCAGCCACGCATCTCTGGGGAAGAACGAGATTCGAAACGGGTGACGATTCGCGCAACAGTTGGTGGGTAGCACTGTTGACCTTCGGCGAGGGATGGCACAACAACCATCACGCACATCCCACGTCAGCGCAGCATGGTATTCGTTGGTATGAGTTCGATTTGAACTGGCTTGGAATTCGTGCGTTGCAGCTTTTAGGACTGGCCCATAGCATCAAGCGCCTTCGTTTCGATCGGGCTTCGTCCGCGTGGCAAATGGTTCGATCGAACGTTAGCAGGGATAATAAGATGGTCCGAAGCGAGATCTGAGCCTATTCAGTTTCGCCGGCTTGTTTCAGAATTCGCACCACGTCGTCGTGGTTGTTTTGAACAGCTAACATAAGGGCCGTCTTACCATCTTTATCTTTTGCTTTCAGGTTCGCGCCCGAAGCAATCAACACGCGACAGATATCTTCATGGCCGTAACGAGCAGCTTCGAGCAGTGGTGTGCTACCACGCTCGTCTGTGGCGTTCACGTCTGCGCCCGGGCTGGAAACTAAAGATCTAACCATGTCGGTGTTTCCTTCCACGGTTGCGCGGAAAAGCGCGTCTGTCTGCGTGTTGCGTGCGCGCTGTTGCGCACAGCCGGCAACGAACAGGCAGATCGAAAGCAGAATCGTAGACGCCACAGACTTCTTCATCTTCTTTTACTCCTTAGCTTCCACCGGAAGACCTTCCTTCGTCCACGCATCAAAGCCTCCGAAGAGCGGGTGCACATTCTTCCATCCATGTTCCATCAGTGTTTGCGACACGTGGGCGCTTGACGCTTCATGCGGGCAAGTGCAGTAAGCAATCGCGGCGCGGTCGTGCGGAATCTGATCGAGATGTTGTTCCGCTTCTTTCTCAGGAATTCGGATTGCGCCTGGTAATTTCGTGTCAGCCTCAGCCCACGCCTTTGGGTTGCGCGTGTCGATAAATGTAAACGCCTCACCACGCCCCATCCGCTCCTTAACCTCATCAACAGTAACTCTGGTTGCTTCCATGGCTTCCTCCTCTCCTTGACGACTAAGCAACTCTTACGCCTTGCTTTGAAAATAGGACTTACACTTGGATCGGGTCAGTACAGGGAGCGGTAGCGATCTGGTCAAACCATGGTAGTCAAAATCGTTAGGGAATATCGCATGCTGATAACTTACCAGGTCGCTACCGCTCCCTGTACTGACCCGACCCAAGAATGATTCCCGATTCTTGCGGCGTGTGACTGTACTTCAGGAATACACAGAAGCTGAGAAAAAGGACGCCTCAAACCATCTTCGCGACGAGATGTTCGAGCGCGGCGGTCGGGTCGGCGCACCTGCCGGTGTGAACGGGAGAGGTTTGAATAACAGTACTGCGTGGAGCGACGAGCCAGTGAAAACGTTGGCGCTGCGGTAACTGTCCGATAGATCCCGCGCCGTCGCCTCCGCGACAGATCGTCGGTATAACTGCCAGGTGTTTTCTTACGAGATCGAGATCGACTGTTGGATCGAGAGCGAGGAGTCGCGACTCATTTAAGTTGATGCGTGCTTCGAGAAACGACAGATCGGGACACGAGAGGATGACGCCGGCGTTGATGAACTCTTCGCGGTCCACCTTTGGTACGACGCGAATCACGGCGTAGTCATACCTGAATTTATCGGGCACGAATCGCCTCCTCAACAAAGTTGCGAGGCGCATCGAGACGCCTCGTTAAGTAGTCGACGTATGCTTGTCTGTTTTCCGCCGTCGTACTAAATGGAGAGTTATCTTTCATCCAATCATCTGGGACAAGATCCACGATTCCTTTTATAGCTTCTTCAGTGATCGCTTTTGTCATTGCCACGTCGGCTGCCTCGATCGAGGTGGCGAAGGGAAGCAGGATGTGATCCTTGATCAAAGCGAACGGATCCTTGCTGCGTTGGTCCATATCTTTCCAGGCATGATGAAAGTACAGGGATGCGCCGTGATCGATCAACCAAAGCCGGTGATGCCACATCAACATGTTCGCATTTCGCGGCGTGCGATCGATGTTTGTGACATACGCGTCGAACCAGACGATACGCGAGGCGAGATCCGCATCCGGCTTTTCCGCGACCGGATCGAACATCACCGATCCCGGTAGGTAATCGAGTCCGAGATTCACGCCACCACTCGCGCGAATGAGATCTTGTATCTCCGGATCGGGTTCTGTCTTCGCGATCTCAGGATCGAGATTCACGAACACTTGCTCCGGCACGAGCAAGCCCGCCGCCCTCGCGAGTTCTCCGGCAATCACTTCTGCAATGAGCGCCTTTGTGCCCTGGCCCGCGCCACGAAATTTCAGCACGTACATACCATCGTCATCCGCCTCGATGATTGCGGGCAGCGATCCACCCTCGCGTAGAGGCGTGACATATCTTGTGGTGTTCACCGTTCTCATTTCGTGACGCGATAATATCGTAAGAATCCGCGCATTGCTTTACAATTGCGCCAATGAAGGTCGTATCCATCGCGATTCTAATGCTGCTGGCGACGGTGGTGATCCATGCACAGGCGCCGTCGGCGGTCCAAATCTTCATGCCCGATGGTAGTCGTCCCGAACGTGAACTGCGTTTTACGCTCACGCGTGACGACGGTCGCGTCGAAACTCTGTTTACCGACTCAAAAGGAAAGTTTCAACTGACAGGCGATCTCAATCGCGATCGGACGTACACCTTCACGATTGAGAGCGATGGGAGGACTTTCGACACGACGACTGCGACTTTGCGGCTGTTGCGTGGAGGCGTGAGCTACCTGCCGATTTTTCTACGACCGTTTAAGCCAGATCCGAAGACAGTGACAGGTGTGGTCAATGTCGCTGACGCAAGTGTTCCAGTCGAAGCGCGCACGCACTACGATCGCGCGCTCAAGCTGATTGATGAGCAACGGGCTGACGAGGCGATTTCCGAACTCAAGGCCGCAATCAAGATTTATCCAAGCTACGGGAAAGCCTTAAACGATCTCGGCGTTCTCTTTCTAAAGTTGAATCGACTCGACGAGGCCGCGGATTCATTGAAGGCCGCGACGAAAATAGATGACCGGTTCTATGTAGCGCGTTTGAACCTCGGAATCGTGCTCAACCGCCAACAGAAATACGAGCAAGCGGCTAGTGTTCTCAATGCTCTTTATAAAGTGGCGCCTTCGTTGAAGGGACTTCGGTTAGCGTTGGTCGAGTCGTTGATTGGCACCGGACAGTTGCCACTTGCAGAGAAGGCACTGCGAGAGGCGGCGGCTGAGACACAAACTCCGGCAGTTGAGCTGGTTGAGATTCATTACAAACTGGGCATGATTCTCAGCAGGCTGGATCGATACGCTGAAGCTGTTAAGGAATTGGAGACGGCGACGCAACTAGATCCACAGGCGGCTAACGCACGACTGCTACTTGGTGCAGGACTTTTGGAGTTGAAACGTTATCGCGACGCCGAACGTGAGCTGCTGGCTGCCTATCAACTGAACCGCGCTGAGATGGGAAACGCGCAACTCTTCCTGGGCCAACTTTATCTGGCCGAACAGAAGTACGACTCAGCCCAAAAAGCCCTCGAGCAATACCTGCTCGACATCCCCAACGCCCCCAACGCCTCGCAGATAAGATCGACAATTGATAAGTTGAAAGCGAGACCCTGAAAAGAATTTTTCTCGCGCAACGACGCAACGGCGCAACGTAAGACCTTCGGTAGCCGGAGGTCTGCGTTGCGCCGTTGCGTCGTTGCGCGAGAAAACCTTCCTTAGAAGTTGAACCGCAACTGAAACTCGATCAACCGTCCACCCGGATCGTTCGTTCCGGAAACCGTAACGTCACGATACGCCGAACGCGTTTGACCAAACTGCGATCCGATACCTCCGTCCGCAAGAATCGGACTATTCGTACTATTCACCGTGCCGGCGAAGAAGTTTTGATAGTTGAACGCATTCAGGAACTGCGCCCGGAATTCCATGTTGACTCGCTCAGTTATCCGAGTCTTCTTGAGAATGTTGAAATCAATCTTCTTCTGCCATGGACCATAGAGAAAGATCCTGGCGCCGAGTTCACCCGGAGTAGTTGGTGGACCAATGTACGGCTTCGTCGGATCAAACGCTGGTGCACCTGCTACTTCAAAGGCTGCCAGCGAGTTGTTGATAAGGTCCTGAGGCAGGAAGTAAACAACGCCGCTCGGGTCCTTACGGATCTGCATCATGCTTTGCAGCTGTGCAGTCGTCAGGTTGTGCAGAACGACGCCGTTATCCTTGCCGTCAATGTTGTTGTTGAAAGTCGTGCGGCCGCCCGTGATTCGCAGCGGCGTTCCCGATTGAATACGCGCGACGCCGCCGATCTGCCAACCTTCAAGCAATTTGCTGACGACCGGCATTTGCCAGTTCATCCAACGTCGACCTGGTCCAATCGGCAATTCGTAAATACCGTTGATCTTGAATGCCTGACGCAGATCGAATGGCGATGGTCCTTTGTCGTAGTCGAGATCGCGTAGCGTTGTTGGCTGGCTAAACACTGACGAGCTGTTGGCGAACATGTTCGACAACGACTTCGCAAATGTGTAGCTGCCGTCAATCAGCAAACCGTTCGACAAACGACGCCTTAGCTCGATCTGCAATGCGTTATAGGTCGAGTGACCATCGTTCGTAACCAGGTACGATCCGGCCGACGCCGCCAACGGATTCACAACGAAGAAGTTCGACACTTTTGTGCCGTCCGACAAGGTGGTGAATGGTACGAGGTTCGCCGTTATCAGCCGTCCCATACGCGTATTGTTCAGCGCGATACTGCTGGCCAAACTGCCCGCCAGACCGCGACGGATTGTGGTAGCGAATGCCTCGTCATTGCTGGTTGCAAGAGCGGTTGAAATGATCGGGATAGCGCGAGTGCCCGGCACGCCGGCCT
This sequence comes from Pyrinomonadaceae bacterium, assembly GCA_035278765.1. Classification (GTDB taxonomy): domain Bacteria; phylum Acidobacteriota; class Blastocatellia; order Pyrinomonadales; family Pyrinomonadaceae; genus PSRF01. Next base: position 1,585 of record DATEIS010000210.1, on the reverse strand, counting down.
GAAGTCCGAAGTTGTTACTGGCCGGATTGATAAGCCGCGCGAGCCGTAAGTTTTCTTGAGCAATCTTGAACTCGTCAAGAAAACCGTTCTCAAAAATATTTACTTCATTCAGTTCATACTGCCGCCACAACTTGGTGCCGTGATTGCCGACATAGCGAATCTCCAGCGCCATGTTCTTGCTCAGTTCGCGCTGGAGACCGAATGCCCATGACTGCACATAACCCATGCGTAGATCCGGACTCCACTCATTGAAGTCTTCGCCGGGTCCGGCGGTAATCGGAAATGACGCATTTGACGGTGGCAAACGTCTCGGCAGAGTGGCATCGCGGAACAAGACGCTGCCTGGTCCACTGAATCCGCCGCTCACGAATTCGTTGGGATTGTTTGCCGGGCTCACACTCAACGAGAGGAACGGACCGGGATTCAATCCCCACATGCTGTAGAAGGTATCGAAACCTTCACGAACATAAGCGATTGAATAGCCGCCACGAATGACGAATTGACCCGCGGAGCCAAAAACTTTCTTCAGTAAGTCTCCCTTTGAACCGAAATCTGGTGTCCATGCGAAACCAAACGAAGGCGCGAAATCGTTGTATCGCGTCTTGTATGGTTTAGTGTCTTCATCGACCAGCCTGAATTGAGGAAGAGTACTGTTGGCAATCAGGTTCGGCTTGAAAAGATTGCCGACGCCGGAGATTCCCCAAACTGATTCGTGTCCGGCCGTTGTGTAGACTCCGTTCTTATTGCGTGGTGCGAAGTCGATTTCCCAACGCACGCCATAGTTGAGCGTCAGATTCGGACGCACCCGCCACGAATCCTGGATGAAGAAACCCAGTTCGTTTTGATAGTTCTGTTCCTCGAACGGAGTGAAGGTGAACTGCTTCGTTTCATCATCAAGCGTAGCGCGATAAGTCAAACTGCTCACGCGCGCGGTTAACAACGCGTAGAGGTTGGCTGCATCGGTACGTTGACCTGAACTGCTATTCGGAAAATTAGCCGAAGTGAAGAGCGCCGTTGCGCCAGTGTTGACTGGATCGCCGGCGGCGATACCGAACGTCGCGCCGGGGATGGATTCAGTTCCCGCACTTTGCTGATATCCCTTAACGTGCGTGAACGCCGCTCCGAAGTTGTAACTGTGAGTTCCTTTGATCCAGGTGACGTTATCGTAGAGCGTCGTGACTGGAGTGTGTCGTCTCGACTGTGTGCTGCGAGTTTGCGGATTGCTTCCAAATGGGAAGGTCAACGTGTAGCCACGCCTGTTGCCAAACAAGCCCGGAGTTGCTTCGCTACCGAAGATCGAAATGCCGCCATTACCGATTCCGTAACGAACCTCGTTGACTATGTTGTTCGTGAGGGTGGATCGCAATGCTCCGGCGAAGGTGAATGCATTTCGAATGATGCTTCCCGTTGCGTTGGATTCAGCGCCTAAGACGATGCCGGAGCCGGGCACTACAGGAAGCTGACCGTTAACGGCGTCGGGATCGGAAAAGTATTGTTGGTAGTGATAGCTAAACTCGAAATGATGTTTCTTGGTGACGTCCCAATCGAATCTCGCAGTTGGGAACCGCCGGATGTTTGTGCCGGG
>DATEIS010000209.1:0-58985 GCA_035278765.1 Pyrinomonadaceae bacterium | reverse complement strand
TTTGGTCCAGCCGTTGTGTCGCCTTCCTTCACTCCCTCGCGCGTTTGTGCGATGACGCGCACAAGACTGTCGTAAGCTCCGATGGAAAGGTCCGCGAGATTCATCCGAGGCGCAACAACAAACAGCACGATGACCAATACGGAACTTAACCCGATCGCGAGACTACGCTTCAGTGCCGGATCGCCAGTAGTGGGCCGGTACGCGAGACCAGCCACGATCAAACAACAAGTCGCTGCAAACAGAAGCGTGAACCTGGTGCTAGCTTTCGGGATAAAAATAAACCCGGTGAGAAACGCGCCGGCGATCGCGCCAACTGTATTGATTGCGTAGCTTCGCCCCACACGCGCGACGGCTTTCTTCCCTTCACTACTGGCCCAAACGAGCACCAACGGCATCACCATCCCCATCAACACCGCCGGCACGAGGATCAGCAACGTGGCGGATAGAATCTGCAACGCGAGCAGACCAGACCATGAAGCGACTTGTAGACGCAAACCAAGATTTATCAAGAGTGCCGGAATCTGGTTGAGGACATACAGACTGAATAGCAAACTGAGCGCAGTTAGCACTTCGACTACCAGGATCGTCGAACGCAATTTAGACGATCGATCCTTGCGGGCAACAATCCATGCTCCGATCGTGAGTCCAATCAAAAACAATGCGACGACAATACTGAAGGCATAAGTGCTCGACCCGATGATCATTGTGAGAACACGCGTCCACGAAACCTGCGTACCGATAGTGACAAAACCGGAAATGAGTGCGGCGAAGAACCAGAATCGTCGACCGTCGTCCACAATGACCAAGTCTTCGACGTCGACCTTCTCCACGACCTCAGCATGCGTTTGAGCCCTGCGTTGTAAAAAGATCGCAATCACACCCACGATAATATTGAGCGCCGCCGCAACCGCGATCGTGGTCCGAACACCTAGCCACGGCAGCAACAAAAACCCCGCCGCTAACGTGCCCAGAATTGCGCCGACAAGATTGCACGCGTAGAGCCTGGTTACCGAGTTTGAATCTCTTCCCGACGATCGAACGAGCGCAGCTGCGAGCACCGGCAACGTAGCGCCCATCAAAGTCGTGGGTACAAGCAGTACGACTCCTGAGAGAACGAAGCGCCAGAGACTAAACGTGAAATATCCAGGCTGGAGTTGTTGCCAGATCAACGCGTACACGTGATCGATCCAGCGAAACAACAACGGCACCAAAAGCGCGTACAGCGCGATGAGAATCTCCATCACTCCATACACACTCAGCGGCTTCCTGATCCTTTGTGCAAACCTCGCGGCCAGTGCACTGCCCAATGCGAGCCCACCCATAAACGCCGCGAGCACTGTGCTCACCGCGAGCGTCGTCGCGCCAAAGACGAGGCCCAGCATGCGCGCCCAGAGCACTTCATAAATCAGGCCCGTCGCCCCGGAAAGAATGAAACAGACCCCGATCAGAATGATCGTCGACCGTGAGTAAGCAGTAAGTTGTTTGGACGCGATCGAAACCTCGCTCGCAGTATTTAGCGCCATTTGTGCTTTTCTTTTTTGTGCTTTTTGTGCCTTTTTGTGGCTACAAATAAATCACGTGGCTAGTGCGCCAGACGCTCGCCGGTATCGAACCCGGTGACGCTGCCGTCAACAAAATCGCGTAGTCGTGCTCAACCACGCCGCGGCCGACAGTCACCGACTCAATCTCGGGTTTCTCGGTATCAGCCGGTGAGACCAAAGCAAGCCGGCGCAAACAACGATAAAGATGCTCCATGCCTGAACCGAATGGTCCAACGTCGTTACCCAGCACGAGTCTGACTTCGGCACGCTCGTCAATGAAGTGCTTGATCAACGACGCCGCCTGAACTACACCACGTTCAAATCGCTCGAACAACTCCTGCTCCGCTCCACGCGGAAGTTGCGTGTCGAGCGCAATCGTGATTCGTCTCTCATCCTCCGAAGTGAACTCCCGCACCGTGAGACGTCGCGATCGCGCAGTCGCCTTCCAATCGATGTGGCGCAGATCATCCTGTGACTGGTAGTCGCGCAGCGAAAACAGATCGTGCCCGGCGCCACGACGCGTCGCAGGCACTCGCCCAGCGTACATCGGCAACAAGTGCAACTCATCGCCAATCGCTTCAGGCTTGGGATACACGATGATGTCAACATCGCGCGCACGCAACCGACGACGGCGGCGAAAGAACCCGAACGGATATCGCGTAGACAACTCAAACCCGTCGATCAGCACATGCCCACGATTCGGGAAGAGTTGCTCCACTCTCTGCTCAGCCGCAGCATTGTGCGGCACGTAACTGAAGTAAGCGAGCAAACGTTTGCGGTGACGGCGACGGCGTTTTGGAGTTCCCTCAGTATCATTCCCTGGACCACGTGCTTCAACGAGAATCGAAAACGACGGCAGTACGTGCTTCGTATTGCGCAGCGTCACGATCACGGGTGCGGGCTCAGCGGCAAAGATGTGATCGGGAAAACGCGCCGAAACCGTCAGGTCGCGCAACGAAGAGCGCGCCGCTACCCAGCCGATGAACATCGTCGAACAAAGGAGTGAGAACACGAGAAAGAGCAAATTGTTTCCGGTGTTCCACGCCGCAAATCCGACCACGATAATGATCACCAGAAACACACCACCACCACTCGTCGGTTCGAATGGAAAATCGATATTAGCGACTTCAGCTCGGGCGGAACGCGCGAGCGGCGGGACAATAAAGATCGTCAACAGCAAAGCGATCAGTAGTGACAGAATCGCCGCAGCGCCCGCGAGCCCGCCCTCATCCGCGCGACGAGCGAGGACCGTCACGAGTGCAGACGTCAGCCCCGCCAGAACGAGTAACGTTCCCAGAATCACGCGCAGCCACGACGTCTTATTTGAACCCAAAGCGGCGCGATCAAACTTGAGTTCTGACTTCACAATGGTTCCAAATCCCGCCCACGGAAGTGGGCGGATTATTCAAGTCCTTTCTATCACCCCACGCTCAACGACGTCGTAATCCCGCCCACGGTAGTGGGCGGATAGTTCAGGTCCGTACTATTTATCGAAAACCTCCAGTTGTGCCATGAATAGTGAGGACTTGAAGTATCCACCCACTCCCGTAGGTGGGATTCAGAGAGGTTCAGCATATTTTTGTAGAAAGGACTTGAACAATCCGCCCACTGCCGTGGGCGGGATTTCAATAGTGCAAAAGACTTCACAGCGGGACACTGACAGTTTTCAGAATTTCGTTGAGGACGGCTTCGGCTTCTTCACTGCGGCGCAGCGACGATGAGAATCGCGAACTGACTACAATTCGATGTGCAAACACCGGCACTACCAGTCGCTTGATGTCGTCGGGGATACAGTAGGTTCGATCCTCCCCCAACGCTAGAGCCTGTGCGGCGCGGAACAACGACAAAGTCCCTCTCGGACTCACGCCGAGGTCGAGCATCTCTGAGTTGCGTGTCGCAGCAACGATACGCATGAGGTAATGAACGAGTGCATCGTCGACCGTAACAGACGCAACCGCCTGTTGCAGTTCGACAACTTCGGGCGCAGTCATCACCGGCACAAGCTCGTCGAGCGGATCCCGATACTCGCGATCGCGGAGAATCCTTTGTTCATCAGCCGGCGCCGGATAACCGATCCGCAATCGCAACATGAAACGATCGAGTTGTGACTCCGGCAGCGGATAAGTACCGTGATGCTCGATGGGGTTCTGCGTTGCTAAAACTATGAACGGCGCCGGCAGATCGTGCGTCACACCTTCCGCGGTCACATGCCGCTCGGCCATCGCTTCCAACAACGCTGACTGAGTTTTAGGAGTCGTGCGATTGATCTCGTCAGCCAATACCACATTCGCAAAAACCGGCCCGGGCTTCCATTCAAAGAGACCGCTATGCTGGTTGTAAACCGAGAGGCCAATCACGTCTGACGGGAGCAGGTCGGAGGTAAACTGAATACGCTGGAAATTACAATCGAGCGCACGCGCAAGCGCATGGGCCAAGGTCGTTTTTCCCACACCCGGAACGTCCTCGACCAGCAAATGACCTCCGGCAATCAGCGTCACAATGGCCAGCCGAATCGCCTCCGGCTTGCCTTTAATGACCGTTTCGACAGCGCCCTGGAGCCGCTCGATCTGCTCGACCGCGTTGGCGCTAGCTATCTGTCCACTGCTGATTGGTTCGAGGTTCCGCATGAATTGGCCTGCATTCTACATGCTAAGAGCACGCCTCGCACGAAAAAGTTGGCTACAGGTGCAATGTGACCAATGTGTCCAATATGACCTCGGCGCGCTCCTGTAGTAGACTAAGGCGCGTACGGAGGATGGGCAAGCGTAGCAGAAATCGGAACCGAAATTTAACCGCTTCGTGTAAGTGCCCGAGGAGAGTGAATATGAAACCCCTTAATAAAACCAGGAAGAACCAGCGCGGCTTTTCGCTGATCGAGTTGATGATCGTGATCGCCATCATAGGCATTCTGATCGGCGTTGGAATCGCGGGCTGGCGCGCCGCCGTGAGGGCCGCAAACGAAGCCGCAGCCGTCAAGACCCTGCGCTCGATTGCCGAGCAACAGATGCTTTACTTCAACGCCCATCAACGCACTTCGTTTGGAACCTTTGAAGAGATGCGGAAAGAGAACCTGCTGGACAGCCGGTTCGACGGCGCCACACCGGTCGTGGACGGCTACGTCTACACGATGAAGATAATTCCGAAGTCAACTTCCACGCAGCCAGGTTACACAATCACCGCGGATCCGCAGATACCGACAGGTGTTTCCGCCACTGGCAAGAATTTCTATTACGTCGACTCTGACTCAAACACCATTCACGTCAATCCGGCGCAACAAGCTACGGCCACAGATCCTCCAATCGGCCAGTAGTTAGCCACAAAAAGTTAGCCACAAAAAACACAAAAAGCACAAAAGAGGAGGAAACTAGTTGAGGTTTCCTTCTTGTGCTTTTGTGTCTTTGTGGAGGTGTTGTATGAGAGTGTTTTTGATCCTGGTATTCCTGGTGGTATTGGGCCAACCGATGGTGGCGCACAGCCAGGTTAATCCTAAGCTTGTTCGTGAAGTCAGGCATGAACTCAGAATGCTGCCCTATTACGGTGTGTTTGATTGGCTCGAGTTTGAGGTCCAGCCCGATAACACCGTCGTCCTGCGTGGTCAGGTTGTTCGAGATACAACGAAGTCAGACGCCGAGGGTCGCGTGAAGGACGTTGAAGGCGTATCGCGAGTGAATAATCAGATCGAAGTGTTGCCGCTTTCGCCGAATGACGATCGGCTACGCCGGGATTTGTACAGAGCGATCTACAACTTCAACTCGCCACTGTTTCGCTATGCGACGCAGTCTGTTCCGCCGATCCATTTGATCGTTAATCGTGGACACGCAACACTCAAAGGTGTTGTCGCAAACAAGGGTGACGCGCAGCTCGCTTACATTCGCGCGCGCGGTGTTCCGGGGCTTTTCAGCGTTAAGAACGAACTGATCATCGAGGGACAAGAGCCGAGATAGCTGTGGCACCTCGTAAGGTGTATACCTTAAATTAAATGCGCCGCAAACCAGGCGTACAATGTGCGATATGCGGGAAACGCTGCTCAGTTTTCTCGACGACTGTATCGCACATGGTGACCAGATTGCGGTCGCTCACTGGCGTGGGCTGAGAACCGCAAAGTGGTCTTACGCACGTCTCGCGTCAGTTGCTTTTCAATTTTCGCGCGAACTCGAAGAGCAGGAGATCGGACGCGGTGATCGCGTGCTCTTCTGGGGCGAGAACAGTCCGGAATGGATCGCGGCGTTTTATGGCTGCTTGCTGCGTGGCGCTGTTGTAGTGCCACTAGATCTCAAATCGGCGTCGGATTTCGTCGAACGAGTTCAGCAACAAGTTTCCGCGAAACTCCTGCTCGCCGACGATGAACATCAGCTTAAACTTCCTCGCCTCGCATTCAACGATTTTGAAGATCACGTCGCGAGACATTCAAACCAGCGCTATTCATCTGTCGAAGTTAAGCCCGACGACCTCGTCGAGATCGTGTTCACTTCGGGAACGACTGCCGAACCTAAAGGCGTCTGTCTCACGCATCGAAATCTTCTCGCGAACCTCGCTCCCATAGAAAAAGAGTTTCAGAAGTATGCGCGATGGGAACGACTGGTACATCCAGTGCGCTTTCTCTGCTTGTTACCGTTGAGCCACGTGTTTGGGCAGTTAATGGGAATCTTTATTCCACAATTCCTCGCCGCTGAAGTCTATTTCCGCGAGTCGTACAAGCCTTCCGAGATCGTGGCCGCAGTTAAAAAACATCGCATCAACGTCGTGGTCACCGTGCCGCGCGTTTTGGAAACACTGCGCGAGAAGGTCAAGACTGATGCTCAAATTTCAGACGACGAACTTGCTGCGGCCGAGGACCGACATTTTCTGCGCAACTGGTGGACCTTCCGAAAAATTCATCGTCAATTCGGCTGGCGGTTGTGGGCGTTTATTTCGGGCGGCGCGACGTTAGAAAGTGAAACAGAAACGTTCTGGCGACGAGTTGGCTACGCGATCATCCAGGGTTACGGCATGACTGAGACTGCTTCGCTCACGAGTCTTTCGCATCCGTTTCGCATACGGCAGGGCTCGATCGGCAAACCTGTCGCCGGTCAGGAAGTAAAGTTGAGCGATGAGGGCGAGATTCTTGTGCGCGGTGAGAACGTGTCGCCGGGCTACTGGAATCGCAACGGTCAATCGCTCGCCGACGAACAGGGTTGGATTCACACCGGCGACATCGGCGAAATCGGACCAGATAGAAACATCTATTTCCGTGGCCGAAGCAAAGAGACGATTGTCACGGCGGCGGGTCTGAAGATCTATCCTTCCGATCTTGAAGCGGCTCTCGATCGCCAGCCCGAGATCAAAGCAAGTGCTGTGATTCCGCTCACTGGAGGCACCGAGGCGCTCGCTGTTCTCATTCCCCGCGACGAACGTTCAGACCTGAGTGCGGCAGTGCAGCGGACTAATGATTCACTGGCGGAGTTTCAGCGAATTCGTCACTGGGTCGTTTGGCCCAGGAATGATTTCCCGCGAACGACGGGGACGAGAAAGGTGATCAAAGGCCAGGTTGCCGAGGCTGTGAAACCGCTGCTCAACCAGTCTGTCAAAGCGGCGACACCGGCTGAAGCGACGATGGCGCCGTTGAGTCTTCCCATAATCGAGCGGATTGCCAAAGTTGAGTCCGGCGGTCTCAGTCTCGCGGCAAATCTTTCTGACGATCTGAAACTCGATTCGCTCGGTAGAGTTGAGCTGTTGAGTGCGCTCGAAGATCAGTATCAAATCGAGCTTGATGAAGCAGCGATCACCGAAGCCACGACTTTAGGTGATATCGAACAGATCGTTAGCCGCGGAAAGTCTGAATCGCTACCGTATCCATATCCACGCTGGGCCATGCGCTTTCCGATGACGTGGATCCGCCCAGCGGTCTATCACCTCTTTCTGTTGCCGTTGACGCTCATCATGTGTCGCGCTCGCGTGATTGGTAGTGAGCGACTGGCAAAACTAAACGCTTCCAAACCAGTTCTGTTTATTTCCAATCATGTCACTGACGTCGACGCGGCACTGATTTTATCTGCGTTACCGTGGCGCTGGCGGCTGCGATTGGCGATTGCGATGTCAGGCGAGTACTTGCGCGACTGGCGTTATCCACCCGCGAACCTCGGATGGGTTTGGCGTGCAAAAGCAAAACTCGCATACGCTCTTGGAGCAAGCCTCTTCAACGTCTTCTCGCTTCCACGCCAGAGCGGATTTCGACAGAGTTTTGCTTACGCGGGTGACGCTGTGGATCGTGGTTGGAGTATTCTGATTTTTCCGGAAGGACAAGAAACGAAGGACGGCCACATACAGCCGTTCAAATCCGGCATAGGCCTCCTCGCCTCAGAACTCAACGTTCCCATCGTTCCCATCAAACTGGAAGGTCTATTCGAGCTAAAAAAGCGCCGTAAATATTTTGTTCGCCCCGGAACAGTCTCGATCACCTTCGGAGACCCTATCCACTTCCCACGCAACCAAACACCGGCCGAGATCACAGACACCCTCGAACTCACGCTGAAATCGCTTTAACAATCCGTGTAAATCCGTGGCTACGCGACCTGGTATATCTGGATCGCCTGCTCACGTCCACGCACCTCGACCTGGCCCATCGGCACTGCTTTTTCAGCGTCTGTATCGACTGCCTGCCAAACAATTTCCGAAATCAGGAGCTGCGAGTCGAAATGCTTGTTCAGCTTCTCAATCCGCGCGGCGAGATTTACCACATCGCCAATCACCGTGTACTCGCGTCGCAATGCCGAACCAATGCTACCAGTGACGGCTTCGCCTGCATGCAGACCAATACCCACCGTCGTCGGCAGGATCGTGCCCGCTTCAACCTCCTGCTGCACGCGCGCGAGAATCTCCTGAGCCGCTTTCAACGCATTGACACAATCCTTACCATCAGAAAGCGGTGCTCCAAACACGGCCATGAACCCGTCGCCCAGAAACTTGTTGATGATCCCGTGATGGCGATTGACGATCTCGATCATGAACTCAAACAACGACTCCAGATATTCAACCACTTCTTCAGGACTTCGCTTCTCCGCAAAACCCGTGAAGTTTCGGATGTCGAGAAACATCACGCACACGTTTTTGTTTTCACTTCGAAGATCCGGCTTCAAATCCATCAGTTTGCCCATCACCTCCGGCGAAACATACTCGCCAAAGGTTCGGGAGATGCGATTTCGTTCTTCGACCACTGAAAACGAATTGATGATCCGCTTTCTGATCTGGAGGGTAACGAGTCCGGTCACGACACCAGCCAGGAACAACAGAAAACCCTTGAACAGATGATGCGGAACACCAGCGAGAATCGGTTCCACCGCGGTGTTCGCATTTCGTATGAAATACAAAGCCAGCAGCGTGTACTCCAGGCCCGCTACGAACCCTGTAAAAATGCAGAGCCGGACGTTCAAACGCAGGGCCGACAAGGAAATGAATAACGGGTAAAGGAATGCTGCCGGAGTAAACAGCGTGTACACGGGACCAAGAAACGTCGAACCAACCATCATGCCCAGAGTGGGAATACTGGTTTCGACAAACGCGCTCAAATACTTTAGTGCAGCAAAAGGCTTTCGTTGCTTCTTGATGAGACGACCCAGGGCGATGCGTTCGGCGATGAGGTAGCAAAGATTTGCGCCAAAGATTACGTAGACGGCGAGGAGGAACCCGCGAAAATTGCCGTGAAATGCGCTCTGAAATTCATCGTGAAAGATCGGCCCCATGATCAGAATAAACACCAGCGCGCTGGATATCGCCCCGATCAAAATCGAAACGCGCAGCCGTTCACTCTTCAAACTCTCGAGCGCAAACTCTTTCTCGAATACATCAACGTTTATCGCGGAGGTCTTCTTAAGACGCCGCGTCATTCGTCTGGCAACTGACATGGGGGCACCTCAACCAACTCGTTTTGCCGCGCCGCTTTGCAGCCGTTCATTCGAGACAATCGCCCGCTTGTGCCATCCTCGACCAACTTCCCCGCCGCGATCCGCGGCACTAACTTCAAATAGAAAGAGCTTTCCTTCGCGGCCGGCGTAACGCGCGGTCGCGGTGACTTCGGCGCCCATCGGTGTCGGCGCGGTGTGACTTATATCGACAGTGACGCCAACCGACAACTCACCTGGACCAAGCAAAGGCAGGAGCACCCGAGACGCCGCAATCTCCATCAGTGCGACCATGCGCGCCGTGGCCAGCACGGGCGGGAAGTCATCTCCAGTTTCACTTGAAATCGAGCTGGCGAGATCCTGTGGGCCAACTACGAGCGTAGCGGTGCCGGTAGCGTTTTGTTCAAGTTCATTTTGGGTAGACATAGGAAGACATTTTAGCCACAGATGAACGCGGATGAACACAGATAAGAATAATCCGTGTTCATCCGTGTAAATCCGCGGCTAAAACTAGTCTCCCGCTTCCACGAGTCTTGGTTTCTGTGAGCGACGGGAACGGAAGAATGAAGTGCGATCCAAAACTTTCTCCTGAAACTCCTCCAGGTAGAGATAAATCACTGGTGTGATGTAAAGCGTGATGAACTGCGACACGATCAATCCGCCCACGACGACGAGACCGAGCGGCCGGCGTGATGAACCATCCGCACCGTAACCAAGCGCGATCGGCACGGCGCCAAAGACTGCCGCGAGGGTCGTCATCAAGATCGGTCGGAAACGATCCATACTTGCATCGTGTATCGCCTTGTCTGGCGCTTCGCCGTTCTCGACGCGATGGCGTGCGAAGTCGACGATCATGATGCCGTTCTTCTTCACAATACCCATCAACATAAACATGCCGACAAACGCGTACAGCGACGCCTCCTGCCCAAAAATAATCAGCGTCAAGAGCCCACCAACGAGCGCCGTCGGCAGAGTTGAAAGCACCGTCAACGGATGCACGTAACTCTCGTAAAGGATCGCGAGGATCACGTACATCACAAACACCGCGAGCGCCATCAGGATCGTCAAACTGGTCACAGTACGACTGAACGTGAGCGCCTCACCCTGCAACTCCGCACGCACTCCGGACGGAACGATCTGGGACGCCGAAGTCGTGATGTAGTTGGTTGCATCGCCAAGCGCGACACCCGGCTTGAGGTTGAAGAAGAGCGTCATGCTCGTGAACTGGTTTAAGTGGTTCACGGTTTGAGGTCCAAGCGTCGATTTCCACGTTATCAGTTCACTGAGCGGCACGAGTTTGTTGCCGTCATCGGATTTGATGTAGAGGAGGGACAGATCCTCCGGCTTCTCACGCACCGTGTCGTCCATCTCAAGAATCACCTGATACTGATCTTCGGGCTTCTTGATGAGGTAGGTGTAGTTTTGCGAGTAGGCATTGCGCAACAAATTAAGAATGCGCGCTTCTGAAACACCATACGTCTTCGCCTCATCGCGACGAATCTCGATGTCGAGATTGGGCGTGTTGTGGTAGTAATCCGACGACACACTCAGGAATCCCGGATACTCCATCATCTTGCCCATCAGCTTCTGACCCGTTTCGTAAACCTGGTTAGGATTCACACCCGAGACAGTAAAAGCGTACTGGCCCTGTTGCTGACTCGTGACGCCGGTGCTGATCTCGAGCACCGGAAACGGACGCAGAAACGTCATCACGCCGGGAATCGTGTTGAGCTTGCCCATCATCTCGGCAGTGACTTCCGGGATGGGCTTGCGCTCTTCGGGCGGTCTGATAAATGTAAACGTGATTCCCTGGTTGGCCGCGAGAAATCCGGTCGCGCCCGTCATCGTGAATTCAGTGATAACGTTTGGATCTTCCTGCAATATCTTGTCAACGCGACTCTGATACTCCTGCATCTGCTTCGGCGACGAGCCTTCCTGAGCGATAAACGCGCCGAAGATCACGCTGCTGTCTCCCGGCGGCAGAAAGGTCTTCGGCACGAGCATGAACAGCCAAATCGTGCCTGCCAAACAGATGGCCCAGATCACGGGCGAGATCCAACGATGACGCAAAAACCACCAGAGCGATCCACCGTATAAGTAAAGAATTCGCTTTTCGACGCCACCGATAACGCGCTCCATCCACGTCTTGCGCGAACCCTCACCACGATCTTTCAACAACCGCGCGCACATCAGCGGCGTGAGAGTCAGCGAGACAAGTCCCGAAGCAAGAATCGCGATAACGATGGTGACGGCAAACTCTCGGAAGATTCGTCCCACGAGCCCGGTCATAAACAGGAGCGGAATAAACACAGCCGCGAGAGAAATCGTCATCGACATAATCGTGAAGCTGATTTCCTTCGCACTGTTAATAGCAGCCTCGAACGCGGGTTCACCGCGTTCCATGCGGCGCACCGTGTTTTCGAGAAACACGATCGCGTCGTCAACGAGAAATCCAATGGCGAGCGTGAGCGCCATCAACGAAAGGTTGTCGAGACTGTAACCAAGCCCGCGCATCGCGATGAATGTGATGAGCAGCGACAACGGCAGCGCCACTACCGGAATCAGCGTGTCTGTCACACGGCCGAGAAACGCAAAGATGACGATCACGACAAGCACGAACGCGATGATCAAAGTCGCCTGAACGTCCGCAACCGAGTGCACAATGTTTGCGGACCGGTCGTAAATCGGCCTGATGATGATCGATCCCGGCAGTTCTGCCTGAATCATCGGCAGGATTTCATGAATCGATTTCGAGACTTCAACGGCGTTCGCGCCCGCACGGCGATTAACCGCCACGATCACAGTTGACGAAGGCACTGTGCCGCCGCGGTACCAGAAACGCATGTTAACGCGCTCGTCCTGGACCGAGTCTTTAACTGTCGCCACGTCGCGAAGGTATATCGGCGCGTTGTTGGTGCCGCCGACGATCAAGTTGCCGTATTGTTCGGCAGTCTCGAGCTGACCCTGCGGCCGCAAAATCGCTGTCCGCGATGGACTGTCCAACTGTCCCGCGCCCGTGTAACTGGTGCCGTTTTTGATCGCGTTATTAAGGTCGTCAATCGAGATGTCGCGCGCCCACATCTCCTTGGGATTTGCCTTGATACGAATGGCCGACTTTGTGCCGAAGACGTTAACCTGCGACACGCCCGGCAGAATACTGAGGCGTTGTCCCACCCGAGTGCTGGCGTAGTCGTACAACTGCCCCGAAGTAACCGAATCGCTAACCATCGCGATGTACATGATCGGCTGATCGTTAGGATTCGTCTTTGAATAAGTCGGTGGCGATGGCAGATCCGCGGGCAGACTACCGGTCGCCTGCGAGATCGCTGTCTGTACGTCCGTCGCGGCAGCGTCGATGTTCTTATCGAGTGAAAACTGGAGCGTCAATATCGCAACGCCCTGGGTGCTCTGCGAAGTCACGACTTCCAGTCCGTTGATCTGCATGAACTGGCGTTCAAGTGGTGTCGCGATGTTAGCGGCGACTGTGTCGGGACTCGCGCCCGGATAACCGACGGTCACCTGAATCACGGGATAGTCGACCGCTGGAAGATCGTTTACGGGGAGCTGAAAGTAACTCATCACCCCGAAAAGGATCACCGAGAGAGTCAGCACCGCGGTCATTACCGGCCGCCGGATAAATGGTTCTGAGAGATTCATGACTTCTGTTTTACTGCGCTACTGCTGTCGCCGGGCTTGATTGCGGTTGTTCGATTACTACCTTGCCGCCGGGTGTCACGCCGAGTTGTCCGTTGACAACAACTTTCTCACCGGCCGATACACCTTTCTCGACAACTACCAGATCGCCTTGTCGCTGACCCAACGACACCGTGCGTTGCTCGGCGGTCGAGTCAGGCTTGACGACGTAAACATACGATCCTGCGGCAGACATCTGTGGGGCAGTCGCCGGTATCAACACTGCGCTCGGCACATTTCCAAGCAAAAGTCGCACATTGACGAAGCGACCGGGCCAGAAACGATGTCCGGGATTTGGAAGCGTGGCGCGAAGCGTTACTTGCCCGGTTTCGGTTTGCACCGCGTTGTCGACAAATGTCAGATGTCCTGAAATCGGATCATCGGTCGAATCCGGCAGCCGGACTTCAGCATTCAAAGTGCCCGCACGCATCTGATCCTGAACGTGCGACAGGTTGTTTTGTGAAATCGTGAAGTCGGCGTAGATCGGATCGAGTCGCTCGATCACGAGCAACGCGTTGTTTGAAACACCAGAAGTCGATTCGGCATTGCTCATTGGCCCACCGGGATTCACAACATTTCCAAGATCAACCAGACGTTGACCGGCGCGTCCATCGATGGGTGAATGGATGAAGCAATAACTGAGTTGCACTTTCACGTTATCAATTGCCGCCTGGTCAACTTTGATCGTTTCATCCGCGCTGCGCACTGCTGCCCGCGCGGCTTCGGAGTTGGCTTTGAGAGTGTCGTAGTCGACACGTATCTGTTCGTACTGCTCACGCGCCACCACGCCCTGTTCAACCAACGTGCGATACCGTTTCACCTGGGCGAGCCCCCAATTCTCACGCGCAACCTCGCGCGCCAGATTCGCCTCAGCCTGTCTCTTCGCAGCAACGTCTTTGGCGAGATTTGCCTGCGCCTGCTTCAGATTCGCTTCAAATGGTCGGGGATCGATTGTAAAAAGCAGCTGGCCTTTTCTGACGTTCGCGCCGTCAGTGAAATGAATTTTAACTATGCGACCGGAAACCTGTGGCTGAATCGAGACTGTTTCTTTGGCAACGATTTTTCCGAGCGCGTCCATGTAATTCGAGACGTCCTGAGACACCGCGGTACTCACGACGACGGGCGCCGGCGGACGCTCAAAATTCGGTTGCGCTTTGTTAACACAGCCCAGGAGAGTGGCGCAGAGTCCACTAATGGTCAGGAAAACTCCCAAACGATGAGAAAAGCTCTGCTTGGATTTCATAGACATCTATCCTTTAATCTTAGTCCTCCTCCATTGTGCCATTTTGAGTCGAGAATTCTAAGCGAGGTCGATGAGGCTTGTGTTAACAGCAGGTAAAAATTTGTTAAGAATTGTGAAAGGAGCCGCAGATCTGTGCAGATCTGCGGCTTAAAAAACTACATCTCGTCCAGGAGGTTGATCAGGTGAGGCGCCTTTTCATCCACGATCACGACTTTCTTTGCAAACTTCTTATTATCGGCAAAGAACGACGCAATGCTGTTCTTTTTCACTGACCACGATTGCCCGTGCTTCTTGGCTTCCGCCTTTCGTGCGACGTCGATCTCATCTACCGGATAGGTCAGGTGAACCGTGTAATCTGCGTCGTCGCCTCTTTCGCCAAGTAACATCTCCAACGTCTCACGTGCGGGATTGCCATGCTCCCCGTTACCCGAAAAGACGTAATGATCGGCAGTAATGCGACGGAAGAGAATCGGATCGTTGTTACGTTTACTGCCGTGATGTGGACACTTAAAAACATCGACATGCATCGTGCTCTTGCCATCCGCCGTTAAAAGACCGACGAGCTCCAGCCCCTTGAGGATCTTATCTCCACGCGCATCACCCGTCAGCAGCATGCTCTTTTTGCCGGCTTCGGCGTAAACAACGACACTCGAAAGATTCGGGACAGACGTATCCGTGAACGCCGCCAACGCCGCCTCAGTCTTCTTCCCTTTCGCCGCCGCTTTCTTCAGAAACTCATCGTGATCTTTTTGTAACTTGACAACTTCAGGATTCATTGGCCCAACCACTGTGAAGCTGAGGCCTTTTCCCATATCGATCTTCTTGGCTTTTGCCTTGGCCAGAACAAGTTTGCCGGCAAACGGCGGATTGATGCGCAGCTTGAGTCCGCGGATATCGTCGCGCAGTTGAAACCCCTGGCCTACACTGGCCAGCACTTTCGCCGCGTCAGGATCAATTCCCTTGAGATCATCTGGATCGGGATCGCCGGAAAGTGATGCAGCACCGAACTGAGCAGTGACAGCAGCAGTCAATTCTGCCGGATTATTACCGATGATGTCGTCGAAACTGTTATGCCAAACGCCGCTGATCTTAAGAGCCAGCGGTTGCTTCGACTCCTTCGCTTCGAGCAATTCTTTTGTCAACTCAAGCACACCATTGATGTGATCGTCGTCGATATGACTCACCATCAGGAAGTCGACCGGAAGCGGCGCATTAGAATCCAGTTTGCGCGCTTTCCTGATCTCTTCCAGACGCGGTTTGAGATGTGGTTTGTAAACGTTTCCCGGTCCACCGTCGATCAATCCGAGGCCCGGTTCCTTTTTGGTACCGTAGTGAAGAATGAGGCAGTCGCCTTTGCGCGCACGCCTAACGTCGAGTGTGAAGAACATAAGTTTCTCCTTAGATACTTTGAAACGCTCGAAGCACGTCAAGCATGCCGTGCCCCTGGAAGCTGCGTTCGCGCCCGAGATCTGTAGCGCTCTCGCAGAGGATGCGTTTGATCCGGCGCGGTTCGCCGACCAGTTCGTCGTAACGCGCCATCAACATTGCCGCGGCCCCACTGACGTGCGGAGCCGCCATGCTCGTCCCGTCTAGTTCTCCCCATGAATCGTCAGGCAGGCATGACTCAATCCGTTCGCCGGGTGCGACCAAATCCGGTTTCATGCGACCGTCACCGGTTGGACCACGGCTCGAGAAAAAACTCACGCCATACGTGTGTGGTCGGTAACGATGAGTTGCGCCTACTGTGATAACGCCGTCAGCATTACCCGGATCGGTAACACTAAAGGCGGTGTATCCTTCGTAAGAGCCGTCCTTTGTTTCGAACCGTTGATATCCAAGATTTCCGGCTGCTGCGACCACTACTACACCACTCTCCACCAGCCGTTCAGACTCGTTACAGATCGGCGTGCGTCCACAGGCAAAGTTTCGTACGTCGTGTGGGATCGAAAGACTCATATTGGCGCCGTGAATCGTCAGGTAAGTGTGACGATCGTTTAGATAGCGCAAGTACTGTAGCGCCGCGATGATTGCGAACTCCGTGTCCTGAAGCGACTTCGCGAGTACCCGGAAATCGTAAAACTTGATGTCCGGACACATGCCATCGTAGTAACTCTCATTCGCGGGGCCCTTGGGCGTGTCCCGACCGGCATAGGCGCCGATGATTCCCGCGACGTGTGTGCCATGGCCGCTCTTGGGCTTCGTCGCCGGATCGATGGTGATGAACTTCTCGACCAGTTCCCAGTTGATGGGCCGATCGTTGTCAGCGTCTTCAGCTAATTTCAGTAGATCTTTGCTCGCTGTCGCTTTCCTGAATCCTTTGTGTCCGACGAGCAGTTCCGGAAGACGTGCTTCGCGCGTCGATTCCTCGAGATTGTCGAGACTCACAATCTGCCGGATGTTACTGAAGTCAAACGCCTTCTCGATTCGACTTTCGCCGTCTTTGCCTTTGAAGACGGGATGGCTCCCATGAATCCCTGAGTCGAGCACCGCCCATCTGATCTTGTCGCACTTGACGTTGAAGAGAGTGCGCGCGGCGTCTCCTTTGACCGACGGAACGGACCGCTCCAACGCCAGCATCGCCTTGCGATTAAGTGAGACTTGCCAGACCTGTGGTTCCGGAGTCTTCTTCTTCGATTGTTTCTTCAGAATGGGATTGAAGACTTTGCCGAGGAGTGTTACCACCGGTCCGCCATGTTCGATCTTTGCCAAAGCGTCGCCGGCGCCGATGGAACGATCGTCCTGAGTCGCAGCCCACAAGATTACTCCGGCGAGGCTGACGTAGCGATCGAGAGCGGTAAAGTCAGCAAACTCCTCCGACGCCTTGGCCTGTGCGTCTTCACCTTCGGTCTTGGCCCATGCCACAACAGCGTCAATCTTTTTTCGCAGGCGATTACCTTCGGTGTAATCGTCGAGGAGGTCTTGAATCTTTGGATCATTCCACCACTGTGTCATTGGAACTATGACCCGAAGCAGCTCCTCGAAGAAGAGACGCGCGGCGACGAGTCCCTGAAGATAGGCGACCTCTGCCTCCTGCCCCTTCTTACGCTCCAGATCCAGAGCATCAACCTGCTTGGAGATGAGACCCGCAACCGGACCGGCGGGACGCGACTTGTGTGGAGTGATGAGCAGATCGATTGCGTCATGAGGCTTCATCGCATATGCGATCCAGACGTCGCCCAATACCGGCGAGTCCTGTAGCTGCCTGCGATCATTTGCCGGACCAAGCAGGACCAATTCAACAAGTGCGCGGGAAGAAACGGCCATGAATTACCTCATACGGGAAATGTGAGACTGAAAGCGTGCGCTGATTATGCATCAATCTGCGTAATCTGTGGATACTTTTGTTGTCGCAATGCGGCACTGAAGGAGGCACTGCGACGGCGAGAGATCGGCACGCGCACGCCACTCGCCAACACCGCAATAGACGCACCGGCACGCGTACGCGTCAGTTCTCGGACGCCGTCGAGGCGCACGAGTGCGCGTCGATGTGCGCGAATGAAGCCATTCTTCTGCACCCGTTGTTCCAGCAGTTGCAGTGATTCACGAAGAAAATAACTCCGCGTGCCGACCCACAGTTGCGAGTAATTCCCTGCCGCCTCGATCCAGTCAATCTCGTTCAGGTGCAGCACTGTCGCCCCGCGCGACGTTGTTACCACAATCGTCTCTGCACGCGCAGACTTCGATTCGAGTCGTTTGAGCAAACGATTGATCGTAGTGGCGAAGCGCGCCTCGCTAACGGGCTTTACGAGATAGTCGAGAGCTTCAGTTTCGAAAGCCTTGATCGCAAACTGATCGAACGCAGTAAGAAAAACAACTGCCGGCATTCGCTCGACAGTTCGTCGTTTGATCACTTCAAACCCATCGATACCCGGCATCTGAATGTCGAGGAACACAACGTCCGGTGGAGAGGTGTCGAGGGCAGCGAGCACTTCCGCGCCGTTGCGACACTCGCCCGCAACCACAAACTCCGGAAACGCAGCGAGAAGCTGGCGCACGCCGCGACGCGCAACGGGTTCGTCGTCGGCAATAAGCGCTCTCCACTTAGCTTGTTTCACCGTTTGGCTCCGGCCGCATTTCGCGATAAGGCACTCGCAGAGTTGCGATTGTACCGCCTTCGGGACGTGGAACAATCCCGAGTGTCGCCTTTTCACCGTGGAGCGCGCGCAGACGCTCGCGTGTGTTCTCGATGCCGTGACCCGATGGCGCAGGAACCGCCGGATCGATGCTGACGCCATCGTTGATGACCGTAATCTCCAGAACATCACCCGAGCGAGTCGCGGTGACGAGCAAAAGACCGGCGTCCGAATCTTTTGCGATGCCGTGGCGAATGGCGTTTTCCACGAGATGTTGCAATGCAAAACTCGGAATCGTCGCAGACATCAGCGACTCCGCGATTCTGAATTCTGGTCGCAAACGATCCGAGAAGCGAGCCTGTTCGATCGCGACATACTGGCGGACCAGTTCGAGCTCTTCGCCGAGCGTGACTTCGTTTGCCTGATGGCGGCTCAGCGTCCGTCGTAGCAGTTCGCTCAAGTGTTCGATGATGCTCACCGCGCCCTGACGATCGTTATCACGAACGAGCACCGTAATCGTGTTGAGTGTGTTGAAGAGAAAGTGTGGATTCAGTTGCGCCTGTAACGCAGCGAATCGCGCGCTCGAGAGTTGTTCGGAGAGTCGAGCCACCTGCACTTCGCGTTCGCGAGCGTCGATAAAGTAACGAGTAGCGTGTTCGATACCAACGACGCAGAGATAAACGGCGACACCGAACGGCAATGTAGTAAAGATCCAACTTAGCCATTCAATCCCAAACTGAAGCCAGAATTTCGCCGCTCCTTCCTGCATCGCCGTGTGATAGATGTCGGGAGCAAAGGTTCTGATCAGAATAAAGCGCAACAACTGGCCGCACGTGGCCCAGGCAACACAGAACAAGAGTGAAAAGAAGAAGTGCAACACGGCACGGCGGACGAGATGAGGGCGCGCAAGAGGCCATTTTC
The DNA here is from genome assembly GCA_035278765.1 of Pyrinomonadaceae bacterium. Classification (GTDB taxonomy): domain Bacteria; phylum Acidobacteriota; class Blastocatellia; order Pyrinomonadales; family Pyrinomonadaceae; genus PSRF01. Next base: position 39,637 of record DATEIS010000209.1, on the reverse strand, counting down.
TTGAAACGGCGAAGACACCCGGCGTGAGAAACGCATAGAGCAACCAGTCGCCAAACTCGAACAAGAGTTCCCGAAGTGTCGCCGGTTCCCAGCCCCGCAGAGGTGCTTGAGCGATGCGATTGATGACCGCAAAGATGGCGGGAACAATCCAGGCAGCCGAGACAATCATCCATGGGCGGAGGCGTGGCAATCGCACGTTGCCACAGTATCCCTGGACCAGTGCCAGCCGCAATACCGTTCACGTCAACAGACCCGCCGCTTGCGTATTTGTTCTTGAAGCAGGCCACAAAAAGGCAGATAAAGCACAAAAATGAACTTCAAGGAGAAATCAATGTTCAAAACTGGTCCAATATTTGTTTTGTGCTTCTTGTGCCTTTTTGTGGCTAAGAGCTCTGTGGCGGCGACCAATGACGATCGTGCAGCTGATGCGGCGGCCATTCGGGCTCACATTGAGAGTATCTTTCAGGCGTTCATCGATGGAGACGAAGAGAAGATCTTTGCGACGCACTCGGAAGATTGGCGAGGGCTACTGGAAGGCACGCGTACTCCGATTAAGGGAATCGATGAGTACATGAGGGCCAACGGGATCGAGTGGCCCAAACCCGCGAATGCTCCTAAGTCGCATCCGTACTATCCAGCGGGCACGACGTACAAAGTCAGTGACTTCGACGTGCATTTCTATAGCTCGGAGCTCGCTGTTGCGAATTTCTTTGGTGAGTTTCAGCGAAAGGACGGCAACACGACGATCACGCTGCGTCGTTTCCGGATCATGGACGTTTATGCGAAACGCAAAGGAAGCTGGATACAGGTGGCGTCGCACACAGTTATCGATCCGGAATGGCGCGCGGAGCAGATGTCGCGGCCGATGAAGTTGAATCCGGAGATGCGGCAACGAATACTCACCGCACGCGAGGCAGTTTGGAAGGCGTGGTTCACAAATGACCGAGCGACGTTGGAGAAGTTGATTCCGGAAGAGACGATTGCGATTGATGCGGGCGAAGAGGGATGGTCCGACCGAGCCGCCGTGCTCGCAAATGCAAAGAGGTTTGTGGATAGTGGTGGGAAGCTTCTCAAGCTCGAGTTTCCGAAGACGGAGATTCAGGTTTACGGCAACACGGTGATTGTCTACACCACGTATTTGTACGAGATTGAGGTCAACGGGCAACGAACAACCGCGAGCGGCCGGGCGACCGAAATGTTCGTGCGCCGCGGCGACGACCTCCTAAACGTCGGCTGGCACATGGACTCGGGTAAGTAGGAACGAACTGTAGGGGCGGCCCTCCGTGGCCGCCCGTGGTTTATAAAGGGATTCAAGGAGCAACGGCCTCGGATTTGGCGAACTCGATCAAAGCCACGGGCGGCCACGGAGGGCCGCCCCTACAGTACGTTCCGAATTATTTATTTAATGCTGATCGTCATTGAGTACGTCGCGGCTTTGGCGCCGGTATCGACGAGGATGAGATAGTCGCCGGTTTCGGGAAGTGTGCCGGTCCAGCTTCGCGTGTTGTCTGCAAGCGACGTGGTCGTGCGTGAGGTCATCAACATGAATCTGACGTTACCCGGCGAGTTCAGTTGCACGCTCATCACCTGACCCGCACGAGCACCCACAAGCCACGTATCAGACAACGCGACAGTCACTCTACCTTGCACTGTCGCAGACGAAGCACCCCGTCTGAAATGAACCCTTCGCGAAGACGGTTTACTTTCGCCGGTTTCCACGTTAACGATCCGCGAACTCGCTTCTCGATATCGCTTGCCGTCGTACTTGTAGATGGTTTGAGATTGAGTCGCCGCATTATCGCGCGCATCGACACGCAGATCGGTGTACCCATTGCTCGAGGTCTTAAGTAATTCGAGACCGAGGCCAGCAGCATCATCGAGAATCAACTCGTAACCACCAAGAGTTTGTCGATAGAGATAGATCGAACAGTTGACCATCCCACAGTCGCACGGACCTGACAGTTCGACTTCAAACTCCGAAACGCCGTCACGATTGAGGTCGACTTCCTCGACCGACATATTCTCTTCAGCAGCGCGAGTGCCTCCCTCTTCTTTCTCGACGCATTCACGCACGTCCGGGTTGTCGATGAGTACCTGCTTGAACAACCGACTGCGCACCTCTTTCTTGCTTTCACGCTGATCGTGATGCGCCTGCGACCGGGTCTCGGCGGCGAGGCCCAAAAGGCAGATAAGACAAGCAATAGCGCTGAGCGTCTTTGAAATCATCGTCTTCTCCTCAATGCAGTAACGCGTAATTCCGAGACCCTTTGGGCTTATTTAGTGGAGACATTGATCGGCGACCGCAGCCTTTCACTAAACTGCTCCACATATGCGTTCCAGCTCTCGGCTGACGTAATTTTTCCGGCGCGATCCCACGCAAATCCTGCCCAGTAAGAAACAGGCGCGGCAATTCCCGGCTTCAGGACAAGCAGATGATTCCGACTGTCTTCAGTAACACCCTCGAACGTGCGTGGATCGACGATAATCGCTAACCCTTGCATGCCGAGCTTCTTTTCCACCGGCTCCCAGACTGTGAACCACCCTCGCTCGGCGTTGAGATGCTTCTGAGCGTCTTTCACTTTCTTTAGCCCCACAGCCAAAGCCAGCGACTCACTTCCCGACGGCGCCTGGTACGAAGCACGAAAGTGATTTAACTGACTGCCCGCATCCAGCGACACGCGCAGCACCTGCGACACCTTGACTCCATTCACGTCAAACGGTTCATAGACCAGCTCGAACATCACACGGATCGGCCCGTTCGTCAGCACACGTGAATCGACAAAGTTGGTCGGAATGTAAAGTTGCCCCGTGCTCCAGATGCCATTGCCGCCACAGCCACGCGTTGGACCAGCAGAATACGCATCAACACCATCACCGTGATCAACGTGATAGTTATCGACCATGTACCAGTCGTTGATTACGAGCTTCGAAGTCCGCTTGGACCAGATGTCGATAGCGCTGCTCGTTAACGGCTCGCCTTTCCAGTTCATCAGTGCCTTGCCATAAGTTCGATGCGCAACGAGATCATTCTCCCACGCAAAATCGTCGAAACGCTCGCGGACGAAACGGCCATAAGCACGAAAGTCTTCGCGAGAGTATTCGCGCTTTGTTCCGCCGACGACAGTGAAAGTTTTTGTCTCGTTAGGTTGAAAGTCAGCCTGAAAGATTAGGACGTCAGGTTTGTGATATTCGTCGTAGTCAGTGTCGACGGCCTGAGACAGTACTTCCTTGCCCGAAGCATCACGCACGTGAAGCTTCATCAGATCCCTTTCGCCAAGTGGCAAGAGTGCTTGCGCAGTCAGCTCGATGGTTTCGCTCTGACGGGCGATGCTGAGTTTATTAACGGCAGTGACTGTCAGTTGTGTTTGCTGAGCTGTGCATACACCTGCAAGGGCAAGAATCAGAAGAGCAAGCGAAGTAACCTTCATTCAGGGCTCCCCAACGCGTTGATCGTGTAACGGCTGAGGATTCTACAACGGATTGCCTTAACTGTGGTGAACGGCTTTAACGCCGTTTCTCAAACAGGCGGAGATGTTTTGATGAGGAAGCTTCCACTTCACAAAGCACGCTGCCGTTTCGCCGCAGCCTGACGATTTTAGGAAACGTAATAAGAACTTCCTTGCCACCCGAATTGCCGCTCCCGTAGATCTCAAAACTTTCTTCAATTGTGGCCCCACTTGAGCGCTTCTCCAACTCTCGAGCTGCGGCCGCGTATGAACCAAACGTTCGGCAGTTTACCGTGATACGTCCGCCGTCTGTGTAATTGTAGACCTGCGGTCCTTTCGAGGCGCCGCAACTATGGGTTTCAGCAATTAGTTGCGGTTCATCGGCTGGGGGTGCTTCCATGACAGCCCTATTCGAGTAATCAGGCGTTTCAACCGCCGATTGTGTAGGCGCAGGAGGTGAATAATCGGGAAGCGTGTAGATACGCCAGCCGGCCGAAACATTGATGCCTAAGGCAAAGGCAATGATGAAAACCCAAATTCTCGGAAGCTGGCGTTCCATGGATTTCTCTTAGACGTCTGAGAACCGCACTTGTTCCGTAAATCTTCAGTCTGGTCCTAAAAAACTTTCGTAACTGAAGCCGCTGGCCCTATCATCCTCCTGTTCTGAAGCCCAGGCGCCGTTCAAGGCGCACTACATACGAGGAAGTCATCATTTATATGGGATGTGATGTTTCGCAGCTGTCAGGAATCGAATTCTTTGAGCTACTAAAGGAAGAAGATCGAAACGAACTCGCCAATGTTATCGACGCCGTCAAACTAAACACCGGAGAAATACTCTTCCATACCGGCGATCCCGGAGAGTCATTATTCGTCGTCCGCTCCGGCTCGATCGAGCTCTACATTAAAGACACAGCCGGTCAGAAGATCGTGCTCACGATTGCCGAAGAAGGAAATCTCTTTGGTGAACTGTCACTGCTCGATAGTGGTCCAAGAACAGCGACCGCGATTGCGCTGACCGACTCGGAGTTGCTCGTGCTCGATCGTGACGATCTTCTATTGCTCTTTCAAAAACGTCCCGACGCAGCACTCAACATGCTCGCGGCGATGAGCACGATGACGCGCAAAGCTGACGAACTGCTGCGCACACGCGTCTCGCGCAACGTCAACGAAGAGATGGAAGAACACAGCACGCCTTTGCAACGCATCGCAGACTGGATCGCGTGGTTTAGCGGCAGTATGCCTTTTCTGATGATCAATGCAGCATGGTTCATTATCTGGATCACGCTCAACACCGTTCCTACCGGCATTCCGCCATTCGATCCGTATCCTTTCGGACTGCTCACGATGATTGTCTCTCTCGAAGCGATCTTCCTGTCGTGCTTCGTGCTGGTCAGTCAGAACCGTCAGGCTGAGAAAGATCGCGTGCGATCTGACATCGAATACGAAGTGAACATCAAAGCCGAACTCGAAGTGACGCACCTGCATGAGAAGACGGACCGCATTTACGAAAACATGCTGGCGCGATTTGCGAAGCTGGAGAAACTAATGGACGCTAAAACAGGCGCGTGACTAAAAAACAACTAAAGTATTGTTCTAACGACACAAACCGTTAGGACTTTCTCGCCGACAATGCAACGCAACGAATAAGGAGCGAACACTATGCGTTGGAGAGGCGAGCGACAGAGTTCAAATATTGAGGATCGACGCGGTATGGGCGGCGTCGGTCGAGTAGCAGTCGGCGGCGGTCTGGGAACGATTGTCATAATGGTCCTCGCGTTATTGTTTGGCGTGGATCCTCAGCGACTGCTTGAACAGGTTCCTACCGAGCAACCGCCTGCAACGCAAAGTTCACGCCCACAAAATACGGAAGAGGACGAGTTGAAACAGTTCGTCGGGGTGGTGCTGGCGAAGACCGAAGATGTTTGGAGCGGAGTGTTTCAAAAAAACGGGAAGCAGTATCGTGAACCAACACTCGTGCTGTTTACGGATCAAGTGCGCTCAGCGTGTGGAATCGCCGGCTCGGCAACTGGGCCATTCTATTGTCCGGGAGATGAAAAGGTTTACATCGACCTCGCGTTTTACGAGGAGCTGCGAAGACAATTCCAGGCACCAGGTGATTTCGCGCAGGCTTACGTCGTCGCACATGAAGTCGGTCATCACGTACAGAAACTTCTCGGGATTACACAACAAGTAGATGCGATGTCGGCAAGAATGAGTCAGGCAGAAGCGAATCAACTCTCGGTGCGTTTGGAGTTGCAGGCTGATTTCTTTGCCGGTGTGTTTGCGCGCTACGTGCAGAATCAGAACATGCTTGAAGCCGGCGACATTGAAGAAGCGTTACGCGCCGCGAGTTCAGTTGGAGACGATCAGATCCAGAGGCGAACCACCGGCACCGTCATGCCCGATTCATTTACTCACGGAACCTCCGAACAACGTCTGCGCTGGTTCAAGCGAGGTTACGAAACCGGCGATATCCGCCAGGGCGACACTTTCAACACACCCAATCTTTAACCACAGATTACACAGATTAATCTGCGTAATCTGTGGATGGCCTTTGGTGGCTACTATTTTTCGAGTTCTTCGAAGGTTTGGTTGCCGATGCGGTAGCGTTGCCAGTCTTTAAAGTCGAAGTGCCACCACTCCGCTTCATACACCGTAAAGCCTTCGGCTTCCATCACCGACCGCAAAAGATCGCGATGCCAGCGTTGTAGCGACGTGCCGCCGGGATAGTTGGGATAAGCACGATCGGTTGTCTCATCATAAGTGCTGACCATCTCGACCGGCTTTCCTGATTTGAGATCGTAGAGTGTGAGATCTACCGCGGCGCCGCGGTTGTGACGCGAGCCCTTCGCGGGATCGGCGACAAACAGCTTCTTGTCCTGCGGAGTGGCATCCCAGAAAACCTTCGTCACATACCACGGTCTATAACCATCGTGAACGAGTAGACCATAGCCTCGTGGTTGCAGCCTGCGATTGGCACGGACGAGTGCTTCGGCAGGTGCACGTTGCAGAAAAGCGCGTGGCTCAGAATAGAAGACCGTGCCGAACAAGTTGTTGCTGGTGGCGTAACGAACGTCGAGTTTGATTGTTGGATCGAGTTTACGCAGTTCGACGAGATCCGAAGGTAGAAAGTCTCCGGTCTCCTGCGGTGGCTGAGCCTGAAGTGCTTCTTTGATCAACTCCTTTACCGGTCGCAGCGGCTTAACTTTGAGTTGCGTTGCACCTTCTTCCGGACCAAGCGGCCGTCGCTCATAAATGAAACCGCCAATCTTCAGGTGTGAGACTTTTTTGTTTTTATCGCGAAGGAAGAAATCAGGGGCGACCTCTTTGACTGACGTGGGTTCACCACGCTTGAGTGCAAGAAGCTTTCCATCCTTTTCGAGAATGATGAGCGTCTCATCCTGGCCCACGTATTCTCCCAGGAATGGTCGCCACTCAACCGGCGCTGGATTTGGTTTTGTTGTTTGAGCGACTGTTGCTGCGGCCAGCAACAAAATGAGAAGTGCAATCCTGTTAATCTTGCTCAATCTTTGTAATCCTGTAAAACCAACCTTAGGACAGTACAGCCTTCTTTATCTTATCTAACGCGCCATGCAACACGTCATCCTCACGCGCGATGCAGAGTCGCATGTAATTCTCATGCGCATCACTATCCGCAAAAGCGCCGCCAGGCACACCCGCAACGCCCTTGCTGATCAGCATCTCATTGAAGTCGATCGCATCCCCAAATCCTTCCGGGATACGTGCCCAAACATAAAACGCCGAGCTGGAGTCGTAAATCGTGAATCCCGCCTCAGTAAGTGCTTCGACTGCCGTCTGTCGCTTGGCCATGAATTTGTCGCGTAGCGCATCGTAGTAATTCGGATCAGACATCAACACTTCCGCGAGCGCCAACTGCAGCGGTGTCGGTGAACAAACATAAAATACATTGTTCGAGTTGTTCATCGGCGCAATCAGTTTTGGATCACCGTAGACGTACCCCAGTCGCCAGCCGGAAATATTCCATGACTTCGAAAACGAGTTAACGGTGATCGTGCGATCCCACATGCCGTCGAGCGTCGCCATCGAAATGTGCGTTCTCTCGCCTACAACGTAATGCTCATAGACCTCGTCTGCGATACACAGCAGATCGAGTTCCTGACAAACACTGGCGATCGCTTCGAGTTCCGCTCTCGTAAACACTTTGCCGGTAGGATTCGCAGGACTGCACGCGATGATCGCACGCAGAGGAAACTGCTGCCGGTCTTTCCACTCGCGACAACGCGCACGCAGTTCGTCTACATCAAGCTCAAGACTCTCGCCATGCAAAGGCAACACATTCGAGTGGCCGCCAAGCTCGTCGAGTATGCGACGGTGATACGGATAATAAGGTTCAAAAACAAGCGCCGAAGAATCTTTTAAGTGTGTATGCGCGAGGGCAATGAGCGCGGCTGTCGCACCCGGCGTAATCAACAACTGCAACGGTGTCGCCTTTGGATCAACTTCGATGTTATTGAAGCGCGCGATCTTTTTCGCAACCGCTTCACGTAAGTCGCCGACACCCTCGGCGGGACTGTAATGATTTCGGCTCGAGCTGATCAATCGATTCGCGGCTTCAGCGAGTTTCGGGTTGATGGCCAGCTCTGATTGGCCCTGGACCAGATTGCCGCTGGGTGGGACGAGTCGTGTGATCGTGCGTATTTCTGGCTGCGGTTTGGCGGTTTTGACGTTCATTGCAGTTCGCGCGGATCCTTGCATGATATTTCAGTAGGTAGAACTAAAGCGCAAAAGATTACCAGCGAACGCGAACCAAAGCACGCCGAGAGAAGCAAGCAACAAAATCGTCGCTTGTATTTTCATCCAGATACTCCATCTTCTTCCAAACCATGTGAGCGCGGCGTTGGCGAGAACTACGATTGTTCCAATTGCTCCGATTAGGCCAACAATCTGAATCAGGCGAAACCAGAGAGTACCACGATCGCTGAAAACTTCGAGGTGTTCGAGGCCATACAGTGTAAGCCCAAACAGTGCCGCAACAAAGATCAAATTGAGCGCAAAAACCACGCGCACCAGAATCCGCACCAGTCGTTCCCGCGGACTCAATTCCAACTTGTGACCGTAGTGCCTTCTCACAAACCACCCCACGGGCCAGAGAATCAACGTGAGTAACATCAGCACGAGGGAAACCACGAGAACGATCGTGAGGAGCTTACCGTTTTGCAACGTGCCCACACGTTGGCCCACGAAGAACGGATACGGCAAAACCATTTGCATGACGCCATTCTGATCGGGTTTGAAGACAAGCTTATCCTGACCGCCACGCTCGAGAAACGTCATCGGGCCGATTGCCTGCCAGCGTTTCGGTTTACCGTTCGTACTGGTCAATTGAGGCGTTTCAATGTCGCCGTCTCTGACTGCAGCGACTTGGAATTGCCCGAGCAGAGTCGCTGTTTTCAGGAACGACGTTTCGCTGCGCCGGCTCAGAACATAAGTGCCGGCCGCGGCGTTGGCATCATCCTTCGCGGTCGCAGAAGTTGCGGGATTTGCAGTGTACGGATAGTACCGATCGAGAAATGCCTGCCAGAGATTTACTCGTCCCGGACTGTCGCCGCGTCCGGCGCTGTTATAAGAAACAAAGAATCCGAGTTTCTGGTCCAGCACCAGATGTAAATCGCTGTGGAAGAAAACCGTGTCGCCGCCATGGCCGATGATGCGGTGTCCGTTTCGCGACTCTTCGTAAAATCCGTAACACATCGCATTCATGTTGTCGTCGAGAGCAAACAGACGGCTATGCATCAGGCGCGCCGTTTCGGGTTTGAGAATCTGAGCGCTGCCGAGTTGTCCGTCCTGCAAGTGAGCGATCATGAACTGCGCGATGTCCGTCGCACTACTGCTCAAACTACCTGCCGGAAACGGGTTGACGATCTCAAACGGCTGCGCATCACCAGAGCCGAGACGATAACCACTCGACATCAGCGGCGCGAGATTAGATGGAAGTGGTTGCGTGAACGTCGAGTGGTTCATGTTGAGCGGCTTGAAAATATTTTCAGCCACATACTCGTCGAAAGGACGACCCGACACACGCTCGACGATGTAACCGGCCACGGAAGTAGCGTAGTTCGAATAAGCCGGCACTGTTCCGGGTGGATAGATGCGAGTGGGAATGTGCGTCTTCAGATACTGGCCCAGGTTGGGAGCGCCGGAATTCTGAGTGATTAAGTCTTTGACCTGCTCTTCAAAACCCGGCGTGTGAGTCAATATGTTCTTTAAAGTGATCGGCTTGCCGAACGCGTCAGGAATTTTGTAATCGAGATACTGGTTGATATCGGCGTCAAGATCGAGTTTTCCCTGTTCGTAGAGTTGCATGATCGCGGTCCAGGTGAACAGTTTTGAAATCGAGCCGGGACGGAAGAGAGTGTCTTGTGGCGAGACTGGCTTATTGTTTTTGACATCCGCGTAGCCGTAGCCTTTGGTGAAAAGCAGCTTGCCGTCTTTGACTACCGATATCGTGGCGCCGGCGATGTCGGATTGCTTGATTTGGAGTGGGACGAGGCCATCGAGAAACGCTTCGACGTCGGCGGCCGTCATCTCATGCGTTCCGGTTTGCGCTGGAGCGGGAACAGGTGGCTGCGCGCCTTCTCTCTTCCTGAGCGCCTCATCCGGCGCCTGGCCCACCACACTCAACGCAACAATCAACATCAACGCTAACGCGATCGTCTTTTTCACGATTCCACTCCTTATCAGTGTAAATCCGTGTAATCTGTGGCTTAAACTGTCCAGACCTGAGTGAGCACGCGTTCGAAATTTCCACCTAAAATTCCTTCAATATCCGCGTCACTGTACTTCCGTCGAATCAAACCTTCGGTCAAATCAAACATTCGCTTCGGATGATCAAGACCTTCAATATCGATCTTTTCGCGGAAGGCGTATGAACCTTTGTAACCGGCGCGCAGTTGTTTATTCAGCTCCGGCGGCATCGCGTCGTAGCCGTAAAGATCGATGTCACTGCCGACGCCGAGATGCTCTGGCCCGATCAGTTTCCTGACGTGATCGAAATGATCGAGAACGTGCTCGACAGTTGTCGGTTCATCACCTTTCACAAACATGCGCACGCCGGTAATGCCAATAACACTGCCGGCTTGTCCCACCTTCTTGATCGCTTCGTCAGTCTTCAAGCGTGGGTGACCCGGCACGAGGGCGCGACAGTTTGAGTGAGTAATCAGAACCGGCTTTTTCGAGATCTCGAAGGCGTCGAGTGTCGTGCGATCGCCGCAATGCGACACGTCAACTGCCATTCCGACTTTGTTCATCCGCTCGATGATCGCGACGCCGAAGTCGGAGATCCCTTCGTCACGCCGTTCAGTTGCACCATTGCCGATCAGGTTGCGTGAGTTGTAGGTGAGCTGAGAAACGCGCTGGCCCAGTCCACGAAAGAAATCAACATCGTCAGGACGCCGGAAGTGTTCCGAGTTTTGCAGCCCTAGAATGATTCCGATCTTGCCAGACTTCTTGATGCGTTTCAGATCGGCGGCGCTATCGATGCGCATGAAGTGTTCGCCGTCGTTGGCGATGAAGCCATTCCAGGATGCGAAGAATTGAAGCCCACTGTCGTAAGCATTTGGACCGCCCATGCCGATGGCCGGATGAATGACGTTGATGCCCGAATCGATGAACGGCTTGAGGTCGGCGGCAGTGAATGTTTCCGGGTCTTTGAACCACCTTGTCGACTTGCTGAAGTCGAGCGTCAACACGCTAAGCATGTCGATCACGGTGGCGCGTCCAACCAAATCTATCGCCTGCCGTGAGTATTCCGTCGTTGAACCGGCAAACAAACGAAAGCGCCCGCGATTAATCATCGGCGCAGCCACTACAGCAGCCGTCGCAAGCCCGGCGCTCTTAATCAGCTCGCGCCGGTTGATGAGAGTCCTGGTTTTCATACTATTTCGTCTCGACTGGCAGGGCGATGTAGGAGGCGTGCTTGCCGGAGCGAAAGATTTTTTGCGTCGCCGGCTGAAAGTCCGACTCAATCGCCTTAAAAATGTTTGTTACGAACTTTTGGGGGTTTCGATCGATGACCGGAAACCAGGTGCTCTGCACCTGCACCATAATACGGTGGCCCTTCTTAAAAGTATGATCGTTGGCAGGAAATCCGATCTGGTAATGATTAATCGCACCGGCGACGAGCGGCTCCGGCTTTTCAAAGCTCTTCAGGTAACGCCCACGAAACACATCGCCCGCAATCATGAGCTGGTATCCACTCATCGTCGGGTCCGACTCAAACTTATCGGGATAAACATCGATCAGCTTCACTATCCAATCGCTGTCTGTTCCCGACGTTGAGGCGAAGAGATTCGCGATGATCTTTCCCGACACGGTGAGATCTTCCGTCAACGTCTCACTCTCAAACGTAAGAACGTCCGGACGACGATCGACAAAACGCTGATCCTCAACTAACCATATGGGCCAACCCGAACGGACCTGAATCGGTCGCGAGCGATACGGAACCGGACTCGCCGGATCAGAAACATAACTGTCGAAGGCCGCTGTACCTGCCGGCGTTTCGAACGACAACTTGCGGTTTGCCTGAAAGTAAAGCCGGCGGTCAACGTTGCGTTTCGGCGGCCACTGGTTGTGTTCAACCCACTGATTGACGCCCGTGCGAAACGTCAATGCTTCGGGTCGCTCACCCGTTCCTTTTCCTTTCAAATAGTGAACGAAGAATGGAACCAGAATATTGCGGCGGTAGTGAGCAGCCGTGGGACTGCCAAAATCGATGCGACCGAGTTTGCTTCCGTCACCTCTCGACCAGCCACCATGATTCCATGGGCCAACCACCAGAAAGTTTTGTTTAGCAGTGTCGTGGCGCTCGAGTAGTTCGTAGATCTTGATAGGACCATAGAAGTCTTCCTGGTCCCACCAGCCTGCAACATTCATTATCGGCACAGTGACGCGGTTCAGCCACGGTGCAAAACCCTGGCGTTTCCAAAACGTACTGTAGTCAGGCTCGTTAACAAAGTTGGTCCAGGTCGGAAGCTTGCCGTTGAAGTACTTTTTGTCGGCGTTCGAAAGCGGACCGAGATTGAGATACCACTCGTACGCGTCGAGCTTATCGATGATCTTAGTGACGTCTGAAATCTCTTTCGACGACTCCATCATGTAGGAGTACTCAAAACCGTAACTCAAACGAAAAGCGCCGTTGTGATGAAAGTCGTCGCCGAGCCACATGTCTGCGGGTGAGGCTTGTTGGACCACTGCCTTCAGCGCCGGATGTGGATCGAGCATTCCCATTACTGATAGCCATGCTCCGTAACTCGTTCCCGCTAAACCGACGCGGCCGTTATTCTTGGGTACTTTGGTGAGCAGGTAAGCGATGGTGTCGTAGGTGTCGGTGCTTTCGTCGATCGCGTTTTTGTCTTTCGGATCGCGTGGCTGACGGAGCATCACGAATTCGCCTTCAGACTTGAAACGACCACGAATGTCCTGCCGGACCAGGATGAAGCCTTCGGATGAAAGTTCTGTAAGTGCGGTGGCGAGTTGCTCGGACGTGGTGCTGCCGAGGCCGTACGGAGTGCGAAGCAATAGAATCGGAAGTGATTCCGTCGCTTGCGCAGGCGCGTCGATCGTTGTGTAGAGACGAACACCATCCCGCATCGGGATCATTGCTTCGGTGCGCGTGTAGTCGGCGGGTTTGTACTGAGCGTGAGCCCCCGTAAGAACGAGAAAAAGGATTACTCCCGCAACGGCGCAACGGCGCAACGTTAAGAACTTTTCTTTGCGTTCTTCATTGCGCCGTTGCGTCGCGGCGGAAGTAATCCTCATCTTATCTCTCACTTCCCTTCGACACGCGATTGATCGGCGCAGGCCGCGGAACACGCCGCACCGGACTCTGCTCGAGCAATCGCAACGCTTCCTGCACCGCTCTCTCAAGCTGCGGATCGCGTCCTTTATTCACTTCCGCAGGCGTGTATTCGACCTCAATGTCCGGCGCGACGCCGATATTCTCCACGTCCCACTCGCCTTTCAGATTGTAGAAAGCGAGATTTGGGGCGGTGATGCCGCCACCATCGATCGTTGCTGGAAAACCGAGGGTGCCAACCAATCCGCCCCAAGTGCGTGTTCCGACAAGTGGTCCAAGCTTGCGGAGTCGAAACATGTAAGGCAATGCATCGCCGCCAGACCCGGCGGACTCGTTGATGATCATCACTTTTGGACCATACAGACCTGCGATGGGTGAGGTGCTGGGATTTCCGTCACGCAACGCGAAGTAACCCATCAGCTTTCGATCAAGCTCGTTGACGATATAGTCAGCCACCATGCCGCCCTGGTTGTAACGTTCGTCAATTATCGCACCTTCTTTGTCCTGCTGTGCGTAGTAATAACGCGTGAAATACGTGTAACCGGGGTTGGCGGTGTTGGGTAGCCACACGTACGCGAGTTTCCCGTTCGAGAGTTTGTCCACCAAACGACGATTGTTCTCGATCCATGCTCTCGTGCGGAGGGTAGCGTCACTTGCCACGGGCACGACGGTTATCACACGCGAACCTTCGCTGGTTGGTGTCTTGTTAACGCGAATGAGTGTCTGCCGGTTTGCAGTGCCTTCAAACGGGCTATACACATTCGCCGGCGGCGCCAGTGGCTTGCCGTTCACTTCTAGTAGGTAATCCCCTTCGGCAACCTGAATGCCCGGAGCACTCAGCGGCGCTCGCAGATCGGGATTCCAATTCTCGCCGGTGTAAATGCGTTTAATGCGATAACGCCCGTTCTCGATCGTGAAATCAGCGCCGAGTAATCCAACCGACACCGGCTCATCACTCGGAAGATCACCAGTGCCTTGCAGATAGGAATGGCCCACCGTGAGCTCACCGCCGATCGACGCGATCAGGTAACTCAGATCAGCGCGATGGCCCACGAAAGCAAGCAACGGTTTGTACTTGTCGTAAATTGCCTGCCAATCGGCGCCATGCATTTTGGCGTCGTAAAAATACTCGCGCTGTATGCGCCACGTCTCGCGGTAGATCTGCGACCACTCCGCTCGCGGATCGACACGCATTTCGAGCTGCGCGACGTTCAATGGTCCATCACCGACTTTTGCCGGACGTTCAGTCGCAACAACTCCCCAACGATTGGCGCCATCACCGGCCTGATAAAGCAGCTTCTTCTTGTCCGCTGAAACCGAATACGAACGGATGCTGCCTTCAAGAAATGGTGCTGTCGCTCGGTCTTTAAGTTGGTATCGCTGTAAACGTAGCGTGCCCGGTGCGCCGCCCGTTACTGGTTCGGTGTAGAAGAATGTTCCCACCGCACCGGATGCCAGATTGTTGTAATCGCCGGCAGGAATGTTTACTGCCAGCACTCGCTGACTGATGTTGTCAAAATCGACGCGGACTACGGGCTTCGCATTTGGATCGGGTTTCGGTTGTGGAGCATCAGGGCTTGGAGGCTTCGGCTCGTCACCAGTTTCCGGCAACAGTGGCGACGGCTCAGTCGCGCTCAGCACGACCAGATAAATCGCGCGACGCACGGGCCGATCGAGCGAACTCATCTCCAGCCAACCTGTGCTTGGTCCATAGTTCGTGCTCGCCATGAAATAGAGATACTTCCCACCTGCGTCAAACACCGGTGAGATTGAGTCGGCGAGTCCGTCAGTGACCTGATAACTCTTCTTGTCGGCCCATGAATAGACAAAGATCGCGCGCAAGTGGCTGGGAAGACTCTTCGAATATGTGATCCACTTTGAATCGGGAGACCAGGAGGCGTTGAAGTCTCTGATCGGATCCGGGTAAGAATCAGTGTCGATCTTCGTCGCGACGCCGCTCGCAACCTCGATGGTCCAGAGGTTGTTGTGATTGTCTTCGACCAGGATCTGCTTTCCATCCGGCGACCATCTCGTGCCGCTGAAGAATGCAGTTGACGGCAGGGCAACCGCGCGCGGAGGAGTGATGCCCGTCGGTTCTCCGATCATCAGTTGATACTCGCCGCTGGCATCGGAAAGCCATGCGACCTGCGCTCCGTCCGGAGACCAAACCGGATCGCGATCGTGCGCCCCCGCACTCTGAGTCAGATTGCGGAAGTCGCCTTTCTCCGAAGGCACGGTGAAGATCTCACCACGAGCTTCGAAAGCGGCACGAGTTCCGGTTGGGGAGAGTGTGGCGTTGCGAATCATGCTCGCAACTTTTTTGAACTGCGGCCGCGCCCACGGCAGATCTCCGGTAACTTCGATGTTGAGTTTCTGCGGCTTACCGGATTTTGCGTCGACGAGATAGATGTAGCCGGCCTGTTCGTAAACAACTGCATCCGCGCCGGCTGAAGCAGTCATGACGTCAAAATCTTCGTGATTGCTAATCTGTGTCAGTTGCTTTGTGTCGGTGCGATAAGCAAACAGGTTTGCAGTGTGATTACGATCGGAAATGAAGTAGATCGTGTTGCCGATCCACATCGGGAAAGAGTCGTTGCTGTTGGTCCAGGGAAGTTTTTGAACTGAATGATCGGAAAGATTGATGACCGAGATCGGGTGTGTGCGCCCGCCGCGATAGTGCCGCCACATGCTTGCTTCGTGCCATTCCGGAATGAAGGCAGTTGAGAACTCTTCATAGGCGAGACGCGCGCCGTCAGGTGAATAAGCGCCGAAAAATGCACGCGGTAGTGGCAACATCTCGGGCAGCCCGCCATCGGTGCTGATGGTCCAGAGTTGCATGTACGATTGTTGTGGCGCGCCGTTTCGGTTAGAAGCAAAGACGATGCTCTTGCCGTCAGGCTTCCAGCCGCGAACGCGATCGAGCGCAGGGTGATAAGTCAGTCGTTTCGGATCGCCGCCACTCGCTGAGACGACATAGACGTCCGTGTTTCCGGCAACTGTCGCAGTGAACGCGATCTGCGAACCGTCGGGAGAGAAGTACGGATCGATCTCGAGCGACGGCGTTGACGTTAGGCGACGAGCAGCGCCACCGCCCCGCGAAACGAGCCACAAATCACCTGCGTATTCGAACGCAACCGAATCGCGGCTAACGGTCGGATGGCGCAACAGCCGCGTGCCCTGAGCCTGGCTCTGCGCGAATAGGCAGAGCAATAGAAGAAATAGAAACGGAATTCTTTTGATGTGCATAATTTTGATAAGCATTTCTCACGCAGCGGTGCAAAGGCGCAACGGAAGCCGCTAAGAAACGTTGCGCCTTTGCGCCGCTGCGTGAGAAACAATTAGTTAGAACTCAAGCCGGAATCCAACCTGGCCTTCCCGCCCCGGCTGCACCTGGATCAAGGTGCGGAATGGCGCCGGCTGATTGGTTCGTGTTTCAACTGCCGCCGCATTCTGGCGATTGAACACGTTGAAGAATTCAAACAGCGCGTGCAGCTTTACGCGTTCAGTGATGTTGAATCGCTTGGTCACACGCAAATCGAGATTAACGTACGGCGGGCCGGTAAATGCATTTCGTCCTGGTACATGATCGATGGCGTTGAAAGTTCCATCGCCATCAGGATCTTCAAGCGCGAGTGCCGTTTGACTGAAGTGAAAACCGCTTTGCGTGCGAAAGATGCCGCTGAGTTGAAACTGATACGGCAGCTCCAGCAGCCCGTTCACCTGAAAAGTATGCGCTACCGATAAATCGGATGGACCTTTATCGAGGTCCGGGCCATTCACGAACGTGCCGGCCTTCGCCACAAATCTTCCGTTAGCACGAACAAAAGAACTGTGCTCATTTGTTCTTCCGGTTCCTGTTTCTGTTACTAACGGAGCAATCCCAACAAAGCTATCGGACGGCAGCGTGTTGATTCCGAGTTGATTGTCAGTTTCGTCTGCGAAAGCGTAGCTGCCACTCAATGTGAAACGTCTCGCAAATCTTCGCGTGAAGCTGACGATGAGACCATCATATTCACCGCTATACCATGGACCAAACGTTTGGATCGGTCCGGCAGAAAACGGCGGCAGGAATTGCCGGCTCGATGCACGCGATGCAAACGAAATGTTGGCGTTCCGAACGCCAAGCATGTTCTTCAAATTCCGGTGATAGTAATCGGCTTCGATTACGACGTTCTTGATCTCGCGCTGCACACCGATGCTCATGCTCTCGGTAAATGGCGTCTTGAACGTTCGATCGATATCGGTGGGAAGCAGTTGCGCCGGTATGGCGGCGTGCGACAACGCACCGAACGGTCCCCAAAAGAAAAACCCCGGCGCTTTTCCAACTGCCGCCGAAGCTTGAAGCAGATACTGATCCGGAGTCAGCCCTGACAGAGACTGAATGTTGCCGACACTGATCACCGCATTCGCCGGAATCAGTGCGTGCCCGGGCGACACTACACGATTGAGCCTGTCAATGCCGATGAACAGGCCCGGCGAGAATGGACACGCGACGTTACCCGCCGCGATTTGTGCGTCAGTTAAATTTGGGGAGACGCATAGACCACCCGGAAAGAGCGACGCATTGATCGCGGCGGGCGCAAGTGTTGGCACACCAAAGAACCCACGCGGATACGAAAACGGCTGGACCACGCGGCGATCGGCTCCTCCGAAAGCCGGCACATCGCGAACCAGTCCGAGTCGAAACTGGTCGTAGAAGATTCCATAGTGCCCGCGAATCACTGTGCGGGGTGTTGCCGCCCACGCAAAGCCTACGCGCGGCGAAAGGTTTCTCTTCGTGACAAACTCTGAGTCGTAGTCCCAACGCATGCCGAGATTGAGGGTGAGTTTCGGATGAAACCTCCAGTCGTCCTGAATAAACAGCGCGTTGTAATTATTTCGCAGATGAATCTCATTCGCCTGCGGCGTGAGACCGCCCGCGGTAGTCACTGTGAAGAAGCCTGCATTGATTGGTCCGAACGTAGTGAAGTCAGGCACCGTGGCGAAGAGTTGCAGGTTCAGAGTCTGCGACTCGATTCCCTCAACTCTTGTGCGCAAGAAATTCCAGCCAAACTTTAGGGTGTGATCGCCGAACAGTTTATTAGCGTGCGCTGAGAGCGTGACGTATTTCTGGTCCAACGCGGTCCGAGTGGTGTTGTTACCAAAATTGAACGAACCGAGATTGCCGAAAAGGCCGCCGGTGTTGTTGTTGCTGAACATCTGAAATGTAGTTCCGACGCCTGCGTCGGGATGAGCTGGGAATTGTTCGGATGTGTCACCTCGATACCCGCCGCGCAGTGTCAATACCCACGGATTGCTTTGACTGCCGGCCAGGATCGTATCGCTGAAAGCTAACAGCAGATGTCTCGCTCCGAGGTGATTTCGTCTGGACGGTAAGTCCTGGGCATTTGATAGCGGCAGAAACTCTCTGACGTTTCCATTCGTGTAATTGACTGACTGGCTCAAACTGTGTCGTCCGAGTTGCTCGTCGAATTTGAAGAAGCCGCGCGTGTCGTAGGTGCGCGACGGCTTGTCAAACTGATTTTCAAAGTCTCTGGCGATCTGCGGCGTGGTTGCCGGAAAAGCAAAGTTCAGCTCGCGATTCTCTCGGATGCGTTCGGCTGAACCGAAGAAGAACACCTTGTCTTTGACAATTGGGCCACCGAGCGCGACGCTGCCATCCCAGCGCTGTAGAAATGGAGCCTCAGTCACTAGAGGATCGACTGAGTTGTTCGCATCGAAGACGTTGTTGCGAAAAAAGATCGATGCGAGGCCGTGATACTCATTGGTGCCACTGCGGGTGATGACGTTGACGATCGCGCCTGAGGCCTGACCAAACTCAGCGCGGAAACCCGCAGTCAGCACCTGAAACTCAGCGATCGTTTCCTGATTAAACTGCGCCGCGGCGCCGCCGTTGACGTTATCCTTGTTCGGCTGACCGTCGATCATGAAGTTGTTGTTGCCCGCCCGTTCTCCAAGGACCGGCGTCGAGTTGTCGCTGTTCGGATTGACCTGACGATTGATCACAACACCAGGTACGAGCTGCATCAGGTCTAGGTAGTTGCGACCATTGGTGGGCATCTCTTTGATCTGTTGCGGCGTGACTGTGGCGCCGGTCGCGGCGGTCGTCGGATTCAGCAATTGCGCGTAACCGACAATATCGACCTGGCCAGCCACAGCTCCGACTTCGAGCGGAATGTCGAGCGATAAGGTTCGATTGACCGTCAACTCGATGTTGTCAAAGTCTCGCGTCGCAAAACCGGTGCGCGAAACTGACATTGAATACATTCCCGCTGGAAGGGCCGTGACGCGGTAGAAGCCACTAGCATCGCTGGTTGTGGTGCGTTCGATGCCGAGTGCCGCAGACTTCACCACCACCTGCGCGCCGGCCACCATGCTGCCCTGCGCATCTTTTATCGTGCCCTCAATCGTGGAAACTGTCGTTTGGGCCGGCGCGCTTGCAGCCGCCAGCAGAAGACAAAGGACCAGTAACAACGAGCCGCCTCGATAGCCTTTCATGATTCCGCTCCTTAGGAGAGAGTTGTTGGAACCCCAGTTCTGATCCGTGTAAAGCCGCGTAGACTGTGGCCCGCTATATAACATCGTCCGTTGCATCATGTCAATTCATGTACAACAATTGTTGCACGAAGCGGATCGGTGTGCTATTTTCTCGCGCGCCATGCAGGCGAGAATTTTCGAGCACCAGACGGACACGGCAACCGCGATCAAAGTCGACGGCGTAGAGATTCGTTTGATCCGTTTGCCGCTCATCGAACCCTTTGAAACAAGCTTTGGAAGTGTTGATTCGCGTCTCATCTTTCTCGTTTGTCTCGAGGCGAATGGATTAACTGGTTGGGGTGAGGTCGTTGCGTCAGAGGAACCACGTTACAGTTACGAGACGACCGGCACTGCACTGCACGTGATTCGAGATTTTCTTGCTCCGGCGGTGGTCGATGAGCCGATCACGAGCCTCGACGATCTCGCAAAGCGCCTGTCGCCATTCCGCGGGCATAACATGGCCAAGGCAGGGCTCGAGCTCGCGTACATGGATCTGCTGGCTCAGGCGAATGGGCAATCACTATCGTCACTGCTTGGTGGTGAAGTGAAACGCGTGGCAGTAGGCGTAAGTCTAGGCATTCAATCGACAGTTGAGCGTCTTCTCGAACGAGTTGAACGTTACCTCAGTCTCGGTTATCAGCGTATAAAGTTGAAGATTAAACCGGGGTGGGATCTCGACGTCGTCGCTGAAGTGCGCCGGAGATATCCCGAGATACTGCTCTCAGTCGACGCCAATTCGGCTTACACCATTAACGATCGCGATCATCTGAAGAAACTCGATGATTTCAACCTGTTGATGATCGAACAGCCGCTCCAGAACGACGATCTCATGGACCACGCGCGGTTGCAGGAGATCATGAGTACACGGCTCTGTCTCGATGAGAGTATTGTCAATCATCGTGGGGCTAAGCTCGCACTCGAATTGGATAGTTGTAGAATAATCAACATCAAAGTTGGGCGAGTCGGCGGCTATTCAGAGGCGCTCGCCATACACGATCTATGCGCGGCGCGAACGATTCCCGTCTGGTGCGGCGGCATGCTCGAGTCGGGCATCGGTCGCGCGCACAACATCGCGCTCGCAAGTCTTAAAGGTTTCACTTTGCCGGGTGATATTTCCGCCAGTTCACGTTATTTTGAACGCGATATCATCTCGCCGGCAGTCACTGTAGCTCCCGATGGCACGGTGGCCGTTCCCGACCGGCCCGGTTTGGGATTCGACATCGATCTGGATTTTATTAAACGTCTGACTGAAACTCGGGTATATATCTCACGAATGAAACCTTAGCTCGGTCCACACACGAAGGAGCAAAATATGGGAGCGGGAAACACGCTCAACAGTCGTGGCAGTAACGGCTCCAACTCTTCACTCACCTCGCTGGAAGTGCGCTTCGCTCAATCGCCACTGAGCGGCAGCCGCCGGCGACTGATCAGAGAGATTCTCGATAACCACGAACAAACTTTCTTCCTGTCGTCGCGCGAGATGGCGAAACGTTACAACGTCGATGCAGCGACGATCGTGCGTACGGTTCAGGCTCTCGGTTACGAACGTTTTGCGGATTTTGCGGCCGACTTGCGCCAGCATTTTGTTAATCACATCACGCCGTACACAGTTCTGAAAGCTGCGACACAGGAAAAACGCAGTGTCACTGATCAAGTGCAGCATTGTCTCGAACGAGATGTCGAGAGTTTGAGCATACTGCGATCGAGTCTGGAGCCTGGTCGTTTAGTTGACCTGGCGAAGCGCATTCATAGCGCGCGGCGGATACTGGTCGTCGGTGTCGATCTGGCTGCGTCCCTCGCGTGGTTTCTTGCTTATGGACTGACGCCGCTCGGCTTCGATGCTCATGCGCCGGTTGGGAGCACGGGCAATCTGCAACACAAGATTGATCTACTTACAGAGAAAGATTTGTTGGTTGCGATCAGCTTTGGCAGGTGTTTGCGAGAGACGGTTGAGGCAGTGCAGCGTGCACATGGACGCAGTGTGCCGACGTTTGGCATTACCGATAGCGATACGTCACCGATCGCTTTGCACTGTGATGATTATCTCGTCGCGTCGACCAGTAGTCCGTCGTTTACGGGATCATATGTCGCACCGATGGCGTTGTTAAATACGATCATCGTTGCGTGTGCACACCTGCGACCGAAGCGAGCCCTTGCGATGTTGAGTCGAACCGAGCAGGAATATCGCACCGGCACGCGCTGGTATCAGGAACCGATTCGACGCAGTAAGACCACTCGAAGCGCAAATGGCCGGCAGAAAAAGTAGACATGATTTAATAAGATTTTCAGAATTCACAGGATTAAATCCTGCTAATCTTGTTAATCCTGTCCACCTAAAAGCCCTAATCCCTCAACGAGCGGCGGGAATTCAAGCAGCGCATCCTTCTTAACACCCCACGTCGTAAACATATACCCAAGCATCTTCGGACCAGCCTGCCCTTTACTGAAACGGATCAACGCCTTCGTCGCATCGACATTCTTCCAGCCCGCAGGCAACACGCGAAAACCTTTGTCGATGAACATCCGGATCGACGGATAACTATCTCGCGGTTCGTAATGCCACGGGCAGATGATGATGTCTTTCGGGATCATGTCGATCGCGGTGGCCGTGCCGTTCTTCGACGCTTCCCACTCGCCAAGGTCATACTTCTTTCCATCAATCAAACGATCACCCCACATCAACATTTCAACCTTACGCTTACGCACAAGATGCGTGTGCAGTTCGTTCACGGCCTTCGCAAACAACACACCCGGGTCCTGACCCTTCGTCGAAGGTGATTGTTCCGACCCGAGCAGAAACACTTCATCCATCCCGACGTGCATCGCATCAGCGCGAAACGCATCGATGATCTCGTCCATCAATTCAAAGACGATGCGCCACACATCTTTGTTGAGTGGATCCCATTCGCGACAGTAGATGCCTTCGTTGTTTGGAAACGCGCCCGGTGTGAGGTCAAACTTTGGATAGACCGTCAACAGGGGAAATGTTTCGGCCTTCCACGATTGGTGACCAAGCGATTGAAACTCGGGAATCAGACGGATGTTGAACTTCTTGCACAGCGCCGCGAAGCGTCGTGCGCCATCGCGTGTGATCGGATTTGTGCCGCGTCTAAGTTCCGGATGCGATTTGAACGCGAAGTTGTAATCAACCTCGAGAACGATGACGTTGATTCCCTGCTTCGCTAACGTCTCCAGATTCTGACCGAGTGCGTCGAGCTCGCTGTCGGTGTTGTAATCAAGAAGATGCAGAGCGCGCCACTGTTTCGCATCGACCGGCGCCACGAAGAACAGCATCAGGATTAGCCACAAGGAAGCACCAAAGGCACATTTGTTCATAGAGCCGCAAGGTAGCATAATCTTGGACCGAATTGCAGAAACCAGACTCAAAAATTATCCTCAGTAGACGTGAGTTCAACACGCTTTTGGGAATCACGACAGCATCGCTCGCGATCGGCAGTGCGTGCCGTCGTTTTGGAGGCGCCGTGATGCCGAGCGATGGACGGCTTCATTCGCGTCCGCGCGCCGGCGTGAAGACGTCCGCCACCGGACAGATCAAACTCGATCGCGAGGCTGTCCTTCAAATACCTGACAACGCGGGCGACAAACCACTGCCGCTGCTCATCATGCTGCACGGCGCGACGCAACGAGCTGACGACATGTTCTGGTATCTGGGTTCGGCACACGAAGAAGCCGGCGTTGCTGTGTTAGCACCCAACTCCATCGAGACCACCTGGGATGCGATCAGCAACCGAGCGTTCGGTGAAGACGTTTATGCTCTCGATCAATTGCTCGAACGGGTTTTCGAAACTACGGCTATCGATCCGGCGCGCGTGTCGGTGGGCGGCTTTTCCGACGGCGCCACTTACGCGCTCTCGCTCGGACTAATCAATGGCGACTTCTTCAAAAGCATCGTCGCGTTCTCACCCGGTTTTGTAATCAACAGCAGCGCGGACGGCAAACCAGGCATTTTCATCTCACACGGCACGCACGATCGCATTCTTCCGATCGAGCGTTGCGGAAGGCGCATCGCCGGTGAACTCAAAGGCAAAGGTTACGACGTCACCTTCCGCGAATTCGACGGCGCTCACGAAATCCCTGAGGATGTCGCCCGCGAAGGACTTTCCTGGATCTAATGAGAATGATTTTTTGTGCTTTATGTGCCTTTTTGTGACTAATCTTTGTGGCTCCTATTGACAGGCGATAGGACGGCTGGTTAGACTTTGGCTTCCTATTGTCTGACTAGAGGAAGCTGATGAACAAGCAACAAGGTGACCTGTTCAAGCAGGGCACACTCGAACTCTTAATCCTGCGCTTGCTGAATTCCGGCAGCCTGAACGGCTGGGACATCATGCAGCGTATTGAACTCCTGTCCGCGGAAGTGCTCACCGTCACCCCCGGCGCACTGTATCCCGCACTGCATCGTCTCGAAGCGCGCGGTCTCATCTCGGCCGTCTGGCGGCCATCGGACAACAACCGCAGAGCGAAGTTCTATGGCTTAACGACGCGCGGCCGCAAACAACTCGAGGCACAACGCAAACAATGGGAGCAATTCTCGGATGCCGTCGCCCTGGTGTTACGAGATGCGTGAGGTTTTCTGATGAAATTAAGTGATTTATTTCGCCGCTGGCGGGCGCTGACTCATAAAAACGAGATGGACCAGGAGCTCGACGAAGAGATGCAGTTTCATCTGCAACGCGACGTCGAGCGAAATGTCAAAAGCGGCATGAGTACGGAAGACGCACGCTACGCCGCGCTCAAGTCGTTCGATCGTCTCGAACAGTCTAAAGAAGAGTGTCGCAGTGCTCGTGGCGTTGGGCTCATCGAGAATATCGTCCGCGACGTTACGTACAGTCTGCGCGTGCTGATCAAAAGTTATGCCTTCACGATTGTTGTCATCTTAACTTTAGCTCTCGGCATCGGCGCGAACACCGCGATCTTCAGTTTTGCCAACGGAATTCTGCTGCGACCACTTCCCTACCCGCAATCGGATCGTCTGGCTGTACTCGATGAAACGGCGCCCAAACAAGGCATCGAGTCGCTGAGCGTGTCGTATCCAAACTTCCTCGACTGGCGCGATCAGAACACGGTATTTGAAGGTGTCGCTACACACTATGGCACGAGCAGGTTTGCCATGACGCAGGGCGGACAGCCGGCTGAGATCCGAGGCTCGCGCGTTTCATACGGACTCTTTGAAGTCTTGCGCGTTCCGCCACTGCTGGGCCGCACGTTCACTATGAACGAAGACCGCCCCGAAGAAGATGGTGTTGTAATTCTTGGCTACGATCTCTGGCAAAGAAGTTTCGGAGGCAACTCAAACATCATCGGACAAACGGTCGTGGTTAGTAGTCGACCGCGTACCGTGATTGGTGTGATGCCACGCGGTTTCCGATTTCCCGAAGTATCTGAGTTGTGGGTTCCACTCGCCTTCACCACGAAGATCTATACACGCAACGATCATGGCCTCGATGCGATTGCGCGTTTGAAAGATGGTGTGACTCTAGCGCAGGCGCAGAACGAGATGAACACCATCGCCCGGCGCATTGAAGAACAAAATCCGGTCACGAATGAAGGTCTTGGCGTCAAAGTAATAGGTCTGCACGAGAACCTCTCGGGCAATTACCGCGATGCGTTGCTGATACTGCTTGGTGTTGTTGGCTGTGTTTTGCTCGTGGCGTGTGTAAACGTCGCAAATCTTATGCTGGCGCGTGCTACTGCGCGTCAGAAAGAGTTTGCACTGCGAGCGGCTTTGGGCGCAGGTCGTTGGCAAATCATGCGGCAACTTCTGATTGAGAGTCTGTTGCTCGCTATCATTGGCGGGGCGCTCGGTTTCGTTCTTTCAATCTGGGCACTGCGCCTGTTACTGACTGCGATTCCAATCGATCTTCCATTCTGGATGAACTTCGGTCTCGATCTCCGAGTGCTCGGTTTCACTCTCGCAATCACGCTGCTTACAGGTTTCAGCTTCGGCGCTCTACCTGCATTGCAAACTTCGCGCGTCGATCTCAACGACAATCTGAAAGAAGGTGGACGCGGCGCGGGCGGTGTTCGCAGTCGCGCGCGCAGCCTGCTCGTGGTGACAGAAATTGCGATGTCGCTGGTGCTACTCGTCGGCGCGGGATTGATGATCCAGAGTTTTCTTCGTCTGCGAAGCGTCAACATCGGACTCAATCCAAAGAATGTGCTGACGGCGACTTTGGTTTTGCCGCGCGCGAAATACACGAAGAACGAACAGCGCACCGAATTCTTTAAGCAGCTAATGGAACGAGTACGTAGTCTTCCCGGTGTTGAGGCAGCGAGTGCCACAGGTACGCTTCCACTGAACGGGAGTAACTGGGGCCGCGGTTTGACAGTTGAAGGTTATCCAGTGTTGTCAGGTGGCCAGACGCCGTCGGTTCAACACACAGTCGTGACGCCCGGCTACTTTCGCACGATGGGGATCTCTCTGCTTGCAGGTCGCGACTTCAACGATTCAGACGCTAAAGACGCGCCCGATGTAACCATTATTGACGAACGCCTCGGGCGACAGTACTGGCCCAACGACAGTCCGATCGGCAAACGCGTTCGCTTTGGACCACCGGAAGACAACGAACCGTGGCACACGATCGTCGGCGTCGTCAGTGTTGTTAGACATCAACGCGTGCAGGAAGACACTGACGCCAGCGTATATCTGCCGCACCAGAAGATTCCGGTGACGGGTATGTCCCTCGTCGCCCGTACAACTTCAAATCCACAGGACTTTATCGGCGCGGTGCGACGCGAAGTGGCCCAACTCGATCCGGATTTGCCTGTAAGCGAAGTTGCCACGATGGAAGAGGTAGTAGCCGAAGCGATCTGGCAACCGCGACTATACGCAACGCTGTTTGCGGTTTTCGCCGGTGGCGCATTGTTGCTGGCGCTGATCGGAATCTACGGCGTGATGGCGTTCCTCGTGCAAACACGCACACACGAGATTGGGATTCGCATGGCACTCGGCGCCAGCGCGCGTGATGTTTTCAAACTCATCGTGGGGCGTGGGATGAAGTTGACGGCAGTGGGCGTCGTGATTGGTGTCGGCGGAGCAATCGCCTTAACGCGGCTGATGCACAGTCTGCTATTCAACACGAGCGCCACCGATCCGTTTATCTTTATTCTGATCTCCGCGGTGCTATCAGTAGCAGCCTTCTTCGCCTGCTATCTCCCCGCCCGCCGCGCCGCCCGCGTGGACCCGTTGATCGCACTGCGGTATGAATGAAGTTATCCACAGATTACGCAGATTCTATTTGATCCGCTTGCCGTTCGTTACGCGACCGCCCTGGTCGATGCGGAGTGCGTTGAACTTGCCATCCGCGTCTTTGATAAATGTCAGCTTCGCCGGAAAAGCGCGGGGGGAGAAGACTGTCTCTGACTCAGGAAAGATTTCAAACGCAGGTTGACCGGTCGCTTGCGTCATGAACTTGTCTCCCTCGCGATAGATGCGCATCGTGAAGTTTGGTCCAACTTCGTACTCGCCCACATAAGCGTCAAATACTTTCGGGTCCACCGTGACGGCCGGGGCTTCGAGTGTCTTGAGAGCCGCGACAGCGCTCGTGTTGTTTGGATTCAGTTCGACCGACTTCTTGTAGTTCTGTTTAGCCAGTTCGCGTTCGTTCACGGCCGCATAGGCTTCCCCGAGACTATCGTAAGTGTTGAAGGCCTGCGGATAGGCCTCGACGTTGAGCTTGAAGATCTCAATCGCTTCCCTCTGTTTGCCGGAGCGCAGTAACAAGTAACCGAGTTGATTCAGCTCCGGTTCGGCAAAGTCGTACGTCGCGGCCTGGTTCGCTTTCAGATCGCGATATTGTGCGATGCCGGCCTGGATTCCCTTTTCAGTGATTGTCTTTTCGAGAGTAGCCACGATCGACATCTTCGGCTGTTCGTAAGGTTGATTGTAGAGAATCTTCGCGATCGATTGGCTCAGTCGATCGAGGTAGCCGGTGCCGGTGTTATCCAATAACACGATCAGATGCTGCTCTTGTGGAAAGCGCACGAGCAGAGTGGTGAAACCGTTGATGCCGCCGCCGTGCAGGATCATTTGCACGTCTTTGTCGTTTTGTTTGAACGACGCATTGCGCACGACCCAGCCATACGCGTAGTTGTCGAGAAACGGTTTGTACATCAACGCTTTCGACTGCGCTGATAAAACTTTGTCCTGGTAGAGGGCCTGGTCCCAGAGGTATAGATCTTCGACGGTCGAATACATCGAACCCGCTGCGTAAGGAATCGACATGTCGAGGTAGAGGGAGTTGGTGTAACCATCGGGCGTCTTGCTGTAACCAGTCGCGCGTTTGGGAATGATCGTCCCGTGATGATCGTAACCGGTGTTCTTCATACCGATGGGATCGAAGACATTCTCCTTCAACACCTGCTCATAAGACTTTCCGGTAACGTGTTCGATGATGGCGCCGAGGAGAAAGTAACCGGAGTTGTTGTACGCATACTTTGAGCCGGGCTCAAACTCGAGATCGCCGCTCGCGTACTTCTTCACGAAGTCGTCGACCTTATACGGATTGCGACTCACATTCTCGAAGAATCCCGGCTGGCCCGTGTAACTCGGAATGCCGGAAGTGTGTGTGAGCAGTTGATGAATCGTCACCTTCTGTCCGATGTCTTTGCGGTAGTCAGGTAAGTAATCAGAAATTTTCGCGTCTAGCTTGATCTTTCCCTGCTCGACGAGCTGCATCGTCAGCGTCGCCGTGAACTGCTTTGTGATCGAGCCGAGGCGAAACTTCGTGTCGGGCGTATTCGGAATATTCCATTCCATATTCGCGAGCCCAAACGCGCCTTTGTAGACCACTTTTCCGTTCTCCGCGACGAGAGCCGAGCCGTTGAACTGCCGGTATTTGTGCGCGAGCGCCAGCACTTCCTGGATCTTCGCGGCGTGATCCTGTGCCAGTGCGGAATTCTGGAAAACAAATAGCAGGATTGCCGTGTAGACGAACGATCTCACCGAGTTTTTCTTCATTCTCTGATCCTTTCTGACGTCGAACGCAGTATCCAGTATTAACTGACCCATTGCCAAACGAAAATCGGGCGATTAAGTTGCGCAGATGAACGCAATCGGGTTTGCGCCAATGTCATCCGAAAATGACGAGCTCGACAAGCTGCGCGAAGCCTGCAAACGCTTGAATTTTTCCATCCGGGCGATCAAAGATGCGCAGTCGTGTCTCAGTCAAATGAACATGGGACAGGCACGCGAGCGGCTTAACAACGCTCAGTGGCAGGCCCGAGAAGCGAAAAAACTGTTGGCCGAAGTCGGCAATGAAATGAACGGCAAAAAAAGTCAGCAGCGATCGTCACGCCCCTCACGCATAAAGAATTGAATATTGTCGAACGTACTGTAGGGGCGGCCCTCCGTGGCCGCCCGTGGTTTGTATACGGATTCAAGAATCGACAGTCTCGGATTTGGCGAATACGATCAAAGCCACGGGCGGCCACGGAGGGCCGCCCCTACAGTACGTTCGGCATTGTTGAATTAAACTTCAGCTCTTTAGCTCTACCAGGACCAGACGAATTGTTGTGTCGCCGGTGTTCTCGGCCCAGTGGGTGACGGGGCCGCGATAGATCACGTCGCCGGTTTTGAACTCTCCGTCGGTGACAGTCCCGTCGGTGGCGTGGTTGCGGAATTTGCCGCCGGCGATGACGTAGATCACGTACGCGGGATGCGAGTGTGTCTGTTCCTTATCGCCGGGCTTGAGCGTAGCTTCGAGAACACGGACGCGAGGATTCTCAAGTTTCAATGCAATCGTTTTTGCATTTACAGTGAGCGGGTCTTGTTCACGTGTTACACTCGCGTCACTGCGGACAAATCCAGTGACGATCAGAACAAATATCACGACGTAGATTCGCTTCATCTTCAGCTCCTTAAGTATATGGTCCACAAGCTGCTCCTACTCTGTGCCCTCGTGCTTATACCGAATCAGCACAGCTTCGCTCAACCGCGCAGCGTCAGCGCACAGCCAGCCCGTGTAATCTCGGCCGACTACCGGCGCGTAAAAGGAACACGCGATCGGTTTCCACAACTGGTCGTCGGCGCCGGGCGTGCGGCGGAAGGTTTGCGCGCCGACTGGCAACGCGATCTCGCGGTGGTCCATCGCGAATGTGGTTTCCAATATCTGCGCATGCACGGTCTGCTGGAGGATGAACTCGGCGTGTATTCGGAAGATAAACGCGGACGCCCTGTCTACAACTTCCAATACATCGACGCTATTTACGACGCAATCCTGAACACAGGCATGCGGCCATTTGTCGAGTTTGGTTTCATGCCGCAACGACTTGCCAGCGGTGAGAAAACGATCTTCTGGTGGAAGGGGAACGTCACACCGCCACGCGATTACGCCAAGTGGGAACGCCTGATCCAGACGCTCGTACAACATTGGACCAACCGCTACGGCCGCAACGAAGTTCAAAAGTGGTATTTCGAAGTCTGGAACGAACCAAACCTGAAAGACGCTTTCTGGACGGGCGATCAGGCTGAATACTTCAAGCTCTACGATGCCACGGTCCGCGGCGTCAAAAGCGTCGCCCCGGAATATCGTGTCGGCGGTCCAGCCACCGCCGGACGTGCGTGGGTCACGGAAATGATTGACCACGCCACCAGGACGCGTGTTCCACTTGATTTCATCGCGACGCATGACTACGGCGTCACCAGCGGCGCGCTCGACGAGGAAGGTACAAGTCAACTCTTCCTCGATCCGTCATTCGACGCCATCTCTTCCGGTGTGAAACAAGTACGACAGCAGATCAAAACTTCCGCACTGCCGAATCTTCCGCTTCATTACACGGAGTGGAGCACGTCGTATTCGCCCCGCGACCCGGTCCACGATGCATACATCTCCGCGGCCTACATTCTCTCGCGTCTCAAACGTTCGGAAGGCCACATCGAATCAATGTCGTATTGGACGTTTACCGACATCTTCGAAGAACCCGGTCCAGTGCCGTCGCCTTTTCACGGCGGCTTTGGCTTGATCAACTTTCAGGGACTGCGGAAGCCTTCGTTCTACGCTTACCAGTTTCTTAACCGTTTGGGCGCAGAAGAGCTCGTCTCAACCGACGAGGATAGTTGGATAACGCGTGGTGACGGCGGCGGCATGCAGCTACTCTTCTGGAATTACACACCACCCACAACAAAGGAAAGCAATCAGGTTTACTTCAAACGCGATCTTCCCTCGAAAGAAATCGGTGAAGCACGCGTCTCAATGGCAGGCCTTAGACCCGGAAGTTACACCCTGAACATCTATCGAACCGGTTACGGTGTGAACGACGTCTACACCGATTACTTCAAGATGGGTTCACCCACGACACTCACACGCGAACAGGTCAAAAGCCTTTCAGACAAAAACAGTGGTCGCCCGATCTCCACCACACGGCTGGTAATCGGATCTTCAGGAACACTCACACGCGCTGTCCCTCTGCGTGAGAATGACGTCTATCTCATAACCCTAAAAACAAATAAAGCACAAAAGTGAATCAATCAACTTTTGTGCTTTATGTGCCTTTTTGTGGCTACTTTTACGAGGTTGGTTTCTTTGTGTATCGCTTCAAAATGAGCTTCACGTAATTACGCGTCTCGGTGTACGGCGGAATGGTTTTGCCGTACTTCATCACAGCGCCCTCGCCTGCGTTGTATCCCGCCAGGGCCAGATCGACGCGGCCATTAAACATCGCGAGCAGGTCCTTCAAATAGCGTGTTCCACCCATGATGCTTTGCGCTGCATCGTACGGATTCTTAACTCCGTAACGCGCCGCGGTGCCCGGCATGAGTTGCATCAACCCCTGTGCACCCTTGTTGCTTGTCGCGCCTGAATTGAAACTCGACTCCTGCGCCATCGTGCAGTAAATCAGGAACGGATCGACACCGTACTGCTTCCCATATTGCCGAATCAGACCGTCGATCCTGCTATTTCCAGTCGACCATACCTGACTACCGGACGCCACCAATTCCGCAACAACCTCAGACACCGGCGCCGGCTGACTAGCTACTGCAATTTCGTTAGTGACCTGCTCGACTTTCGCACGCGCGTCAGCGAGTTCTTTCTCGCCTTTCTCAAACTCAACGCGCGAAATCAGTCCATCATTGAAGAGTTCTTTCGACTGTTGCTGCCGTTTTTCGAGTCTCTCAACCTCTGTTTTGTAGAGCGTTGAAAGGTCAGTCAAACTGGATTTGAGTTCCGCTTTGGGATCTTTGGCAGCTTCCTGGCCCTGCACAGAAGCAACTGAAAATGCCCCTAACACTAGAAAGCCGAGCAAAAGCACGGCTTTTGAAAAACGATTAGAAATGACGCTAAAAATCAACCGGTAATCCTCCACAATGAACTAGACACCCGAACGAGGTGGCCGGTTACGATGTTCCAGGGATTATTCGAGTTGCCGAGAATTAACGGTAAATCATTCTTTTTGATAGGTTAGGCTCAGGGCGGCGGCCAGCAAATCGGCCGGTTCAACAGGCTTTGACAAATGTGTCTGAAAGCCTGCCAGCAGCGCGCGACGGCGGTCGGCAGCACCGGCATATGCCGTTAACGCAATGGCGGGAATACGTCCGCCAATTGAGGGATCGAGTGCCCGAACCTTCCTGATCAGTTCGTATCCGTTCTGGCCCGCCATGCCAATGTCGCTGATTATCAGGTCAAGCTTCTTACTCTTAATTTCTTTAATAGCCTCTTCCGCTGAGGCAACTGCTGATATTTCTGCACCGTATTGGCTAAGCACTGTTGTCAGCAAGTCCTGAGTGTCAGGATCGTCCTCAACTACGAGAATCCGCAAACCTTGTAGTCTCGCGTCTACCGAAGGATCAGTGCTCTCCAGGATCGCCTTGGCGCTGTTAGTGAACAACTCAACCGATCGCAACTCAGGCACCGCAACCTCGGTTATCAGAGGAAACTCGACCCCAAAGGTAGATCCCTTTCCGATTCCATCACTATGAGCGTAGACGGATCCGGCTTGTTGACGAACGAGGTAGTCCACGATAGCTAATCCCAATCCAAGACCACCATGAGCGCGGACGTTCGATGAATCGACCTGTTTGAAACGCTCAAAAATGTTTGGCAGGTCTTCTGGCGCAATACCCACGCCGGTATCTTTTACTTCGAGACGAATACGCGAGTTGGTCCGGTGCAGGTGAACCTCAATTCTTCCCCCACTGGGCGTGAATTTTATTGCGTTCGACACGAGGTTCGTCACGATCTGCTCCAGACGCGCAAGGTCGCCCAGGATCGGACTCGCCGTTGGATCAATAGTGCTTTCAAGCTGTAAGTCCTTTGCGTCAACGGCGGGACGCAACGAGTTAAGGACGCTATCCGTTACGGCCGCGAAAGATACCGGTTGAAATTCAATTTTGAGCTTCCCGGTAATGATGCGCGACACGTCAAGCAGATCCTCAATTAACTTCGACTGCGCTTCCGCGTTTCGTTGGATAACGTTAACCGCACGCGACTTCTCCTTCTCATTCAATTTATTTGAACCCAACAGGCGGGCCCAGCCGAGTATCGAAGTTAAAGGCGTCCGCAATTCGTGCGACATGGTTGCGAGAAATTCATCCTTAACGCGATTCGCGTCTTCCAGGTGCTGCGCACGATGACGTAAGACGTCGTGTATCCGTCGCAGCTCGGTCGTGTCTCGACCAACTCCAAACGCCAGACCATCCTCAGGCACAGGAAAATAGCTCCACGCAACCCATCTGTAATTTTGATCTTTACACCTCAGGCGATTTTCCATATTCCGCGTTGGTCGTCCCTCGGCGAGTTGTTTGTATTCATGCTGCGTTCGAGCACGATCTTCGGGATGGACCAACTCGAATATCGACATCGCCAGTAGATCTTCTTCAGAGAATCCCAATGCTTTCTGGAACGCTGGATTCACTCGCTGAAACCGGCCATCAAGATGAACGATACTCAGCATATCCATCGAGAGCGCGAAGAAGCGGTCGCGCTCTTCGGTTAACTTGTTACGCTCGGTCATGTCGCGCATGACCTTACAAAAGCCGATTAACCTATCGGCATGGTCACGCACGGCGGTGACGATGCCGCTGGCCCAAAAACGTGAGCCGTCGCTGCGGAGGTGCCACCGTTCATCCTCGGCGCGTCCCTCGATCGCTGCGGTTCCGAGCTCTTTTGCCGGAACGTTCTTAGCCCTGTCTTCAGCAGTAAAGAACTTGCTCGCATCTTTTCCGATGATTTCCGGCTCGGTGTAGCCAAGGATGTGTTGCGCCCCGACGTTCCAGTTTGTTACGCGGCCCTCGGGATCCATCATGAAGATGGCATAGTCTCTGATGTCTTCGATTGCCTTGCGATAGTTATCTTCGGTGCGACGATAAACCGTCCGGCGTTCAAACGCGCTAGTCATTTGACTGGCCCCCTTGTTCTCAGCGCGACTTTGTTCTAACCGCGACTCTAGACGGAAAAAGTCACAAAACCCACAAATGGCCTTATCGAATCTTTCAGCTTTTGTGCTTTCCTGTGACTCCGGTATGATTTCGCCGCCAACCATCAGTTTCGCAGGAGGAAAATCGTGTTTACAAAGCGATCCCACGCAGGTTTTGCGACTCTCTTCATAATTGCTCTGATAGCAGTCCCGCGGCTGTTCGTTAGCGCCCAAACCGCTACGGCGAAAGTTCCACTCACACATGAGTCGATGTGGATGATGAAGCGTGTGGGTGCGCCCGTGCCGAGTCCGGACGGAAAATGGGTGGTCTTTTCACTTGTCGAGCCCGCCTATGACGACAAGGACCAGGTTTCGGATCTTTGGATTGTGCCCACGGACGCGAGCGCAAAACCGCGGCGTTTGACCTCGAGCAAGGGTGGCGAGGGTGGCGTGGCGTGGAGTCCTGATAGTCGCCGAATTGCATTCTCAGCCAGACGCGAAGGTGATGAGGCAAGCCAGATTTACGTGCTCGATGTCGCCGACGGCGGTGAGGCGGTGCGTATCACTTCTCTTTCGACTGGAGCTCGCTCGCCGCAGTGGCGACCTGATGGCCAGGCATTGCTATTCGTGAGTTCGGTCTATCCCGGTGCGGTTGATGACGATGCAAACAAGAAGATCGCCGCTGAACGCAAAGCACAAAAATATCGTGCGCGTGTTTACGAGAAGTTTCCGATTCGCAACTGGGACAGATGGCTCGACGACACGCAGGGACACCTGTTTGTACAACTTGCGCAGCCGGGAGCGAAGGCAAAGGATCTATTGGCGGGCACGAAGCTCGTTAGTGAACGCGGATTTGCAGGACGCGTCAGCGATTCCGGTGAAGAGCTCGATGGCGTTTGGACTCCGGATGGCAGCGCAATTGTCTTCGTAGCGTCAACGAATAGAGATGCCGCCGCGTATGCAAATACAAACACGGATCTCTTCAAAATATCTGCGACTGGTGGCGAACCGGTGCGGCTCACGAGCGGCGGGACCAACTTCAGCCGTCCCGCATTTCGACCAGACGGGAAAGCCCTCTACGCCGGTACCGAAGTTGGCACCGATAACAAGACTTACCATCTGGATCGACTGGCGAAGTTCTCATGGCCCAACGTCGGACAGCCCGAGGTCATCACGGCGAAGTTCGATCGTTCGGTTGGCGGTTTCGCATTCACACCCGACAGTAAGTCGATCTACCTGACAGCCGAAGAAGCGGGAAACGAAAAGCTCTACACCATGCCTGCGGACGGCGGAGACGTAACGCTCGCCATGGACATGATGCGCGGCGTTTACACGAACCTGAAGATTCCCACGCGAGCGGCGTCAACAATCGTGATTGCGAGTTGGGAGAGCGCAACAAATCCGCCTGAAATCTTTCGGCTGGACCTGAAAACAAAAACCCAAGTCCCGCTTACGACCTTCAACGCCGATCAA
This sequence comes from Pyrinomonadaceae bacterium, assembly GCA_035278765.1. GTDB lineage: Bacteria > Acidobacteriota > Blastocatellia > Pyrinomonadales > Pyrinomonadaceae > PSRF01. The sequence goes on along the minus strand of DATEIS010000209.1, from coordinate 3,973 downwards.
GTCGCAAAGATCGACTGGTTACCGCTGCGTCACTTCTGGTTCACCAGTAAAGCAGGCAAACGCATTCACAACATGATCGCGTTGCCTCCCAATTTTGATGAACGCAAGAAGTATCCGCTCTTTGTGGTAATGCACGGTGGACCACACAGCATGTGGCGCGACAACTGGGGATTGCGCTGGAATTACTTCATGCTGTCTAAACCTGGCTACGTCGTATTGTTGACGAATTACTCAGGTTCGACGGGATTTGGCGAAGCCTTCGCGCAGAGTATCCAGGGAGATCCTTTTAAAGGACCCGGAAACGAGATCAACGAAGGAGCTGATGAGGCGATTCGACTTTATCCATTCGTTGATGGTTCACGACAGGTTGCCGCCGGGGCGAGTTACGGCGGGCACATGGCAAACTGGATGCAGGCAACGACCACGCGTTACAAGGCTCTGATCAGTCACGCCGGTTTGATCAATCTCGAATCGCAGTGGGGCACCAGCGACACGATCTATTCACGCGAAGTCAACAATGGTGGACCACCGTGGGAACAGGGTCCAGTCTGGCGCGAGCAAAACCCGATCAGGTTTGCAAAAAACTTCCGCACACCGATGCTGTTATCAGTTGGCGAGAACGACTTTCGTGTACCGTTGAATCAGACACTCGAAAACTGGAGCGTGCTGCAACGGATGCGAATTCCGAGTCGCCTGATCGTCTGGCCCGACGAGAACCACTGGATCTTGAAAGGCGAGAACAGTCGTTACTGGTACCAGGAACTCTACGCGTGGTTCAAAAAGTACGTCGATGAACCCGGCGGCTCGAGAACCTCAGACACAGCCTCCCGCCCTTAAATATTTTGTGCTTTATGTGCCTTTTGGTGGCTGATTTTTTCTGGAAGTAACCGATTCAGTTTCAGGAAAAACTTAGTTTCATTTCCAGGGGCACAATGCCTTGCACTCGTGTTTCTTTGTGGCATAATGGGCTAGCCCTACCTTACTAAACTGAGTTAACAGTAATAGCGTTAGCCGGCACTTCAGAACAAGGAGTCTTGCTCCTATTTACGAAGTCAAGTAGGAGAGCAGTAATCCCGACAAAACTTCCGACGCTCCCGAAAGGATAAACTTCAAGATGAATCGCCTTGTTACATCCCTGACCTTGATCTGTATTGTCTTACTTAATGGCGTCACTTCAATGGCGCAACGTAATAATCCCAAACGACAAAAGCCACCTGTCGAACAAAAAGAAATCGTAGCTTCCACTCGTAAGCACGAAGCCATCGAACGAAAGAGAGAAGCCGCTGAGCGTAAGCGTGAAGCCCGTGAAAAACGGGAATCACGCAAAGAACTAGCTGCGAAGCGCGCGCTCATGAAACGTAATCCACGCCTCACCGCTTTATTCAACGGCGATGAGGATCTCGACGGAAAACGCAGCGATCAGCCACGCGAAGCACTCGAGTGGTATTTGCAAAAGCGTCTTCCCAAAGGCGAGAAGGTCCTGCCCGTCGAGCGCTACTACCAGGCAAAAGAGAAGATCAAACGCATGAAGCGCTTCTCAACCCGGAACAACAAGAACCTGCCATCACAAGCGGATAGCAACGAAGCTGAAGAGGTGTTTGAGGATCCCGAATTTCCGGGTGGCACCGGCGGCGCCGGCGCAGGCGATGGCAGCGCTTCGACCAGCGGCGCACTCGGCACCTGGCAGTCTTTGGGACCAGGCAACGTTGGCGGTCGCACCCGCTCGTTGATCATCGATCCCGTCAACCCAAGCGTGATGTATGCAGCAGCAGTTGCCGGTGGAATTTGGAAAACCACTAACGGCGGAAACACGTGGGCGCCGCTCAACGACTTTCTCGCAAATATCGCCGTGACCGCTATGGCGATGGATCCTTCAAATCCAAACATTCTCTACGCCGGCACCGGCGAAGGATTCTTCAATGCCGACGGTGTTCGTGGCGCCGGCCTCTTCAAAACTATTGACGGGGGCGCAAACTGGACCCGCTTAACTGCCACGGCAAACAACGCAAACTTTTTCTTCGTAAACGATCTCGTCGTCAGTCCTTCAAACGGTCAGCATGTTTATGCCGCCACGCGCGCGGGAGTCTTCCGCAGTCTTGACGGCGGTACTTCGTGGGATCAGCAACTCGTCTCCAACGTCGCGAACGGTGCAAACGGCGCGATGGACCTCGTCATGCGCACCGATCAGTCGACGGATTACATCTTTGCCTCTGTTGGAACGTTTGCGCGTGCACACATCTTCCGCAACGTAGACGCGGGTGGTTCCGGAGTTTGGGAAGACGTCTTCTCAGAAACAAACCAGGGCCGCACCTCGCTGGCTATTGCAGCCTCCAACCAGGACGTCATCTACGCGCTTGCAACTTGCATCTCGTGCGCTGCGGGAACAAATCCAAACTTCCCGACAGCTAACTACACCGACGGCCTGCTCGGCGTCTTCCGTTCAACTACAGGCGGAGGAGCGGGAACATGGACCACGCAGGTGCGCAACAACAGCGCCACCCTTCAGGACACGCTGCTCCTCAGCAATCCTGTCAACGGCGCGTTGACACAATGCGGACTCGGCACGAGCCAGTTTCTGAATCAGGGTTGGTACGACAACGTGATTGCAGTCGACCCAACCGACCCAAATAAGGTTTGGGCTGGTGGCGTCGATCTGTTCCGTTCAGACAATGGCGGCGTTAACTGGGGCGTCGCATCATACTGGTGGTTCCAGGGGAACGGAACTCCGCCAAACAACGGCGACCCGCAACTGGTCCACGCTGACAATCACGGCATCGTTTTCCATCCCAACTATAACGGCAGCACCAACCAGACAATGTTTGCCGCAAACGACGGTGGCGTCTATAAAACTGACAACGCGAGCGCTGGCAATGTTGGCTATTCCAATGGCGCAACGGTTGGCGGCGGCACGATCACACCTGCGAGTCCGATCTGCGGTGCCGAGTTCACGCCGGGCGGATTCTTTACAGTTCCCTCTCCTGTTATCTGGGGACCATTGAATAACAATTACGCAGTAACGCAGTTCTACCACGGCCTGCCCTATCCGAATGGTCAGACTTACTTCGGCGGCACGCAGGACAACGGTACGAATCGCGGTACGGATGCCACTGGTCCAAACGCCTGGGCACGCATCAACGGCGGTGACGGCGGCTATGTTGCCGTGAACCCCGCAAACACAAACACCATATTCTTCGAGACCACTGGTCTTTCGTTACGACGATCGACGAATGGTGGTGCGAGTTCAGCATCCGTCATCTCGGGTATCGCCGGCGACGCCTTTCCATTCATCACGGTCTTCCGAATGGATCCAAACACGCCGACTCGCTTGTGGATTGGTGGGCGTTTCATGTGGCGCACTGACAACAACGCCACCAATTGGACCAGAACCAGCAACGCGCAACTGACTGGTGGATCAATCACCGCCATGGCAATAGCACCTGGTAATTCAAACGTTGTGATCAACGGCGCGGCTTCAGGACAATTCCGCCGCACGACGATTGGTCTTACTGCTAATGCCGCCAGCGTGTTGGCTACCACCTGGCTGCAAACTTTCACGCCGCGTGGTAACGGCAACGGCACCATCTCGTGGGTTGAATACGATCCGTCGAATGCAAACAACGTTTGGGCCACCATCTCAAACTTCAACGGCACGCCGAACGCTCAAGGCACCAGCGCCGGTCACGTCTTCAGAAGCACTGACGGCGGCGCAACCTGGACGCTCGCAGACGGTACCCAAACACCCGGAAACGTGAACGCAATTCCCGACATTCCGGCGCACAGCGTTGCCATCGATCCCAATGACAATCAACGCATCTACGTCGGCACCGACCTGGGCGTGTTTGTTTCGCTCGACGGCGGAGCAAACTGGGCGCGTGAAACGACCGGCTTCTCGAACACAGTCGTGGAGTCGCTCACGGCAATTAACAACAACGGCGTGACTTCTTTGTTCGCCTTTACTCATGGTCGAGGCGCT
>DATEIS010000208.1:0-4635 GCA_035278765.1 Pyrinomonadaceae bacterium | reverse complement strand
GTTACTTTATTAATCGCAACGATAGAAGGTTCAGACACGACGATGCCGCGTCCTTTTGCATAAACGAGGGTATTTGCCGTCCCGAGGTCAATGGCGAGATCGCTGGAAAACAGACTGAAGATAGATTTGAAAGCCATTTAGACTTATTCACTTCCCGTGGTTGTATGAATGGAACTTCGGGTGGGATCGGCGGTAAATTCAGTAAGTAGCGACTCCCTGTTCGTCGCTCTTTACCCCCCTTAGACGCCCAAACACGTCCGAAATCCTAAGATACACCCTGAACATACACGGCGTAAACTGGAAACTTTACATGGTTTAGCCACAGATTGCACAGACCCAAACCGATCAGTTCGGCAGTTCTGTGTAATCGGTGGTTTCGGGGATTACGACCGCGCGTTTGGCTGGCTCTCGGGATGCCAGGTCGGCGGCGAAACGGACGCAGTTTTTGTTGGCGGCTTTTGCCTCATACATCGCCGTGTCGGCACAGGCGATTAGTTGTTGGGGGGATGAGGCGTGTTTCGGAAATGCCGCAACTCCGAAACTCGCCGTCAATGAAAGTTGGAGGCGTCGACCGCCGTTGAACATATGCCGGATTATCTTCTGGCGAATGCGTTCTGCGACTTGTCCTGCGAGCTCGGTTCCGGTGTCGGGTAACACGATCACAAATTCGTCTCCGCCATAACGCGCGACCGCGTCAGTGTCGCGGATTGACGAAAGAATCACTGCGGCCATCTCCATCAGCACGTGTGAACCAACGAGGTGGCCGTATTCGTCGTTAATCTGTTTGAAGTCGTCGAGATCGAGAAACAACGCGGCCACGCTCGATCCGTAACGACGTGCGCGCCTGATTTCATTCAACAAGAACTGGCGCAGGTAGCGGGCGTTGTGAAGCTTTGTGAGATCGTCGGTTTGTGAAAGCCGTTCGGCTTCGGCGATCCGAACTGCATTTGCGAGTGCTGAGGCAATCGGCAATGAGAGCGAATCAAGTAAAGCCACATCCGGTTTTTTGAATGCACGTGCGCTGGAGCCTTCTCGAATGCCTTCGATGACTCCGAGTATTCGCTCACCGCAAATTAAAGGAATCGCGACGACGAACTGTTTCTTTTCTTTCCGCTTGATTATGCCCATTCCCGCAGCGGCTCGTTTCGCCGCTTTGGTTTCGGATCCAATCGGAAGATCGGGTTCGACCAACAGTCGTCCCCATTCTTCTTCACTCTTTGAACCTTCCTGTCCGGGCTTTCGAACCGCAATCGCTTCGAGTGTGGCGCCTTCAAGACCCTTGGATTCGGAAAACAGGTAGATGGCCCAACGATCTGCGTAAATCAGATCCTGCAAGCCGGCGAGTGCGGTATTTGCAGCCCCAGTTTGATCTCCACTGTAGTGTAACGACGAGACGAGATCGTAAGCCGCCCGCAGGTGACTGGCTTTGATCTTGCGCGGGAGCGTAGACGTCTCTGTTTCGACTGGCGTCTCGAGAGCAACGGGCATTCGCAGCTCGCCCGAAGCTCCGGTGTGACCTTCGATTTCTCGCAGCAGGGCAGGAAGTTGTGCTGACTTGTCCGCAATCGCGGCAAAGCCGAGCCGCTTGAGACTCACACCGTCTAAACTGCGCAAGTTGTGACTTTGATATCCGTTTGTTTGGCGGCGACACGCGACCAGAGGAGCGCCGGGCCAGAATGCTTTTGCGTGGTCAATGGCGGTGTGAAGTTCGACCATGTCGGCGCCGGGAACCACTTCGTACAACACAGCCAACGGCGGGGGACCTTCAGCGTCACGCATTCCTTCGCGCTTCTGTTGCTTTGCGAGTGCTACTTCGACTTCGACTTCACGCAAGCCTTCAATCAACGTTTTTACGCCAGCCGCCCGCAACGCCTCGATTAACTCGTAAGCGGGAGCTTCATGCGCATCCGTCAAAAGGATTACGTGACTCGACATTCTTAATGCTCAGGTTCTGCCGCGCCCCGCGCGTGCTGAAAGTGAAACTTTGTATTGACTGCTGTTTCCCTGTGAATCTTTTGCTTCGAGCGTCAGTTCTCGTGTCGTACTTCCGGCTGTGACCTGGATTTGAAACGCGCCATCGTGCGCTGCGCTCGCTTCGCGTCCGCTCACACGGATTGTGGTTCCGGGCTCAGCCTTGCCTCGAATCAGATAAATGTTGCCTCCGAGAAGCTCGGTGCTGAGATCGGAAACAGCCACTTGTGAGCCAGTGCCCCGGTTGGTGACGATGAACTTGAGTGGATCACTCCAATCACTTGCCTGACCGCTCGCGGCAGTTGCTCTCACGCGCCAGAAATAAACTCCGGGACGAAGATCAGTGGCGCCAAATTCAGTGGCCACCAGTTGATCGCGTTCAATAACTTTTCCATCGGCAACGAAGAACGGGGAAGTTGCTACTTCAACTCGATAGTAAGATGGCGTGCCCGACTGTGGACGCTGCCATTTTAAAGCAACGTTCGCCGCGCCATTTGATCCAACCGAGACCTGCTCGAGGTCGTGAGGTTTGGCAGGTTGCGGTACGTCCAACAATTTCTGCGCCGGTGAGATGCGACCGGAGTTGTTTACTGAAACGTACTCGCCCTCTTTAATCGTGGCTTTGTCGCCATTCTGGTTGGTAGTTTCAATCGCGCCAGTCGCGACGCGAATTTCTTCAGTGCCCTCAGGATTGACGCCGAAACTCGCGCTCGTCTGCTGGCCCATCGTGTTCTTTGTCTTCGGCGTTTCTACGACGTTCGTAGTTCCGTCGGCTTGCTGCTCGGTTCTGACCGAGAGTTGACCGCTGTCGACCCTGACGTGGACGTTTGTTTTCTTGCCGTCATCGGCGCGGGCGTTGTCGCGGATGATGATCGTGCTGTTTGGCTTAACCAGGAGGGTCGAGCCGTCGGCGAGACCGATACGCGCGCGGCCGTTGGTCTGGGTTTGCACCGTGTCGCCCGGGTAAAGCTCTGTGTCGGAGTTGGCCGGAAGCATTTCGCGCGTGGCAGCGCGGATGACGCGGACGTCGCCCTCAAACGAAACGAATCGGGCTCCGGCTGGATGATTGACAATCGCGACATTCTTGAACGGATTGCCGTACTTCCAGACATAGAGGGCGGCGCCCGCGGCGCTAACGCACAGCATGAAAATGGCGATTACCAGATAGACGAAACGCTTCTGAATAATCCACCAATCAAAAGCAAAACGACTGGTTTTATTCGCGACCATTGGTTAAATCGAACTTGGGAAGGGGGCCCCGGCAAGTCGGGACCAACCAGGTGTGAGTCCAAATCAGGCAGCAACACTACCAGTTCAGGAATTTAACACACGACGGAATCCGCGTACAAGATGTTTGTACACAGATTTTTGGCACAAATGAGCACAAATTTTACGGATCAGAGAAATTACTCCGTTTTTTGGTCGGCTTCGTTGAGGTCTTCGCCGAGCGGGAGGTTGAAATCAGCTGGCAGGTCGACCAGGATCGTTGTGTCGGCCGCAGCGGGAAATATCAGGGAGAATACCACCGAGCCAACCAGTACCAGGGCCACAAACCCAAGCGAAAACTTAATCGGAATGAGGACGTGGACGGCGCCCAGCAGCATCTTCAGGCCGATAAACGTCAGCACAACAGCCAATCCGGTGCGTAAATACCGAAACTTCTCGACCACGCCCGCGAGGAGAAAATACATCGATCGGAGGCCGAGAATCGCGAACACGTTCGACGTGTAGACAATGAAGGTGTTGGTCGTGATCGCAAAAATTGCGGGAATCGAATCAACCGCAAAAACCAGGTCGGTGACTTCGACCACCATCAACACGAGCAGCAGGAGCGTTCCCGTCAACTTGCCTTTTTCCCGCGTGAAGAACTTTTCTTCGTCGTAATGCCGGTTTATCGGCAGAAACTTCGTTACCAGGCGAACCAGGATATTTTTTTCCGGTTCGACCTCGATCTCGTCGTGCCGGAACATCTTAATTCCGGTGTAAATCAGGAAACCGCCGAAGATGTAAATGATCCAGTGGAAGCGATTAATGAGAGCTGCGCCGACGAAAATCATCGTCAAACGCATAACCAGCGCGCCCATTACGCCCCAAAAGAGCACTCGATGCTGAAACTTGGCCGGGACCTTGAAATAGGAAAAGATCAGCAGGAAGACGAATAGATTGTCGACCGAAAGCGATAGCTCGATGAGGTAACCGGTTAAAAACTCGTAGCCTCGTGTCGAACCCTGATAGTGAAAGACGATGCCCGCGAAAATCATCGCGAGCGTCACCCAGACAGCGCTCCAAATCCACGCTTCACGATAACGGATAGTGTGAGCTCTGCGATTGAATAGGCCCAGATCGAGGCTCAGCATGGTGAGAATAAACAAACTGAATCCAAGCCAGAGCCAGGTGTTGCCGCCAATTGGGTCCATGTAGGGGATTCAAAATAGCATCAGGGTTTGATTTGGAGCAAACAAGCGATCCACAGATTACACAGATTGATAAATAGAATCTGTGTAATCTGTGGACAACATCACCTCCAGACAGTTGCAGCATTTCCGTACTCTCACTTACAATCCGCAGTTTCTGAAAGGTAATCAACAATGCTCAAAGCACTAGGACGCCTCGAACGAACCCGCAACATCGTCATTCTCTTATTTGCCATCCTGATGGCCGTCA
>DATEIS010000207.1:0-11636 GCA_035278765.1 Pyrinomonadaceae bacterium | reverse complement strand
CTGGAGGAAGTCCTCCACTCTAATCTTCCTCCTCGCTTTTGCGTTGCTGGCAATCACAGCTAACGCACAAACCCAAACTGCGGTTGTAGAACCCGACCCAGTAGCCGGAGGAGATGCACTTGCGCTCCCATCACCCACGCCGAGTTGTGCTCGCACGATCAAAGCCGACGTGGTTGCATTGGACCAGGTGATCATATTCAACCGTATGGGAACAGTTAATCCCAACGGAATGATCTACGCGCTTAGACAAGACGTCGTCGCGATCGATTCTGCCAAAGGACTCGTCGCCGGCAACGTTCGTTTACGCACAGACAAACGACCGCGACCAATCGTGCTTCGCATGAACAGCGGCGACTGTCTGCGCATCACTTTTACCAATCTCCTTTCCCCTTCAGCTTTAAGTGATCAGCCTGCGACTCGTTCCGCGGGCATTCACGTGATCGGAATGGAACTCGTCGGCAGCATAGCTTCCGACGGATCGAACGTCGGAACTAACGCACCAAGTCTGGTTAGTCCCGGTGGTTCTACTGTTTACACCTTCTCCGCAACGCGAGAAGGAAACAATTTGATGTACAGCACCGCAGCTACTACGAGCGGCGAAGGCGATGGCGGAACACTGGCCGAGGGTTTATTCGGCAGTGTCAACGTCGAACGACAAGGCGCTGAGTGGTATCGCTCGCAGGTAACCGCAGCCGATTTGACCCTGGCGAAAACAGGAACAACTCCGGGCGGTCAACCAATCATTAACTACGACGCTGTGTACCCGGTAGGACACCCGCGTGCGGGTCAGCCGATCTTGAAGATGCTCAATGTCGATACGATCGTTAATACCGACTTGAACGCCATCATCACCGGCCCGAATAAAGGTCGTTTCCCAACCGGTACTTACCGCGCCAACGCAACCAATCCGGATCGCGACAAACCGTTTCGTGAGTTCACCGTGATTTATCACGACGAAGTTCGAGACGTGCAGGCATTTCCGCAGTTTGAAGATCCGGTTCTCAGTCACACGCTACACGGCGTGCAGGACAAATTTGCGATCAACTACGGCATCGCCGGCGTTGGCGCAGAGATATTGGCCAACCGTCTCGGTGTTGGGCCAATGTTCAATTGCACTGAGTGCAAGTTTGAAGAGTTCTTCCTGTCATCGTGGGCCATCGGCGATCCCGCCCAAATCGTGGACAAGCCGGCCAACACGACTGATGCAACGGGTAATCTGATCAAAGGTCGTAAAGCGACTAAGGTCTTGTATCCCGACGATCCTTCAAACGTTCATCACAGCTATATCGGCGATCCCGTGAAGATGCGTGTCGTCCATGCGGGACCGAAAGAGCATCACATCCATCACTTGCACGCGCACCAGTGGCTGCAAACTCCGGACGACGACAACTCGACTTATCTCGATAGTCAGGCGCTTGGACCAGGTTTCGCATTCACCACGGAAATCTCGCACGGCGGCACTGGCAACAGAAATCAGACCGTCGGCGATTCAATCTTCCACTGTCACTTCTATCCGCACTTTGCGCAGGGGATGTGGGAATTGTGGCGCGCGCACGATGTGTTCGAAGCAGGAACGGTATTGAACAGCAGCGGAATTCCCGTTGCCGGTTCACGCGCGTTGCCCGATGGTGAGATCACTGCCGGAACTCCGACGCCCGCAATCGTCCCGATTCCAACACTCGCGATGGCGCCGATGCCGACTGCAACTGTTCCGGGTTATCCGTTCTTCAGTCCGGCAGTCGCAGGTCATCGTCCGCCCAAACCACCGCTCGATACAATTGATAATGGCGGCTTGCCGCGGCACATCATCACGGGCGGTACCGCGAATCACGTTGAGACACGTCTCGACTTCAGCAAGGAACTGATCACGGCGGTTGCTCAAAGCATTGCCGAGACCGGCACCGCTTCTGAAATCGCGGCGATGCAGTATCACGAAATGCGTCTCCATCCGAGCTACAAGCCCGATGGAACCGCAGCAAACTTTGTAACCAACGGTCTGCCGCGTAAACCGGGTGCTCCGTTTGCCGATCCGTGCATGGACGACAACGGCAATCCCACGGGCGTTGCACGCACCTACAAAGCAGCAGCATTTCAACTAGATCTGAAACTCAACAAGGCCGGCTGGCACTTCCCGCAGTCGCGCATTCTCTCGTTGTGGGCCGACGTGGCGGCAACAAAGGCAGGCACTAAACCACCCGAGCCGTTGTTCTTCCGCGCCAACACCAACGATTGCATCACCTTCTATCACACGAATCTCGTCCCTGGTAATTACGAGCAGGACGACTTTCAGATACGTACTCCGACCGACATCATCGGTCAGCACATTCACCTCGTGAAGTTTGACGTTACTGCGTCAGACGGCGCGGGCAATGGTTTCAACTACGAAGACGGAACCTTCAGTCCGGATGAAGTAATCGAACGCATCCGCGCAATTCGCAAACAGAATGCATGCGTCGGCAAGGATTCAGGCGACACTCGCGACGGTACGTTCACATGTCCCAAGGCTAAAGCACATCCGTTCTTCGGCACACTCGGCGCGCAGACAACTGTGCAGCGTTGGTACGCGGATAACACACTCAACAACAACGGTGTGGACCGCACGCTGCGCACGGTGTTCACGCACGATCACTTTGGACCATCAACACACCAGCAGGCTGGTCTCTACGCGGGTCTCGTTCTCGAACCGGAAGGGTCTGTCTGGAAGAATCCGGAGACGGGAGTCACGATGGGAACCCGTGCGACGGATGGTGGACCAACCAGTTGGCAGGCAGTCATTGTCGAGAAGGATCCGGCGAACAGTCACCGTGAGTTTCTGTTTGAGTTCGCTGACTTCCAACTCGCTTACCAGGCAGGCGCGGGCGTCGACGCGAATGGGAAACCGATCGCCGATCCGCAACGCGTAATCAATCCACCAATCACCAACGAGATCGGTTTGCCCTTCATCGTTGAGAATGGAATGGTTTGTCCCGGTGGCGTTCCGGCTCCATGTCCCGAAGCAATTTCGGCGGCAGATCCTGGAACCATGAGCGTCAATTACCGGAATGAGCCGGTGCCTTTACGCATTCGCGATCCAAACACCAACACACAGGCGGCTGGCGCGCAAGGCGATCTGTCCAAGGTCTACAAATCAAACATCACTCGTGCTGACCCGCAGTTCAACGTGCAGCCGGGGTTCTATCCGGCGTTGACTCAGGGTGTGCAACCGGGTGATCCGTTCACGCCGCTACTGCGAGCTTACGAAAACGACAAGATTCAGATTCGTATCCTCGTGGGAGCGCACGAAGAAACACACAACCTGACTATCAATGGTCACAAGTGGCTCCATCAACCCGGTACGCCACAGGATCCATTGGCGGTCAACAACTCCGGTTATCGCAATTCGCAAATGGCCGGTATCTCTGAACACTTTGAAATGTTGACTGGTAAAGAATCGATCATGGGCAATCGTCCATTCATCGATTATCTCTATCAGAACAACGCATCAGTTGACGGGCAGTGGAACGGAATCTGGGGCCTTCTCAGAGTCTACAACGGTCGGGCTGGATTAAAGAACGACTTGCTGGCACTACCCAGCAACCTTGAAGGCGCTGCGGCGTTGTCGCAGAACGATGATGCATTTCCGACCGATCCGAATCGTCCGACAGGCGTCACGGACTACAAAGATACGACTGACGCTTCGGTGGAGAACGACACTTCGGTGACGACCGATACGAAGTACATGTCGCCGGATATGCAGACAGAGATGGCTTCCGGTGCACAAACTGAAGGGTTCGCGGGCTTCACGACAAAGACTGTCGTGATGTCGAACCCGACGGATTTCAGCACCGGCAAGAGCCTCGCTACGAGCATCTGTCCGCTGAATGCTCCGAGAAGAACGATCAACGTGACGGCTGTGAGTGCTGCGGCACTTCCAGGCGGCAAGCTGATCTACAACAGCCGCGGCGGTATGGGCGGTGCACTCAATGATCCAACTGCAATCATGTATTTCCGCAGTGAGGACATTGATTCGTTAGGCAAGGTCAAAACAGGGGTTCCGATTGAGCCACTCGTCGTCCGCGCAAGGGCCGGCGAATGTATCAACTTCAACCTCTTCAACAAACTGCCGAAGCTGGTGGCGGATCTGGACGGCTTCAACACGATGCCGAACATCCTTCATCACTTCAACGCAAATCAGGTCAAACCTTCAAATCAGGTTGGTCTCCACCCGCAACTGCTTGCTTATAACGTAGTGAACAGTGACGGGAAGAACGTCGGCTTCAATCCGAACCAGACGATTGGACCAGGCGGTGTGGCGCGGTATACGTGGTACGCCGGCGACGTCGTTATCAATGGTTTCCAGCGTATTGCTACACCGATTGAATTCGGCGCGACCAATTTGATCTCATCCGATCCGATCAAGCACAGCAACAAAGGCGCGATCGGCTCGCTCATCATCGAACCACAGGGATCGAGCTGGATTGAAGACACAACTTCAAGAGCACAAGCCACCATCACCAAGACGGACGGCACGTCGTTCCGTGAGTTTGTCCTTCAGTTCCAGACCGATATCAACATGCGCTACGCCGACGGTAGCCCGGTGCCAAATCTTGGTGGTCCAGACGGCGCGGAAGACGCTGAAGACTCTGCTCAGAAAGCGCTCAACTACCGCACTGAACCACTTTGGAAACGTATGGGATACGCGCCGGAAACTCCATTCGAAGACACTCGTAACTTTGACTTCACCAACGTGCTGACTAACGCAATTGTTGGTAGCGATCCGCAAACGCCGGTGTTCACTGCGCGCGCTGGTCAACAAGTCAGGTTCCGGATCCTGAATTCGAATGGGCACATGCGCAACAACCTGTTCAACCTGCATGGTCATTTCTGGCAGGACGAACCGTACACCAACAACTCAAAATCGATTGGCAACAATCCATTGTCAGAGTTCAAGGGTATGGTCTATGGCGTTGGACCGTCCTCGCATTATGAAGCGATTCCGGTAAATGGTGCTGGTGGAGCCCGAAGAGTGGCGGGCGATTACCTGTATCGAACTCAGGAGTCGTTTCAGTTCGATGGCGGTATCTGGGGAATCTTCCGGGTAACACCGTAAGACCTCCAGACCGCGGTTGGTTTCAACCGCAAAGACGGGTGCAGCCTGTTGGGGGACAGGCTGCACTCGACCTTGAAATTTCTATCATGTGAATCATGTTAATCCTGTAATCCTGTGAAACACATGTTTCGAAAGTAAGCTTCACAGGATTACATGATTAGCAAGATTAACAGGAGAACGTAGTCATGTTTCGACGTTTAACTTTTCTCATCTTACTCATTCTTTCAAGCGCCGCCGCTTCGTTCGCCCAGCCAGCTCCGCAGCCACAGAAGCTGGTGGAGCAGGGAATCGCGATCGAGTTCGCCGCAGATCCGCAGACGTCCGGAGCGAAACTGAGAGCCGGCGAGGACGTCAATATCAAGTTCAAAGTTACGGACACGAATACCGGCACGCCGGTTAAAGGTCTGAATCTCTCGGCTTGGCTCAGTCTTCGCGCGGGAGACAAGATGGCCGATGCGACGCAGTGTCGCCAGAAGATTCAGTCGTATCTCACCGGCAGCATGCGCGCGCGACCCGACGTCGATCTCAATTCTTATTACATCCTCGCGTTGAACAAGAGTCCCGATATTTCCGTCATCGATCCGTTGTTGGGTTTTGGCGGCAGCAAACTCTTGACGCTCGTAATGATGAAGAGTCCCGGCGAAGACTGGGTGCTCACTAAAGATCGCGAAAAGCTCTTCGTTACGTTGCCGCTTGTGAACCAGGTTGCCGTGATCGACACGCGCAGTTGGAAAGTTGTGAACTACGTTGACACCGGTATTAAGCCAACCAGCATCGCTTTGCAGCAGGATCAAAAGTATTTGTGGATTGGCGACGAGAGCGGCGTCACCGTGATCGATGCCGGAACGCTGAAAGTTGCAGCCCAGATTTCGACTGGCTCCGGACAGCATGAGATCGTCGTCAGCAGCGACAACCAGTTCGCGTTCATTTCAAATCGCGAGAGTGGAACGGTTTCGGTGATTGACGTTGCCAAACTCGAGAAAATTAAAGACGTCAAGGTTGGTCCAAAGCTCGCTTCGCTTGCATCGTCTGAGCTGAGCAAGGCTCTTTACGCCGTCAGTGAAACTGATGGAACTGTCGCGGTGATCGATACCAGGGGCGAAGTACTGACGCGGATCAAAACAAATCCCGGCGCACGTTCAATCCGTTTCGCGCCGGGTGGCCGGTATGGATTCGTCGTCAACACTAAGGGAAACACAGTCAACATATTCGATACGGCTTCGAATCGTCTGTTGCACGAAGTGAAGGTTGGCAAAAGTCCCGATCAGGTGATCTTCAGCGACACGTTTGCTTTCGTCAGATCCCTCGAGACTGAAACCGTTGCGATGATTCGACTCGCGACGATCGGGACCGAGATCGACATCACTGATTTTCCGGGTGGGCAGGCAGTGCCAGCCGACGGTTCCACGCCGGTGCGCGCCAATGCAATTGTTCCGGCGCCGGAAGGAAACGCCGTCATCGTCGCCAATCCGGTAGATCGAGTTCTCTATTACTACTCGGAAGGCATGGCCGCGCCGATGGGTAACTTCCAGAACTATCGCCGCGAGCCACTCGCAGTTGCGATTGTCGATCGAAGTTTGCAGGAGACGACGCCCGGTGTGTACTCGACCACGGTGAAACTACCGGCCAGCGGTCATTACGACGTTGCATTTCTAACTGACTCGCCACGCATCGCGCATTGCTTCGAAACCACTGCCGATACAAATCCGATGCTCAAAGAAGATCGACCTGTTGCCTTGCGTATCGAGCACGCCGCGAAGGGAAGTGAGTTGCCAGTGGGCCAGAGTTTCCCGCTGCGTTTCAAGCTGATCGACACGAAGACCAACAAGGCTAAAGACGATTTGAAAGATGTGCGTGTGTTGACGTTCCTGGCGCCCGGCACGTGGCAGCGACGTGACATCGCGAAGCCGCTCGGCAACGGGAATTACGAAGTCGATCTCAACGTGCCGCAGACGGGTGTCTATATGGTTTTTGTTGAATCGAGTTCGATGGGCGTGCGGTACAGGGACTTACCTTACTTGACGCTGCACGCAGAGGAGAAAAACAAATGAAGAAGCAATCGATTCTCCTGATCATAATTGCATTGTTTGCGATCAACTACATGGATGCTGTGGCGCAGAATTTCTCTGCAAAAACGGTCTATTCGTGTCCGATGCACCCAGAGGTGAAGTCGAAGAAGCGTGGTACGTGTCCGAAGTGCAAGATGGATCTCGTCAAGCAAACTGCTTCCGCGGCGGTAACCGATCCCGAGCCCGAGATCGTTGCAGCAAGCTCAAGCAAGACGCTGAAGATTCCGGATGTTGAAGTGCTGGACCAGGATGGTAACGTTCGTCATTTCTATACCGATTTGATTAAAGGAAAGACCGTCGCCATCAACTTCATCTTCACTAATTGCACTACGATTTGTCCGCCGCTCGGCGCAACCTTTGCGCGCGTGCAACGCGAACTCGGAGCTAAAGATGTGCATTTCATCTCCGTCAGCGTCGATCCATTGACCGACACGCCGGAACGATTGAAAGCATGGGGCGCAAAGTTCAAAGCCGGCGCCGGTTGGACCTTCGTCACCGGCAACAAACCAGAGATCGATCAATTATTGCGCGCCCTGGGAGCATCGGCTGCCCGTCGCGAAGATCACACCCCTTCGGTAATCGTCGGCAACGACACGAAAGACGTTTGGACACGCACATACGGTTTATCCAAAACATCTCAGATGGTTGGGCTCATCGAATCGATCGCCGCGAAGGAGTCTACGCAGCCATGAAGCTAAGAGTATTCGGTGACAGGATTTTCATGATTAACAAGATTCACAAGATAAATCTTGTAAATCCTGTTCAATCTAGTAAATCCTGTCTAATCAACCTCAAGTATGCGGTCTGTTTAGTGGTTCTTTTGTTCTCAGCTTCACTCGCCGTCGCGCAACAACCGGGGCTATCAGCGGCCGCGAAGTATTTCTCCGACGTCGAACTGATCAACCAGGACGGTCAGAAGATGCAGTTCTACAGCGATGTGCTGAAGAACAAAGTCGTCATCATTAATGCCTTCTTCAGCACGTGCACGAGCGTTTGTCCGCCGATGAATCGCAATCTCGAGAAAGTGCAGGACGCACTCGGCGAGCGCCTCGGCAAAGACGCGTTTCTCGTATCGATCACTATCGATCCCGAGACCGATACACCCACACGACTAAAGGAATACAGCCGCAGATTTCACGCGCGGCCGGGCTGGATCTTTCTGACCGGCAAAAAGGAAAACGTCGACTGGGCGCTTTACAAACTGGGCCAGTACGTCGAGACGAAAGGCGACCACAGCACAGTCATCATCATCGGTAACGAACCGAAGGGACTGTGGAAGAAAGCTTTGGGTCTCGCGAAATCGGACGAGTTGGTGCGGATAGTTGAGGACGTAATCAATGATAAGTAGTCGTTTGTTTCTTTTGTGCCTTCTTGTGGCCCTTTTATTCGCGAGCAGTGCGCATGCGCAGTTCCGCCCGTTAACGGGAGAAGAGAAGCGTGGCAAGGCTCTTTATCTTCGCGGCGAGAGTGCCTCGGGCAAGGAGATCACTGCACTATTGAACGATCTCGACGTACCTGCCTCAACACTCACTTGCGCCGGTTGTCATGGAATGCGAGGCGAGGGAAAAACTGAAGGCGGTGTAACCGCGGGAAATCTCGTCTGGTCCAACCTGACAAAATCCTACGGTCACACTCACGACAACGGCCGCAAGCACGATGCTTTCAACGACACTTCATTCATTCGCGCTCTAACGGCAGGAATTGATCCGGCGGGCAACAAACTCGCCGTCGCCATGCCTGCGTATCGAATGCCGCAACAGGACATGGCCGATCTGATCGCGTACTTGAAGCGGATCGACACCGATCTGGATCCCGGCGTGTCTGACGACAAGATCGTGATCGGGACGCTGTTGCCGGAGAAGACTGCGCTCAGTGGGTTGGCCCAGTCGATGGAGGACGTCCTCCAGGCGTACTTCGCCGAGGTCAACAGTCGTGGCGGGATCTTCAACCGCAAGATCGAGCTGCGGGTCCTCAACGGTAACGCCGGCGCCACGGTCACAAACATGACGCAGTTGATCGACGACAAGCAGGTGTTCGCCATCGTCAGCGGCTTAACCGCCGGCGCGGAAAGTGGAGTTGCGACGTTGAGTCGCGACAGGGAGGTGCCGTTCATTGGACCATCAACCTTGCTACCCGACCGGGCCTCACCGCTGAATCGTTACATCTTTTATTTGTTGCCCGGTCTGAAAGAACAGGTGCGAAGTCTGGTCAACTTTGCCGCGAAGAAGAGCGACTTGAAGAAAGCTCAGGTTGCAATCATTTCGCCTGATTCGGAGTTCAGCAAAGGAATTGCGGCAAGTGTTGAGGAACAGGAGAAGAAACTCGGTTGGGGCTCGAAGACGAGCGTCTATTACCCGCACGACGACTTCAAAGCGAAAGAATGTGTTGCTGAGTTGAAAGCAAAAGGTGTCGACACCGTTTTCATGCTCGGTTCTGCGGTTGAGGCGGCGTCGTTTTTCAAAGAAGCCGGCGCGGCGGGTTGGACGCCGACCGTTTATCTTCTCGGAACATTAACGGGACGAAGCGCACCTGAATTGGTACCTGTCGGAATGAAAGATCGTGTGTTCTTCGCGTTTCCGACTGTTCCCGAAGATGTAAGTGCTACTGGTGCAGCGGAGTACAGCGGTTTGCTGCAACGCAACAAGCTCAGCTCTACACACGCAGCTGCACAAGCGTCTGCCATCGCTGCTGCAAAAATATTGGTCTACGCACTCGAGCGCTGTGGAAAAGATCTCACTCGCGAACAATTGATCACAACACTCGAAGGTCTCTACGAGTTCGATACTGGCTTGATGCCAAAGCTCACCTTTGGTCCTAATCGCCGCATCGGCGCCTTGGGTGCCTATGTTGTAACGATCGATCCCGAGAAGAAACTATTTCCGGCAACCGTCGAGTGGGTACCGTCCGAGTAAAACCTGTCCAAACGTACCATCAATCCTACAGCGAATAGAGATCGAGCGAACCCTTCAGCCGCAGCTTGATCTCGTCGAAACTCTTGTCATCCTTTGCGCTCTCAATCGCCTGGTAGTAATTCAATATATTGAATGCCTTAATCAACGGCGCCATCTCTTCGACCTCGCGAACACTCAACCCATAGCCCTCAATAAACGCGTGCTTCTCATCAATCGAGAGATCGTGAAGCGCGATCGATAACTCCCACTCCGGCGCGATCGTCGAGAGACAGTCTTCCCAGTCAATAATCGCCGCGATATCCCCACCCTCGTCGACAATCACATTTTTCAAACGCAAGTCGCTATGATTCAACGACGACGTGTGCCCTCGCGTTTTCGCATCCTCTAATATGCGCGACAACTCCTTCAACTGTTCATCTGTAAGCAGCTCATGTTCAGCAAAGAGCTGCAACCGTTTCTCCAGCGCGTATTCATCTTCAACGTAGTCAACCCATGTCTTGTGCTTTGTCCCGTTGCTCGTCCAATCGAAATCACTTCCATAACCATCAGTATGAATCGAGTTGATAACTGCCGCATACTCGCCCATTTCATGAACGATGCGCTTTCGTTGTGGATGTTGAGTCGCTTCCGATCCCGTAACACGACGAGTGATCATATAAGGCTCGGATACAGCATCGTTACTTACTTCTATCACTTCCGGCGTCGGCACACCTGCTTCACGCGCTTGTTGCGAAGCCCAACGCTCTTTCTGAAACGCTTTCAGCCGTTCCAGGTCGGGACTGATCCGGACCACGAACTGGCCCTCGACGTGATTCACTGCGAAGACAAAGTTCGTGCGTCCGGAAGATTTATAAACAATCCTGCTAGCCGGCTTGCCAAAATGCTCTTGCACGATCGTCTTGGCAAGATTGCGATAGTGTCGAATCGTTGCCGGTTGGTCCTGTTTGTCATCCATGAATGTTTCCTGCCGCGAGTTCCGATGCTCTGAACAACACTGCGCCAAGCTCGAGCGAATCCTTAAGTTTTATTGTGTCGACCAACCCGCTGAATTTCAGATCGATGCCGCCGACAAGTAACGCCAGTCCGACACCGGCAAGAAACGTATCGAGCTCAGTATCGCCTGCACCGAGGCTATCTCGCAGATCACAGTTAAGCAGGTCGGCCATCGCGCGTGCGCCAGACAACTTGTCGACTCCCTTGTGGGTGATGAAGTTGCTGCGCTTCGTGTGTTGATACGCCATCAATTGATCTTCAGGCGCTTCGATCAAAAGGAAGATCATGCAGATCTCCTCCGCGAGCATTTGCTCCTGAAGTTTCGGAAATTCAACTGCGGTAACGGCCGACGCGCTTTTGTATTTTTCTTTTACGGCGAGAATGTTTTCGGGAACCGGCGTCCAGATCACTTCGCCAATACGCCAATCGCTCGGGTAGTAAAAGACGAGTATGTTCTTGATGCCACCGTCGAGAATTCCCTTCACGCCTTCGAGCGCTTCTTTGATCTCTGTTTCGGTTAAGGGAAAGGCGGCGGCTTGCTCGAAGATGAGCTCTTCTTCGTCAGTCTTTTTC
>DATEIS010000206.1:0-4748 GCA_035278765.1 Pyrinomonadaceae bacterium | reverse complement strand
TCAGAAAGCGCCGGCAGGTATGCGCCGCCCGCGATACATGGTCCCATCACTGCGGAGATCTGCGGCACCTTCAAATAACGGCGCATGATTGAGTTGTAATAAAAGATTCGCGAGGCACCATATTGGCCCGGAAAAACTCCACCCTGGTACGGCAGGTTAACGCCGGCGGAATCCACGAGATAAATAATCGGCACCCGCGAGCGCATCGCGATTTCCTGTGCGCGCAGGATCTTCTTGATCGTTTCGGGCCACCACGAACCCGCTTTGACCGTGGCATCGTTTGCGACAACAACAACCTCTCTGCCCTCAACTCGACCAACCACAGTCACAACGCCCGCCGCCGGAGCACCGCCCTCATACTGATCGAACGCGACGAGCAATCCGATCTCCTGTGAGTAAGAATCTTTATCGAGCAGCAGCTCGATACGTTCTCGAGCAGTCAACTTACCTTGCTGGTGTTGGCGATCGATCTTGTCAGGGCCGCCACCACGGCGAAGTTTGGCTTCGAGCTGCAGCAGTTGTTCACTGAGTTCGCGCAGGCGCGTTGATTGTTTTGTTGCCGGGCCGCTGTCAGACTTTTTCATGTGCTCTCTATCGTTGTTGCCAGATGGTGCGAAGCAAGGTTTGTGAATCAACGGAAGAAGGTACGCCTTCCACAATCGCCACGTGGGAACCACGCAATTCCATCGCTACTCCACCGCTTCCAGTTTGCCATTCCATGCGATCTTCAGTGGCCTTCGTTTCCTTCGCATCAGGATAACGTTTTGAAGTTCGCTTCGCATAAGCATCAAAGAACTCGCGCGCGTCACCGGGCGTATCCCACGCGGTTATTTGCGCGATGAAGAACTCGTCCGGTTTGCCAGTTTCATAAAGTGCAAAACGATCGCCGCCCCAACCGGCTGAGGCCTGCTTCGACTCAGCCTGGTTGTTCAAGTACTCATCGAGAATCAGGTAACAGCCCCATTCACCATTGACGTCATAATCAATGCGTTTCCAGGCTGGACCAAGACTCGTTTTAAATTCCGGCAGAGTGAGTTTCTGCGGAGTCTCGTACGCAAAGTATTTATCAGCATGCAGGATCTGCTCGCTTGATTGCGGCAGTTTGGTGAACGCCTGGGAGACCATCTCCCAACCGCCGCGCTTGTAGAGCTGTGTGGCCCATGCCGAACCCTCTTCATATGGAAATAGCAGTGACTCACGCAACGCACGCGGTGCTCGCCTGAACTGCTCCGTCGCCACTTCCTGTCCGCCAAGACTTTTGATAAATGCCAACGCCACTAGAGGATTCTTTGACATGTAGATCGTCATCGCGAGTGTCGCATCACCTTCGATGAGTGCATGTGCTGCGAGCTCGGCGTCCGAATCGCCCTTGGGCCATTTCTCAAAGCGCTTGAGATTGAAGTGCTGGTCCTGAAGCGCGTGCGTCAACTCGTGGGCCATGACCGGCTTTTGTCCGTCGAGCTCGATCCAGTCAGCAAGATAAAACTGTTGCGCCTTTGGATCGTAATATCCCGCTACCTGCTCAGTCAGCAGTTTTACTAAAAACGTGCGGTACGCAAAATCGTTAGGCGCGAGGCCGAAGGCTCGGAGCAGCACCTCAGCCGCATGCATTTCGGCGGGTGTGGTATCGGAGTCGAGATTCTTAATAATCATGCGCTCGATATCGGCCCGCGACTGGGCGCCACTCTTGACTGCCTTCAGTATCGAGAGCTCTCGCAACTCGCTCGTTTCCTTGAGCATTGCGGCTGTTGTCGAGACAATCGCCGCATTTTGGGCGTTGGCGGTAGCAGCAGTCTGGGCCCGACTTCCCCGCAGAAAGCTGCTGCTGCCGAAGGATAACAGGGCCAGCAGGGCCAGCCCGGCGCTAATTTGCTTTGACATATTGGTCTTTCACTCTTATAGTCCGCTAAACGTTTACAGCTAAACAAGGATCAGGATTTATTCCTTCTCTCGCTTATGAGTTCGGAAGGCTTTGCTCAGATGACAAGCCCTGCCCCTGAAGATGTATTCGGCGTTTGGCACGAAACGGTACTTCGTGTGCGTTACGCCGAAACGGATAAGATGGGCATTGTTTATTATGCCAACTATTTGGTCTGGTTCGAAATCGGCAGGACTGATTATTGTCGCGTGCGTGGATTTTCTTACCGCGACATGGAAGAAAGAGACGACGCGTTTTTAGTTGTCGCCGAAGCATACTGTCGTTACAAAGCACCTGCTTACTATGATGACGAACTAATAGTTCGTACGCACATTACAGAATTACGTAAACGCTCGCTTCGTTTTGGATATGAAATCGTGCGCGCCTCGAATGGTCAGGTTGTCGCTGAGGGTGAAACTGGTCACGTTATAACTGACTCGCGCGGCAAAGTCCGATCCTTCCCGGAAGGTTATGCGCAACGACTACTGGCTCCGCCCATCATCAAATCTCAACCCGGTCCAGCAGTACCTAAAGAGACTGCGCCTGAATAACTCAACACAAATCCAATAAGTCGTACAGCTTTTTTTCGATCTAAATTCTTCCCTGTCACAACTCACAACTTCACGGTGTTTCAAATTCAGAGCCCCAGATCTTTTGTAACTTTTTTCAAGTTCAGTCGTTTTAAGATCAAATGATGAGAGGCTCGTTGCTACTTGCGATAGCAACGAGCCTCTGGATGACAATACAAGTTCGATTGCCTCGCGGCGCTCAAGCTGCATCGTCGACGCCCGCATCTTAGCGCACCTGGTGGACGAGCTTCAACCCACAGGGAGGTCTACCATGCGCCGCTATGCGATCTTGTTCGCACTCGTCTCACTGTTGCTTCCGGCAACCGCGTTCTCCCAGACACGCACCCCCGAAGCTGCCGTCGATCACTACAAAAAGGCTTTAAAGAAATCAGGCACCGGCGACTTCGATGGCGCTATCGAGGATTACACGCGCGCTATCAGAATGAGTTCACACTTCGACACGAGTAAAACATCCGATCGATTGGGAAATTCATTCACAGATCCGAACACTATTACAGTTATCGATCCATTCACGGCCAACGCCTACTCCAATCGCGGACTGGCGCGCTTCAAAAAAGGCGACTACATTGGCGCAATTGATGATTACAACCAGGCGCTGGAAATCAGACCCGGACTCGCCTCTGCCTATTTGAATCGCGCAGCAGCACTCCGCGCGAAAGGTGATCTTGAAGCAGCAGTGAAAGATCTGGATCGCGCGATTGCATTGAAGAAAGATTTCTTTGAGGCATTAAGTAACCGCGGCAGCATCCGGCTCGATCTCAAAGACACCACCGGAGCTCTATCAGATCTGAACCAAGCTATCGAAATTAACGATCGGACTGCTGAACCCTATTATCAACGTGGCTACGTGTACATGGCTTTGAAAAATTTTGACAGTTCTCTAGCGGACTTCAACCGCGCGGTTCAACTGTCGCCGAATATGGCGTGGGCTTACCAGGGACGCGGCACTACCTTGATGTTTCAGGGAAAGATGCTGGAAGCGATTGAAGATCTTACGCGCGCTATCGAGCTTGATCCGACAATTGCGTGGGCCTACTTCAATCGCGGACTCGCAAAAGTGTTTCTTGGTAAGGAAGCTGAAGCGGAACCGGACTTTGTTGAGAGTCTGAAATTGAAGCCTGAGTTAAAAGCTGAGATGGAGCGACGGGTCCATTTGGCAAGACAACTCCGACGAATCGGAAATTCGAACTAGGTTCTATTGATTGTGGCTGAGATTGAGCCGCTCGATTTTTCGAGCCTGTCCGGTTTCCTCATCGATGTCCAGCACTGCGGCGCAGATCCTCACCTCGCCTGAAGAATGTTCGGCGCGTCGCGCGGTGACAGACGTAAACCGCGCGATGACGTCGGTTTTATTCATTCCGATCACGCCGGCATAACTACCGGTCATTCCCAGATCCGTCAAATACGCCGTGCCGCCTGGCAAGATTCTCTCATCAGCCGTTTGCACATGAGTGTGTGTGCCAACCACGGCCGACACGCGGCCGTCGAGATGCCAACCCATCGCCACTTTTTCCGACGTCGCTTCAGCGTGCACGTCAACGAGGCGAACAGTCGTGTCCGCCGGCAATGATTCCAACACGCCATCGATTATTCGAAAAGGATCGTCAGACGGCGGCATAAAGACGCGGCCCATCACGTTCATTACCGCGACCTTCGCGCCATTCACTTCCCCAACCCAGCACCCGCTGCCCGGCGTGTTCGGCGGATAGTTTGCGGGACGAATCAGGCGCGGTTGTTTACGGATGTAGTCGATCGCTTCTTTCTTATCGAAGATGTGATTACCTGAAGTCATCACATCGATCCCGGTAGAAAACAGTTGCTCGCACAACTGTGGCGTGACTGAGAATCCACCCGCAAGATTCTCGGCATTCATGATCGCGAGATCGATCTGATGCTGTTCGCGCAAATCCTGAATGCGCTCGAGCACAGCAATGCGCCCAGGCTTCGCGACGACGTCTCCGATCATAAGAACTTTCATATGAAGAATTGTTTGATGAAGATAAGAAAACCGCGAACCCTAAATCGTTAATCGTGTGAATCAACGGGAGCACGATTGACGATTCACGACACGCGGTTTACTGGCTGGAGGGAGATCCGCATTGCCGCTCCGAAGCCGTAATTGAACCTGCACAAGACAGGTGGGTGACCTCTTATTGCCGCAGCCTCCGGCAGTTCTTAACTATGAAGAAATGCACTGGCAAACGACCTCGGTCTCCCTAAATCAACGGCACTGGCTCAAT
>DATEIS010000205.1:0-3447 GCA_035278765.1 Pyrinomonadaceae bacterium | reverse complement strand
TCATCGCCATCTGCCGCGGATAGCCGGCAAACACTTCGTCGCCGCCCATCCCCGATAACATCACGGTCAACGTTTCCCGCGCCGCCTGTGAAATGAGGTAACTCGGAATCGCCATATCGATCGGCGGCTCTTCCATGTGATGGACCAGCTTCGGCAGGAGATCGGCGACGGAAGGCTTTAACATGATCTCGTGATAGTCAGTCTGCAACTGCTCGTTGACGCGACGCGCCCAACGCACGTCGTCAGGAATGATGTCGTAACGAAGATCCTCGCTCTCGATGCCGACCGTGTAAGTGCTAATCCGGCGGCCGTTGCTGTGTCGCGCCATCATCGCGACGATTCCTGACGAATCGATGCCACCCGAAAGAAAAGATCCGAGCGGCACGTCGGCGACCATTTCCATCTTCACGACGCGATCGAGTGTGTCGAGCACGCGTTCACGCCACCACGCCTCGTTTTTGCCTTCTTCTATCTTGTCGAACGAGACGTCCCACCACTGTGTGAGTTTTAATGCGTCGTTATGAAACTGAAGCAGGTGACCTGGTGGAACTGTTTTGATGTTTGCAAAAAGCGTATTCGGATCGGGCGACCAGAGAAACGTCAGGAACTGATGTAGTGCCTCCCTGTCGAGTTCGGCCTTGATCATTTTCGAGGCAAGAATAGCTTTGATTTCGGATCCGAAGAGAAACGTCGCAGGCGCATCTTTGCCGGCAGGAATTAATGTGTAATACAGCGGCTTGATGCCGACGTGATCGCGCACCAACGTCAACGTGCGCTCTTTGTTGTCCCAGACGGCGAACGCAAACATGCCGTTGAGATGACTCACAGCATCCCAACCCCACTCGGAGATGGCAGCCAACAAAACTTCCGCATCGCTGTCTGTTTTGAATTCGTGTCCGAGCGAGCGTAACTGTTCGCGGAGCTCGCGGTAGTTGTAAATCTCGCCGTTGAAGGTGAGAACGTAACGGCGGTCGTGCGAGAACATCGGCTCGTGACCACCGGGAGACGTGTCGATGATAGCGAGCCGTCGATGGCCCAGACACGTGCGCCGTCCGGAAGAATCGATCGGCTCCGAAACCCAAGTCCCTGAATCGTCTCGTCCCCGATGCTCAACGCTAGCGAGCATCGAACTAATCAATCGCTCCGGCTCCAACCCAACAATTCCAGCAATCCCACACATCTATTTTGTGTTTTTGTGCCTTATGTGCCTTTTGTGGCTCAGATATCGAATGGTTGGCGCTCGCGGAGAGAGTCTAGTACGCGAAACGTAGTGCGGCTTGTGGATGCCAAATCATCAATACTAATCAGCGGTGGACCACCTTCAAGCACGTTTGCGCAAACTTGTCGCACTTGCGTCTGCTGACCTTTATCCTGCGCCTTCAGTGTGACCTGCTCTTCACGTCCATCTCTGTAAAGTGTCGCGCGTCGGAAATCGTCGAGCACAAAAACCTTTCCCCCACCGAAGATCTCAACGCGTTCCTTTGCGAGGCCTTTGTCGCCTTCACTGATATACGCGATCGTGCCGTTCGAGCCGTCCGCAAATCGCAAAGTAATAAAAACGGAATCAGCATCGACGATCTTGCTCGAGTTTGCACTGATCGATTCCGCAAACACCGAGACTGGTAACGCTCCCGTCAAATACTGCATCAGGTCGATGAAGTGACAGACCTCACCGATTATCCTGCCGCCGCCTTCCTGCGCATTCTGCATCCAGTGTTCGTTCGGAATGCGGCCGGCATTCACGCGATAGAGCAACGAAAGCGGAGCTTCGCGATTGCTAAAAAATTCTTTAGCGCGCTGCACGAGTGGTGAAAAGCGACGGTTGTATCCGACCATCAACTTCGCCGAAGAACCAGCAACTGCTTCCAACACCGACTCAAGCTGCTGATCGTTAAGCGCCAGGGGTTTCTCAACAAACACATGCTTGTTTCGCTCGAGCGCGCCACGCGCAAGTTCGGCATGGGTGTCGTTCTTGGTGCCGATCACTACGAGGTTGACGCTCGGCTCATCGAGCACTTCATCAGCGCTGGAAACTGCGTACGTAAATCCAAATCTCTTCCCGACGTCATGCGCCGAGATTCCTGTCGCCGTTGCGATCGAACAAAACTCGACTCCTTCGCTTTTGAAATGCGGCAACAACATTGCCGGCACGTATCCACCCGCGCCGATTACTCCAAGAACGACCGACTTCGCTGACTTCCGCACCGGAGTTGCCGCGCCAAGCGAGATCTTGCGCAGCACCGGTGCCTCCGGATCGTAGTTGAGAATGACACCGAGATTCGGCTCCTGAAGATTTCCGGAAATTAGCTGGTAAGCGCGATCCGCATCAGTAATCGGAAAACGGTGCGTCGTCAGACGTTCGACGTTGACACGGCCGTCGCCTATCAACTCGAGAAAACTCTCGATGTTTCGCTTCTCGGTCCAACGCACGTATGGAAGCGGATAATCCTGGCCTCGCTCTTCGTACTCAGGATCGTACCGGCCTGGTCCATACGACATCGAAATGACGAGTTTGAGCTCGCGGCTGAAAAACGGCGCTCGCGGAATGTCCATTCCGGTCATGCCGACTACGATCACGCGTCCTTTCAATCGCGACACCCGCGCCGCCAATTCGATCGGTTGATTGGAATCAGTGGCGGCAGTGATCAGTACAGCATCAGCACCGTTACCACGCGTCCATGCTTCGATCTCTTTTGCTGTTTCGTCGTTCGAGACAACTGCTTTATCGGCGCCCAACTCTAACGCTAACGAAACACGCGACTGGTCCAGGTCGAGTCCAAACACGCGGCAGCCGTTCGCTTTCAGAAGTTGCACGGTCAGTTGTCCAACCAAACCAAGGCCAATCACCACGATCGACTCGCCGAGCGTCGGCTCAGCCAACCGCACTCCCTGCAAAGCGATCGCTCCGAGCGTGCCGTATGCGCCTGACTCAAAACTCACGTTCTCTGGCAGCCGAACACAAAGATTCTTCGGAACCGACAACACTTCCGCGTGCGAAGCAAACCCAACACCGGCGCACGCCACACGGTCGCCGACCTGAAACTCCGTCACGTCTTCAGCAACAGCCGCGACAACGCCTGCCGCGCTGTAACCCAACGACTGCGACGCCGCCATCTTGTCGCGCACCGACGCAAACGTGTTCAGCAAACCTTCGTTTTTAACTTTCGCGACGACGGCTTTGACGAGATCCGGTCGCTGCCGTGCTTCCTTGACGATGCCTTTGCTGACAAGCTCAACAGCAGCGCGCTCCGTCCCAGCGCTAATCAACGACGCCACCGTGCGCACCAACACACGTCCTCGCGTCAGCGCGGGCACCGGCACCTCACCAACAAACGGCCTTCCCGTTTTTCTATTTTGCAAAACCTGCTTCATAAAAATCTGCGTTCATCCGCGTAAATCCGCGGCTAAAACACTCTCGATCAATCCACTAACCCACTCAGCGCGCGC
>DATEIS010000204.1:0-20657 GCA_035278765.1 Pyrinomonadaceae bacterium | reverse complement strand
GGTTTGTATCGTGTTCGCCAAATCCGAGGCCGTTGCTTCGTGAATCCGTTTAAAAAACCACGGGCGGCCACGGAGGGCCGCCCCTACAGTACGTACTATGGCACGCAAATCTCTCTAATTCTGAGTTGCGGCGGCGGCGGGTGCTACGTCAACCCCGCTGCGCGTGAAGCGGATGTTGCCGTTAATTCCTTTTGCCGAAATCCCTGCACCGCCATTCCCAATACGCGCCGAATAGTTGCCGCGCTTGTTCTTATCGATCGAGACATCCGGCAGGTCGGTGACAACTCGTCCATTCATTCCACGCGCATCAAAATCAGCATTCACATCCGAGCCAAGCTGTAATTCGATATTTCCATTGATGCCGCTCAACGTGACCCCATCCTGATCGACCTTCTTCAGACCGACAACCATATTGCCGTTGATACCTTTGAACGTCGCTCGTCCGACGGCACTCCCAATCTGCACGCGGCCGTTAATGCCACTCACTTCCACCGAGCCATTGATGTCACTCGTCACAAACGCTCCATTCACGCCCTTCGCATACAGCGCGACCTCGCGCGGCAGCTTCAACGTGGTGCGTTCACCTGCCGACGAACCGAAGAACCGTGAAAAGAACCCGTTGTCGGACTTCTCACCGCGAATAGTCAAACTGTTCGCATCAGCCTCGATAGTAATCTTGCGACGGTCCAATGCTTCCTGCGACGACGCGGTTCGTTCGATATAAACCTCCGCCGTCTTGCTATCCGAAGTCTCAATCTTGACGGCGCCGTTCAGTCCCGCCAACTCCACCCTCGCGCCCGGCGCAAGTTGATAAGTTTCGCGTATCTCCTGACGCACATCGCCGGTATTTTGGTGTGAAACGAGCCCGCGAAGCTCGGAAACAGATCCGACCGAGGAACGGACGGCGCCAGCCACAGCAGCAATCGCTACGAGAACAACAAGAATCACTACGCGTTTCATATTTCCGGCCTCAAATGGGTTAAAAATGAATACTCGGGCTCTTTAACGACAGATGGCCGAAATTTGTTTCCTAATCTGTGTAATCTGTGGATTCGCCTTGACACTGAGTTTGCCGCGACATAGAGTCGGCGAACCATGGGAGTGCGAAACTCAAAGGACCTCAAGATACTTTTAGTTGAAGATTTTGAAGATACGCGGCTTTTTATGCGGCTCGAACTCGAAGATCAGGGGTTTATCGTGTTCGAAGCCGAGAATGGCCAGGTCGCTGTTGATACGGCCATCCGCGAGAATCCGGACGTGATTCTGATGGACCTCACCCTGCCGCTGATGGATGGTTTTACCGCGACGAAGTTGATCCGCCAGAACGAACAATTGAAAAACGTACCCATCATCGCCGTCACCGCGCATAAGGAGGACGACTTTCGCTCCGATGCCAAAGCGTCCGGCTTTGACGCGTACGTCACCAAACCCATCGACGCGAATTGGCTCAAGGAATTGATCGCAGGTTTATTGACCTGATTCAGAGTCTGCATGACCAGTCCGACCAGCGGCACTGCCACCACAATCGTAATCCGGGATATTGAAACCCTCGACGAAATGCACGAGGTGGAACAGCTTCAACGCGAGATCTGGGGCGTTGAAGATCTCGAGATCTATCCCGCGCTCGCACTGAAACCGCAAAAGGAAGTTGGGGCTACGCTGATCGGGGCGTTTGCGGAAGGCCGCATGGTGGGTTTTGTGTTCGGGTTTCCGGGAATCCTCGATGGTGAAACGATCATTCATTCCGACATGCTCGGGATTAGCCCGGCGTACCGTTCAAACAATCTCGGTTACTTGTTGAAGATTGCTCAGCGTGATGCGGCGATCAAGCTGGGTGTGAAGCGTATTACCTGGACATTCGATCCGTTGCAATCGCGTAACGCGCATTTCAACTTCAGCAAGCTTGGTGTGATTGCCGATCGTTATTACGTCGACTATTACGGAGTGACTTCGAGCTTTCTACATCGCTACGGGACTGACCGGCTGTGGGTGACGTGGTTACTGGATGATGAAATAGCTAAGCAACCTGCTGATATTGAAGGACTGCCGCATCTCGTTCGTGTTGGCGAAAATCTCGCACCCATTCTCAACCAGGAACCTATCACCAACTCCGAAGTCGTGATTGAGATTCCACGCGAACTCACCGAGCATCACAAACTCTGGCGCATGGCCACACGCGACGCGTTCACACGCGCGTTGGAACAGGGCTTTATTGTTCGAGGGTTTTATAAAGGCCGGTATTTATTAGCCACGGATAACACGGATCAAAACCGTGCTTCGATTAAGCCGTCGTAGGATTTCCCATGCTTCGCAGTGAGTTGAGGATAGGTGGCGTGTTCAGCACGCAGTCCTTTTAGGCCGAGCTTTCGTTCTACTGCCTTAATATCGGTGGCTCTTCCTTCGATCTCCATAAACAACCCAAACGGTAACACGTCGATCACGATCTCCGTCTTCCCGAGCCGCCACGTCTGCCGGCGTTTTTCATAAACGAGCGCGGGTGAAAAACCCAACGCTTCGAGAATCGCTTCCATCGCCTCGGGATCTGCGATGTCAGTTTCCTCTTCGCGTTGTTGTTTGATCGGAGAAGTCGATGGCAGGCGCTTCTTGTAGGTCAGTGTCGCTTTACTTCCAACCCGACGCAGCCGCAACACGCACGTACCGTCACTCAACGCCTCACCGGTGTAAAGCGTGTTCTCTTCGAAGTCTTCACCTTCGAGACTGGCGCCAAGGTCGGGCAAACGCTTCAACACGGCATCGCGCTGCCGTTTTGTGAGACGAAACTTTTTCTCGACTTCGATCATGCTTGCCTGGCCCAACGAATCGCTTCCGGAATAGACGCGCGCTTGCCATACATCAACATGCCGACACGATAAATACGCGACGCAATATACATGATAACCAGCACAGTGCTGAATCCGATCACGAGCGAGAGCGCGATCTGCCAGAACGGCGGTGTCTGCGTGATGATGCGTATCACCATGGCAACCGGCGCGGAAAACGGAATTATCGAAACCCAGAATGACAGCGGCGAATCAGGACTACGACTCACCGGCAGGAACAAATAAAAGCTAACCGCGAGTATCAGGATGATCGGCATCGCGAGCTGTCCGCCTTCCTGCGCAGTCGTGACCATCGATCCGACGAGGGCATAGAGCGTCGCATACATGAAGTAACCGAGCAGGAAGAAGAGTGCAAAGTATAAATAGTGTGAAAGCGGAACTCCGGGAATGCGCAGGCTCATGCCTCGCGATGCGAGCACGCCGACTCCGTACAGAGCAAACACACTGAACGCCAGCCCCCAGATCCCCAGTTGTGTCAACGCTACGAAGGAAACACCAACCAGCTTGCCCATCATGAGCGTAAACGGTTTGACTGAAGAAAAAAGTATCTCGGCGATACGAGTTTCTTTCTCTTCGACGACAGAGCCCAGAATGATCTGACCATACATCAGGATCGCCAGGTACATTACGAAGCCCATGCCAAACACAAGCGCGAACCTGCCACCGGAATCACGCTCCTGACCAGCAGCACTGAGGCTGACGCCTTCGAGATTGACTGGCTTGAAAAGCTCCTGTCTCGTTTTGTTATCGACTTTTGCTTCGATTAGTCGTTGTTCCCGAGTGGCGCGGTTCAGCGCCGACTGTAGCGCTCTCGACGAAACGATGTCACCGGCATTGCGATTGAAAAACTCGGCTCTGCCATTCGACACAAAATCAGGCGGGAGAATAAGGTAGCCATCGAGTTCGCGGGCGCGCAGACGTTGGTCCAGGTTCGCTCGAATCACTTCAAGTGATTGATTCGTGGCATTCACTTCCTCCAACTTGAAAGTGCCGAAACCTCGACGCGGAAGCCCAGTCGAAACGCTGGTATTGTCGGATTGTGAACCCTGACCGGATGAGTCGCCATCAAGCGATCGTTTCAGTTCCGCATACATCTTCCCTGTTTGGTCCACCACGGCGACACGCATCGGTGGTGTCTCAATACTGAAAATGATCGCGGGCACAATGCCGAAGAGCGACATAACGGCAGGCAGCAAGATGGTAGAGACGATGAACATCTTCGCGCGTACACGCTGGATATACTCGCGTTTGACGACTGCCAGAAACTTTGTCATGCCGCTTCAGTCACCTTCGTGATGAAAATATCGTTGAGGCTTGGTTCGACCATTTCAAACTTTCCGATCACTGCGCCGGAGTCGATCAAACGTTTCAGAAGTATTTGGGCGTCTGCTCCGGCGGCGAGCAGCGCCTGAGCCTCGTCAGCATGTCGCACGACTTTACTCACAAGCGTCGGGTCGTCGAGCACACCATCGCCACCTTCGCAACGCACCGCGATCGCATTACGTCCGAAGCTGCTTTTGATCTCGCGTAAACTTCCTTCGAATAGTTTTTGCGAGCGGTTGAGGAGGCAGATGTCGTCGCAAATCTTCTCTGCGACTTCCATCTGGTGTGTTGAAAAGATAATCGTCTTTCCGGCACGTTTGAGATCGAGCACGACTTCTTTCAACAACTCCACGTTGATTGGATCGAGACCGGAGAACGGTTCGTCGAGGATGAGCAGGTCCGGATCGTGAAGCACGGATTGGATGAACTGAATCTTCTGCTGCATTCCTTTTGACAGTTCCATCGACCGCTTGTTCTTCCACTCCGAGAGTTTTACACGCGCCAGCCATTCGTCGATCTTCGCTTCGATCACTTTGCCGCGAACATTTTTCAGTTCGGCAAAAAATCGCAACTGATCCGAGATACGCATGCGCCGGTAGAGTCCACGTTCTTCGGGGAGATAACCGATACGATCCTGCAACTTCGAGTCGATCTTTTGTCCGAAGAGCAAGATGCTGCCCGAATCCGGCGCAGTTATGTTGACAATCATTCGAATCGTCGTGGTCTTTCCGGCGCCGTTTGGACCAAGCAGTCCGAATACACGTCCCGCACGCACATTGAGGCTGAGCTCCCTGACAGCCGTAAACTCCCCAAAACTCTTGGTGACCCCGTCGAGTTTTACCGTGATCTCATTAGCCGCCATTCGCTTCTTTTTGTGCCTTTGTACCTTTTTTTGGATAAGCCTAACAGATGACGGTTTTTTATTGCCACGAGAAGCAGTTCTGATACATATTTATGCACGTCACCCCTGCACTTCGTAACCGGTAACCTATTTATGCGGTCTCGACACGTCTCCTGGCTACTGTTGCTCTCTCTCCTGATCGCGTGGTCGGGAACGCAGGGTCAGACTCCGCAGACCACTCCGTCGCCCAAACCGCAGGATGACGTTGTACGGGTTTACACCGAACTCGTCCAGACGGACGTGATGGTTTTTGACAAGAACGGAAAGTTTGTCAACGGCCTGACCGCTAACGATTTCGAGCTGCGCATCGACGGTAAACCGCGCGCGATCCAGGGATTCGAACAAATCACCGCCGGCAGTGACGAGGAGAGCCAGCTTGCGGCTGCTCGCGGTTCCACCACCATCAACGTCAAACGTCCAGTTCCCCTCGACCGCGGGCGCATCGTCTTTTTCTATCTCGACGACTTTCACATGGACCTTGCCGGTCTGAAATCTGCGAAGAAACTAATCACGCAGTTCATCGAGAAAGACATGGGCCAAAACGATCAGGCCGCGATCGCGTCAGCCACGGGTCAGATCGGGTTCCTGCAACAACTGACGACCGATCGCCTTGTCCTGCAACGGGCTTTGGAGCGACTCAATCCGCGCGGTTATTCATATCGCGATGGCGATCGTCCGGCGATGAGCGACTATCAGGCTCTTCTGATCGATCGTCTCGATCGCCAGGTGTTTGATTTCTTCGTCGCCGAAACAGTGCGAGTCAATCCGGGGATGAGGATTGATACGGCCGCGGCTCTCGTTCGTGCACGCGCGATGCAGATACAGTCACAGTCTGCCCGCACAAATCAGAACACCCTGGCCGGCCTGGAGAGTCTGATCAAATCAGCCCGCAATCTTCCGGGAAGAAAGATTGTGTTCTTTCTCTCAGGAGGTTTTTTGGTCGATAACCGTCGCGGTGATGCCATCGACCAGATGCGCAAGATCACAAATGCAGCGGCTAAGAGTGGAGTTGTCATTTATTCAATGGACACTCGCGGGCTCGTTGCCACGCTTCAGGATGCGGCAACGGAACGGCCTTTCGATCCTTTTGGTCAACTCAGCCTCTCGGATCACCAGGAACTGACAGCGTCACAGGATGGCTTGAACGCACTCGCCGCCGATACCGGAGGCAAGGCCACATTCAACACTAACGATTTGCGACAAGGGCTTAAGCCGGCGATCAAGGAAACTTCCACTTACTATCTGCTGGCGTGGAAACCTGATGCAGAGTCACAAAAACAGGGACGGTTTAGAAACCTCGAGGTCAAGCTGATCTCACGGCCCGATTTTACCGTGCGAGTTCGTAAAGGCTATTTCGATCTCGATCCGACTCCCACGCCGATGACAGCGAAAGCAGAAAAGCAACCCCCACAAACTAAGACAGCTCCAGTTCAACTTCGAGAATCGATCGCGGCGGCATATCCCACCCGAGAACTGCCGATTCTCCTCAGTGCCGATTACTACGATTTGCCAAACAAAGGGCCGACAATTTCTACCGCGATTCAAATGCCCGGTGAGTTTCTCGGTTTTGTTGAACGGCCTGATGGGAAGATTGCGGCCACCATTGATTTGAGTGCGGCTTACTTCGATGAGAAGGGCGTTGCTAAAACCAGTTTCATGGAGCGTATCGTGACCACTGCGCCGAGTCTGGAACAGGCCAAGACTTATCGCAGCGACATCACCTACACCTATCCGGCACATTTACCGCCCGGTCTCTATCAGGTGCGCGTCGCAGCGCGCGACGATAAGAGCGGCAAGATCGGAACCGCGCACGCGTGGGTTGAAATACCCGATCTGACTGACAAGAAACTGGCGATGAGCAGTCTGCTTTTGGGTGAACGCACACAGGCGATGATGACCAATGTTTCGAATCCCGGAAGGAGTCCGGTCGCGTTGAGTGCGAGCCATCGCTTCGGGCGTGAATCAACGTTGCGCTTTCTGATCTTTGCTTACAACACGCTGTTGTCTCCGGCGGATCAGAAGCCTGATATTGTCGTGCAAACACAGATAGTCCGTGACGATCAGCCAGTGGTCACGACAGCATTACGGAAAATAAGCACTGACGGCGTTCTCGATATAACGCGTATCCCTTACGCCGCGGAGATCCCGTTAGCCGAATTGTTGCCGGGACGTTACGTGTTGCAAGTCACAGTGATCGATCGCACTTCAAAACAGAGCACTTCACGTCAGACTCACTTCGACGTCTACTGAACTTTCCTTCGTGCCGAAACCCTGGAAACCGACAAAAGAACAACTTCTTGCCGCAACTGAAAAGACGGTTCGTGATGTAATCGCCCCTGACTTGCGCGTTCTTTTCTGTGGTATCAATCCCGGTCTTTACACCGCCGCCGTGGGCCATCACTTCGCACGCCCGGGAAATCGTTTCTGGCCGGCACTTTATGCGGGTGGGTTTACGGAGCGGTTGCTGTCGCCGTTTGACGAGCGTGAGTTGTTAAAGAGTGGTTACGGAATCACGAATGTCGTTCAGCGCACGACGGCGTCGGCGGATCAGTTGACAAAAGACGAGATCGTTGCCGGTGGCGAGCGTCTGCGAGCGAAGGTGCTTCGCTATCGTCCGAGAGTGTTGGCGGTGCTTGGGGTCGGTGCTTATCGCACGGCATTCAATAAGCCCAAAGCAAACGTGGGCCCTCAGGACGAACAAATCGGGCAGACTGTTCTCTGGGTACTACCAAATCCAAGCGGTCTGAACGCCAACTACCAGGCCGCCGACCTCGCGCGCTTGTTCCGTGAACTGAAGGAAGCCACGGATTACAAATAAGACAACCACCAGGATTTTCGACGCGCCTTCACTCCCGCAAACCATTTACACAACGGATAAAGCAACAACACGCCTGCGATCCACGAGAGATAAACCACGCCGAGATTAAAACCGACTCCTTCGGGCGGTGGTCCGAAGTTCAATGGCGCCTGGAACAGAAAGCTTGTCGGCTTGCCGAATATGAAGTGCAGCAGCAGCGAGATGAGGTGCGCCGTGTACCATTGCAGCAGATAGAAAAACAGCGGCACGCGTCCAAACGTCACGAAAAAGTTTCTGATCCAGCTTCGCGGCGGTTCCGATTCGAAAAACGCGAGCGCGAGAATCGCTGGTCCAAGTGTCATCAGCAGAAACAGTAACGATGGTGGATACTTCGTCGTGTTCACAAACGAGAGCACTGTGTAAACAATGTTCTTCTGTGACGACCACTTCGACGGATCGCCGTAGAGGTCGATGGCGCGAAGGATTATGAACAGCAGCGTCGCGGAGCTACCGAAGATTATCAGCAAACGTTTGCGTGGTTGTGGATGCGCGCGGTATAGAGCGCCAAAGACATAGCCGACCGCCATCACGCCGATCCATGGGATGAGCGGATAAATCACAAACACTACGGGACTGGGCCAGTCGAGAATCGGAAAGCCATCAAACGGCTGATGCAACAGTATGAGCAGCTTTGTGCCGAGACTCGGAACGGGCGAATCTGGCCCACGCCAACCAATAATGCGCTCACCATCAAAAAGATTGTGCAACGCGATCATCAACAGGCCAAACAGAGCAATGACAATCTTCGGCAGATGAATTAAGCCCGCCAGCACGATCATCGATACGCCGATTACCCAGATCACCTGGAAGAAGCCGACGAACCGATAGTCGGGATTGAAGGTAACTCCAAATTTTACGACCGTGATTTCGAGCACGATCAGCCACAGGCCTCGCGTCACGAGAAACCACGACAACTGCTTCTTGCTCTTGCCGCGAGCCCACTGGAGGTAAGCGCCCGTGCCCGCGAGAAAGACAAACACCGGCGCACAGAAGTGCGTGATCCAGCGTGTTAGGAATAAGGCAACGTTTGTGCGTGAAAGATCACTTGGATCAAACGCGAGTGCGGCGTTGTGAACAAAGTCCCTTGTATGGTCCAGCATCATGATCACCATCACGATGCCGCGAAGGAGATCGATCGAGTCTACACGGCGACGCGACGGGTCAGTCGGATTCGGCAAATAGTCCGCTGCGGGTAGAGGAACGTATCGTTGGGGTTCGGGGGTAGCAGCCATGAGATTTCGCCGGACAGATTACGCTCATTCACGAATTTTTTCGAGCACTTTGCTGCCACGCCAGAGCAAAACCGCGGCGAAGATACAGGAAAATGGACTAACCAAAAATCCGTATCTCATCACGCCCGGGTTCGTCGCCGCTCCAAAGAGATCATTCAGTTTGCCAATCAACGGCGAGCCTATACCGTAAGCAGCGATCATTACGACGCATAGAAATACCCCCGCGCCGAGTCCACGAAGATGTGGACCACTCATCTCATGAACGTCAGCCATCGACGGAGCAATCCAAACCAGGGAAACAGCCAGCAGGATCGCCTGCGATATCAATAACAGAGGCACGCTGTAGGAAAACAACAACACAATCCAAAACGGAATGGCGAGCAAGGCAGCTACTGCGCCGAGTCGCATACGTCCACCTCGGCTCGATCTGCGTAACCTGTCCGCGAGAAAACCGCCGAGGAGAGTGCCCGAAATTCCAAATGTCAGTGAGGTGAGCACGGCCACGATGCCGAGCGTGGCAATGCTGTAGCCGTGAACGCGTGTGAAGAATGTCGGCGCCCAGATCGATAGACTATTCGCAGCCACCGCAAAAAGGGCGTAACCCGCGTAGTGATAGCGCAACGGTTTTAATTGAAAGAGCAGTTTCCAATCTTCGCTCGTGTACTTCGGCGTCGTTACTTCAGTTCGTCCACGCTTCTGCTCTTTCAACAAATAGACCAGCACGGCAAAGAACAATCCCGGAAATCCGAGAAAATAAAACGCCGTTCGCCAACCGTATTTGAAACCGATCCAACCACCGAGAAAAAAAGCCAGACCCGCGCCGACCGTGATCCCAGATGCGTAAATCGACTGCACACTCGCGCGTTTCTGTGGTTGAAAGTAATCGCCCAACAACGAGAGAGCAGCAGGAGCTAGCGTCGCTTCACCAACACCAACCATCACACGACACAGAAACAACGACCAAAACCCATTCGCAAAACCCGTCAGGCCTGAGAAGAGACTCCACACAGCAAGTCCCGCGGCAATCATGTTTTTTCTGGAGCTGCGATCGGCGAGACGACCGAAAGGAACACCCAGCACGGTAAAGAAGATGACGAACGAAGTCGTTCCCAACAACCCAAGCTCGAAATCCGTGAACGACATCTCCTGCTTGATGGGCGTAAAAAGAATGTAGATCAGCGAGCGGTCGACATAGTTGAATAAATTGACCGTCGCCAACAGACCCAACACATACCACGCATACGCATCTGTGCTTTTTGTGCTTTTTTGTGGCAACAAGCTTTTCTTAGTGGTTTATTTTGAACGCGAATTGAATGACTCGTGGCCCGGAACTGGTAGCAGTAATGCGTCCAAACGTCGCCGGCACGGCAATGTTGCTATTCGGATTCGCAAAGTTGGTCCAATTGAAAAGATTGAAGAACTCCGCACGTAGTTCGGCCCGCACCGTTTCCTTGAGCGGGATGAACTTTACCACGGAGAAGTCCAGATTCTTCTGGCCTGGTCCATAAAGAAAGTTTCGTGGCGTGTTACCGAAAGGATTGTTTGGATCGAATGTTGGATTGTTTGGAGCACCCAGATTCGTGCCGTTGAGAATCGGACGCGAGACTACAAACGCTGAGGTGTTGAAATACTGATTTAACCTCGATTCGATGTCGCCGCTCGTCAAAAG
This sequence comes from Pyrinomonadaceae bacterium, assembly GCA_035278765.1. Lineage (GTDB taxonomy): Bacteria > Acidobacteriota > Blastocatellia > Pyrinomonadales > Pyrinomonadaceae > PSRF01. Next base: position 9,835 of record DATEIS010000204.1, on the reverse strand, counting down.
ATTATTGCCACCGCCGGCGGCGAAGTTTGCACGTTGAATGATGGCGAGATTTGGTGAGTCGATGATCGTAAACGGCAAGCCTGTTTGTAACGTCAAGATTCCGTTTACCTGCCAGTTGTTCAGCAACGCCTTTGTCGCGCGATTCCCGTTCGAAAATTTTGGCAAGTCGTAAACAAAACTCGTCACGAGCCGATGGCGTCGATCGAAGTCCGATGGTCCATAGTTGAGTTTCCAGTTCAACTCATCACCGGGCATCGCAAACAGTTCATTGATCTGGCCGCCGGAATAGTAATCAGTGGATTTACCGAACGTGTATGACGCCAGAAACTGCAAACCGCGGCTATAACGCTTCGTCATGCTTATCTGTAACGAGTTGTATCTTGAATTCGCGGACGTCTGCGTTTGCTGAATGCCATTCGCCACCATCTTCTGCGTCGAAAGCGCTGTCCCAAACGGCGCCACAAACACATTCGCCGCACGGTTATAAACTGGCTGATTCAAACTCACGATCTGCAACAACTTCGTGCCTTTCGATCCGACGTAACCGATCTCGAGCAGGTAATCTTTGAATAATTCCCACTGGACGTTTGCGTTGTATTGCTGAACGTACGGCGTGCTCAACTCCGGATCTACAAAGAGACCGCTGATCGGAACACCAACAATGGGCGCCGAAGGTGAAAGCGGCGACGGAATTGTCGGGTTCAGGGGGAAGGCGCCGGGCTGTGGCACCGGAATGAATGGATCGGCAAACGTTCGCAGCAGTCCCGGCAAACCGACAGCCAGCGCGAAGTACGGATAATTCAACAACTGCGTGTTTGCGAAGCGCGCAGAAAAACGATCGAAATAAATGCCATAGCCACCACGCAGAACGAGTGAGCCGGCATCGTTGAGACGCCACGCAAAACCGACACGCGGTGAGACGTTGTTCCGGTCGCTTGGCACAAGTGTTGAAGCGACTTCAGGAACTCCGTTGAGCGTTCCTCCTTCAGCCTGAACAAATCCATTTGGTGGACCAGCCGGATTAGCGATCGTTCCCTGCCGAAACTGATCCGGCAGAAAATTCACAAACCGCCCACGAATGTCGCTCGGAAAGCCGAAGAAGTCGTAACGCACGCCAAGGTTGAGCGTCAGACGCGACCTGAACTTCCAGTCATCCTGAAAGAATCCACTCAAATCGTTTGTGCGTACGGCGCGATCAAAAACACCGGAACCGATAACGGAAACGCCGTTGCCTGCGAGAAAATCATTGAAGGTCGGAAAACTAATCTGCCCTCGCGAGAAAGCGTTGAAGAAGAAATTGATCTGCGAGCGCCTGTACTCGCCTCCCAGTCGCAGATGATGACTACCTCTGACGATCGAAAGCGTATCGCCCGCAGTGAAGGCGTTGATACGCGACGATTGATCCGCAAATGGCGAAGAACCAAAGGTAAACAATCCGGTAACGATCAAAGTCGGCATGCCGGGAAAGTGATTCCGCAACGGAGTTGAGATACCGAGTTCAGCAGCCGTGAACGGTTCGTCAGGCGTGGATGTACTCCGCAAACGCGAATAACCGAAGCGCGCCTGATTCACGATGTTTGGAGTGATGACGTAAGTGTCAGTGATTGAGTTGAGTGTCTGGATGATCACAAACTCGGCGCCTGCACCAGGCAACTGTGTTGGACCGTTGCCTAACCCTGCAAAATTGAAGTTCGACTGGAATTGCGGATTTCGGGCGGCGTAGGTCTTCGTCGAGAGTGTGTGATTGTCGTTGAAATTGATCTCGAAGTTGGCATTGAATTGATGCTCGAGGAAAATCGAAATCGCGGAGATCGGAGTCAATCCGGAGGGCGTTGCGGCTGAGGGAATCGCAAACTGTCCGTTCGGCAATTTAAGAGTCAGCATCCCCACAGCGATCGGGTTCGGCGCCACTCCAAACGTCGATTGCAACGCCGCCGCGGTCCGGTTGTTGTCGCGCAACTGTGCCGGCATTACCGGAAACATCAGACTATTGTTCAGCGAAGCACCATTCGTTTCATTCGTTCTCTGATACGAGCCGAAGAAGAACACTCGCTCACGCACGATAGGGCCACCTAATGTTCCTCCAAACTGATGGCGCGAAAGAACCGGCTTCGGTTGTCTGGCTGATTCGAGAAAGAATTCATTCGCGTTGAGTGCTTTGTTGCGGATGAAGTAGTAGGCATTGCCGTGCCATTCGTTTCCGCCAGAGCGAGTGACGGCTTCGACGTTCCCACCCGCGTTACGTCCCTGCGTCGCGTCGTAAAGACTCGTCTGGACAACAAACTCCTGCAGCGTATCGGTCGCGGGAACCGCGATGTTTGCGGTCGCATTCGTGCCAATGGCATTGGCGTCGATGCCGTTGATCCTGACGTTGTTGGCAGTCGTGCGTTGACCGTTTACGGAGATGATCGAATCCCCGCGACCGAGTTCGGTGTTGTTTGAAACACTGGCGGACGTGCCGGGAGAGAGTGTCAGTAACTGCTGGAAGTTGCGTGTTGGAAGTGGGAGTTGGCGAATCGTTTGACCTTCCATCACGCGGCCCGTTTGTGAGGACTCTTGTTGGACCAGCGGTACTTCGGCGTTGATGTTGACGATGCCCGAGACTGTCGCGGGTTCGAGATGGACCACTACAGAAGTGGTTTGCGTGATGTTTATTTGAACGGCTTCGATCTGGATGTCGCGAAAGCCGGTCGCGATCACTTCGAGTTTGTAGAGGCCGGGCGGTAAGAGCGTGAACGCGAAGTCGCCTGAGTCTTTCGTTGTGATCTCGCGGAGCTGCGAGGTAGATTGGCTGATTAGTTTGACATTCGCGGCCGGAACAACGGCGCCATTCGTATCGATCACTCTGCCGCTGAGCTGTCCCGTGTCGCCCTGGGGAAAGAGCGAGATCAGTGCCAGTACCAATAAGGGGAGCTTTGGCATCGCGTTAATCTTATTAATCCTGAAATCCTGTCAACTATTTAGACAGGATTAACAAGATTTGCAGGATTTATAATTCGATCGGTTGTGCTGATATGACTTGTTGGAGCGAACGCAGTGATTGCAAAGTCTCTTTACTCAATGCCGCATCGACTTCAATCACGGCCATCGCTTCACCACCACGCTCGCGGCGTCCGAGATGAAAACGACTGATGTTTACGCCGCCCTGCCCGAGGATCGTTCCGATACCGCCAATCACACCCGGCACATCGTGATTGCGCGTCACAAGCATGTGACCATGTGGGGTCGCTTCGAGATGAAAGCCGTCAATCTCCGTTATACGCCCCTCACGTTGCTGTCCGCCGTAGCCAAAGAGCGTGCCCGCGAGACTCTGCGTCGATGAACCAGCGCTGATTTCCGTGTGAATCGCCGGCGCGCGTTCGCCTGATGTGCGAATGTAAGTCGTGGTTACTTTTATCCCGCGCTCATCAGCAATTAGAAACGCGTTCACGACGTTCACTCGCGCGCTCACGTCGCGCAGCAGTCCCGCGAGGAACGCACGCGTGACCGGCGCCGCATCGATGTCGACTATCTCACCTGCGAACTCAATCCTGACCTCGCTTACCGGCTTGTCAACAAGTTGCGCCTGAAAGCGACCTAAACTCTCAGCAAGCTTTACGTACGGTTGGACCAGGTTGAACTCTTTGATTCCGATTGCCGGTACATTCACCGCACCACGTAAAACTCCGGTGAGCAAGTAATCGCGCATCTGTTCCGCCACGGTGAACGCGACACCTTCCTGTGCTTCTTTCGTAGAAGCTCCGAGGTGAGGCGTCACGATCACTTGTTCCATATGTAACAACTTGTGATCTGCCGGCGGTGGTTCGTCAACAAAAACGTCGAGCGCCGCGCCTGCAATGGCGCCACTCGTAAGAGCTTCATAAAGCGCCTCTTCATCGACTAGACCACCTCGAGCGCAATTAATGATGCGCGCGCCTCTTTTCATCTTACCGATCGCTTCACGATCGACGATGCCGCGTGTTTCCGGAGTTAAAGGAGTATGGACCGTGAGGAAGTCTGCGCGAGCATACACCTCGTCAAGCGGCGCGAGTTCGATCTCGAGGTCGCGCGCCTGTTCGGGGGCGATGAATGGATCGTACGCGACGATCTGCATGTCCATCGCGCGTGCGCGGGAAGCAACTACACGACCGATGCGACCCAGCCCGACGATACCGAGTGTCTTTCCCTGTAGTTCGACACCGATAAACTTTTTGCGGTCCCAGCGTCCATCTTTAAGACTACGATTGGCCTGTGGAATCGATCGTGCGAGCGAGATAAGCATCGCGATCGTATGTTCGGCTGTCGTGATCGTGTTGCCGTCGGGCGCATTCATCACGACCATCCCGCGAATCGTTGCGGCGGAAACGTCGATGTTGTCGACGCCGACGCCGGCACGTCCAATCACGCGCAGACTAGTCGCCGCGTCCAAAATATCAGCAGTGACTTTAGTTTCACTCCGTACGATGAGGCCTTCGCAATCACGCAAGGCTTCTCGCAGTTCGGGCGGCTTGAGTCCGGGACGCTTTTCAACCTCGAAACCCGCCGTACGCAGTGGTCCAAGACCACTTTCGCTCACATCATCCGCCACGAATATCTTTGTCATCATGTTTCTGGATTGTGCCACAAAAAAATTTCAGCCACAAAAAGGCACAAAAAGCACAAAAAGCACAAAAGTTAAATTAAGATAAATGTGCGGGGTTACTACAAACTAGTACGTGATCTTTTTTGTGCTTTTTGTGCCTTTTGTGGCTGAGGAGAGTGGCATGGAGATTCTTGTTTATAAAAAAGGGGTTCCGAAGATTCAGGAGAATTTTACAGTCAAGGATCTGCCGGAGCTGCTGAAGGATATGTCGGCACTTATCTGGGTCGATATGGAATCGCCAACGGCGGAAGATGAACAAGTGCTGCTCGACGTTTTTAAGTTTCACCCGCTGACGGTGGAAGACTGTCGTGAAAATCGCCACTATCCGAAGATCGAAGAGTTTGAGGATTACATTTACTTCATCGTGCACGGTGTGACTGCCGACACGAGCCCCGATCGATTCAACACGATCGAGCTCGACGGATTTCTCGGTCCCAACTACGTCATCACCTACCACCACGACAACTTTCGCAGCATCAATAACGTGAAACAACTGCTGCGCACGACAGCGATAGCTTGCCAGCGTGGGCCCGCTTACCTGCTACACCAGATCCTGGACCAGGTCGTTGACTTCTACTCGCCGGTGCTGGATGACTTCGATCAACGCATTGACCGTCTCGAAGCGGACATCTTCACATTGAGGCGACCAAACAACGAGATTCTCTCTGAGATCATGGACCTGAAGCGTAGCGTGTTGCGACTGCGTAGAATTTCCGGCAAGCAGATGGACATTCTGCATCGCATGAGTCGTGGTGAGTTTTCTTTGATACCGGATGAGATGCGGCCCTTCTATCGCGACGTTTACGATCACCTCGTGCGCGTAGTGGATCTGGCGGACAGTTATCGCGATCTGATTAGCGGCTCGCTGGAGGCTTATTTGTCAGTCGTGTCGAATCGTCTGAACGAGATCATGAAAGTGTTGACGATCTTCTCGGCAATCATGTTGCCGTTGACGTTCATCGCGGGTATTTACGGAATGAATTTCGACAACATGCCCGAACTGCATTCGAGATATGGTTATTACGCGGTTTGGGGAATCATGATTCTGGTAGCCGTAGGCATGCTGCTTTTCTTCAAGCGCCGCGGGTGGATCGGAGGTTCGCAAAAAGAGGAAACGCCGGAAAGTTGATCACACCGGATCCGCCTTCTTCAATTCATCTGAGTCATCAAACGCGCCATCCGGGCTCGGAAGGTTTGCATCGTCAGACTTGTCACTCACTGACTTTTCGTTTTTCTCGAGATCTTCGAGAGTCTCTTTGCTGGTCGCGTCCTTACCAATTGATTCTTTTCGCTCCATAAGCTCACTCCTAAAAAACGGCAACGATGATCGACGTGATCACTGCCGCATAAACTCCGGCCACCAGATCGTCGCACATGACTCCGAGGCCACCCTCAAGTGCTTCGAGTCTGCCGGCAGGATATGGCTTAACGATGTCGAAAAAGCGGAAAAGAATAAACGAAATGATTACTGCGACGATGGACCACTGCGTGAAAAACGTGAGAGGAAACAATGAGATCAACTGCCCGGCAACTTCATCCACCACCACCGTGCGTGGATCTTTTCGATTGGACAGATCCTCCGTTCTCGCTGCGGCCCATATCCCCGCAACTGTGACGGCACCAATCGCAACCAGGACCACCGCAACGAGGACGTTCCCTTTGGCAACTTGAGTGAGGCCCAGGAAGATTCCAACTCCCACGAGAGACCCGAACGTTCCCGGCATCAACGGCAAATAACCAACACCCCAAGTCGCAATCGCCAGCGCGAGATAATCAGTCGCCTTCATCCGCGTCCATCCGCGGCCAATATTCTTCCGACAAGATCGTATTCATGCGCTTCCGTGATCTCGACATTCACCATCTCGCCCGCGGCGGGCGCCATACCGTCAGGAACATCGTTGATCAAAACACACCCATCGATGTCCGGCGCCTGCGTCTCCATTCTGCCCTGCCACAACAGTTCGCTTTCCTTCGACTCGCCTTCGAACAACACCTGGACCACATCGCCAACACGAGCCTTATTCTTGCGTCGCGAAATCTTCGCCTGTTCTTTCATCAAACTATTCCGGCGACGTGCAGCGGTGCGCGATGGAACTTTGTCGGGTAATTCGAAAGCCGGAGTCCCCTCTTCGTCTGAATAAGTAAAAACGCCGACGCGATCAAATTCGACACTCTTGATGAACCCGAGTAGTTCCTCGTAGTCGTTTTCAGTCTCACCCGGGAATCCCGAGATGAAGGTTGTTCTCACTCCGATCCCGGGTACACGTTTCCTCACGCGCTCGATCAAGCGTTCGAGACTCTTGCGGTTGCCGCCGCGTTTCATCAGTTTCAAGACGTTCTGCGAAGCGTGCTGCAAAGGCATGTCGAGATACTTAACTGCTTTGGGTTCTTCTGCGAGCACATCGAGAAAGGCGTCGCTGATATGCGTCGGATAGGTGTACATCACACGCACCCATTCGATGCCGTCAACGTGCGAGAGTTCGCGCAACAACCGCGCGAGTGCATCCTGCTTGCCAAGGTCTTCACCGTAACGAGAAGAATCCTGTGCAACCAGGATGATCTCTTTAATTCCCTCTTCAGCGAGTTGATGTGCTTCCGCGATGATCGATCCGAAGCGACGACTGCGGAAGTGCCCGCGCATCTGCGGAATAAAGCAGAAAGCGCACGGGCGATCGCAGCCTTCGGCGATCTTTACAAACGCGTAATGAGACGGCGTCGCGAGCACGCGGGGCGTTGACTCGTCGTAGAGATACGTCGCGCTTTGATTGCCCAAAGGTATGACAGGCAGCGAGCGCGTATTGGTCTTCGGATCGCAAACGGTGAGGATGTCGTTGATCTGGCTGGTGCCGATGAACGCGTCAACTTCCGGTATCTCGGCCTTCAACTCGTCTCGATAGCGTTCCACCAGACAACCAGCGACGATCAATCGCTTCGCTTGTCCGTTTGTTTTTAGTTGCGCCGCCTCGAGGATCGTGTCGATCGATTCTTTCTTTGCCGAATCGATGAAGCCACAGGTGTTGACGACGATCGTATCCGCGTCGGCGGAATCCGATGTGATCTGATAACCACTTTGCTTGAGCTGGCCCATCATCACCTCGCTGTCGACGAGATTTTTGGGACAACCAAGACTGATAAATCCGACTTTTTTATTTACGTTCATCTGCTGCTTCTAAATTAAACAGGGCGCGCTCAACTTCTTTCATTTGCGAAGCTGTGAGCTTTTCATTTCCAAAACGCACGCGGTTGTAAGCTCGCGTGACCAAGAGTACTTCGTTCGAATTCACTGTATCCGCAAACTCGAGTGGCGTTAGATGCTTGTCGCGCGAGACTCCACGTTGTTCCATCGCCGACATCAAACGCTCATAGAATTGAACGCTCGAAAGAGATCTGCCATCAGCGGCAGACACAACCTCGCCGCGGGTCCAACGCAAAAATCCCTTGCCGAAGAAGGCAAGAAATATCACCAGGGCAAACGCAATTACGCCGATTGCAACCGGCACTACATTTCCGCTCAAGTAATCCTGGATCCCAACCAGAATCTTTGTAATCATGCGGCCGTAGTCAAACACCTGATTGTGTAGAGACGCCGCAAGCGAACGCTGCTCCTGCTTGTCGTAGCCCACAACGTACTGAAACCAGAGCAGTTCCAGAGCCTCACCGTACTTTTCGAGTTGTGCTGCGAGTCCTGTGCGCACCGGTTCGGCTCGACCTGCTGACGGCGTCGGATCAAATGTTACCCACGAACGTGTATCCGGAAAGTAGACCTCGACCCACGAATGCGCGTTGCTGTTCCGCACTGTGTACGCGCCTGCGGTTTCGTTGTACTCACCGGCGGTAAAACCATTCACGAGTCGTGTCGCCACACCTCGCGTTCGCAACATTACGGCCATCGCCGTCGCGAAATATTCGCAATGACCCGCCTTCACGTTAAAGAGGAAATCAGCGAGCGGATCGACGCCACCCGCTTTCATTTCCATCGAATAACCAAAGTCATTCTGAAGATACGATTCGATCGCTTTCGCGGCGTCGTAACGATTACTCGCGTTCGCGTTGAGAAGCACTGTCTGTGCGAGCGTGCTGATCCGCGGGTCGAGGTTTTCAGGTAGTTGCAGATAACGATAGTGAGACACCGGCAGCGGGCGCAGATCGTTACGCAACAACTCCACGCGCGGCTCATTGGTGTCGGACAGAGCCTTGTACATGAGCCGCTCGAAGTCGTGACGGCGCGACTGCACCGACCCTTCTTCGTCAACGCGGACAAACGGCAGATCTCCCTGGACCGCAACTACTCGCGGCGCGGCAAACAACACGGGCGAATCCAACGGCTCGAGAAAGAATGTTTGCCTCGTAAGACGATTGATGGCTTCAGTCGTTCCAAATTGAAAGAGTCCGCCGCGTTCGGGGACAGCGTCCAACTGGCGTGCCTGCGTTGATTTCTTCCAAACCCGACCCGTGAATTCGTCGAGCGCGACGCCACGCCAGCGGAACTCGCGCGGGCTCTGCGTGTCTTCAACACGAACGCGCATCAGTACGCCTTCGTTTTTCTTGAGTGTGCCGATCTGTCCGAGCGTCACGCTTTCGGAAAAACCCGTGAGACTTGAAGTCATCCCACCACTGCGCGTGAGCGCGGCGGCGCCCGATCGTGGCGCGACGAGGAACAGCGGCAGAGCGGTCAGGAAGATCAAAAACAATAGCGCGACGGCGACAAATGGAAGCCGTGCGGCTTCAGTAGTTCGCCATGTGCGCCGTCCGGATTTTTTAAAGACGCGCGAATCAGGCGGAACAAGCAGACGCGTTTCCGTGTAAGCCAGCGAGCGTCGTGCTTTTTGGATTTCAAACGCGGTGACAGCAGACAATCCACACAATAAATAAAGCGTGAGTGTTCCCAGAAAGACCGGACTAAAACTCAAACCCGCCGCGAGTAAAACTTCGAAGAACGAGATCAGATAAAGAAAAACCCAGTCGCGATCTTTTTTGACCTGCAGGAGTTTGACTGCGGAGAGAAACACGATCAGATGCGCCAGCGCTGTGACTCCGAGACGCTCAGTGGGTTCACCGGTATGCTTCTGATATTGCCAGTCGAGATAAAAGAGCGGGATCGAGAGCAGCACGATTCCCAAACCATATCGTTCGGGCAACTGCCACTTCGTATTCTCGAGCATCCAGCTTCCGATCATCACCAGAGCGAAGATCAGAGCCAGACCCGTGCTCAGC
>DATEIS010000203.1:0-3646 GCA_035278765.1 Pyrinomonadaceae bacterium | reverse complement strand
TTGACGAACATTGTGATTGCGCTTTTTGTTTGTCTTTGGGTACTGCCAAAGATCAAACAGTCTCTACGTGTAGCAGCGGTAGGCTATTTGGTGATACTTGTTGTTTCGAACGTCATCGCATCGACGTCCCTGGTGCCTGTGTTTTTGGGCAGTTCGTTGTGGCTGATGTCGGATTTATCAATCGGGTTGGGCCGACACATCTCCGGCACTCCCGCAAACAGTTTGACCAACCTTGGGCTGTACGATCTTGGGCTCTATTTTATTGCGCTTGGGTTTTTGAATTCGTGATGCGTTGGGATTAACGTCCGCGCCGAAAATTCCACGGAGGTATTGGATTCGCATCAGCCCACAGTCCCACCCTCGATGCTCTCGCCTCGACTTCAGCATCTGCGTAAAGCCTTCGATCTTCCGCAGTTTGTTCTGACTGAAAATACTTGTAGTGCCACGCCATCCCCGCCTTGATCTGGTCCAGGCAAACGTCCCGGCCATCGACCAACACTTTCCCGACTAAGCGCCCGTATCGCTCTCGTTTGAACCACTCAATGGTGATGTCTTTACTGAAAACTAAATCCGAGAGGCTCTGACGCGATCTGTCTCCGAAAGCTTGACCACCCTCTGGAGCATCAATTCCCTGAAGTCGAATCTTATGACTTCGGTTATCAACATCGAGGACGATGATGGAGTCGCCATCGTCGATGCCGACCACGCGGCCGCTAAAGGTGGGAAGCGGAGATGTCCGTCTTGGTCTCGATTCGTAACGTTGAGTCGAACTCGGCGCGGGCGGGGCATTGACCTGACGTATCTCTGTTGCCGAACAAGAGACAAGCAATAACGCCCAGGCTCCGAGGCACCAGAGCTTTACTTCTTTCATGTTGGAATCTGTTCGGATCTCGGTAAAGATTCTTTCGCCTATGTCTTTATCCGTTTGGCAATCCGCCGATAAATACTCGAGACTTCAGTTACTCGGCGAGCCCTCGCTACCAAATCCAACCTTTAATTTCGCTAAAGCTTGATCCTCAGGGGCATTGAGTGACTACGCAAGAAATCTTTTGCCGCAAGCCGCGCTATCTTTTCCTTGCACCATTTTCCTCTAATTTCTCGTATTTCCGAAGCTATACACCGAGCGCGATTTCGATCAGATCTTGGGAGCTTCGTTACGAGAAAGCATTGGAAATTGTTTTGCGTAGTCATGTGCCGGTATAAGCCAAACCATAGATGTGAGTCCACGTCACTCTACAGCTGTTGAGACTTATCAGGTTCAATCGAAGTGACGAATAAGATGGTCCCGTCCGAAAACAGACTGAGATACTGTTGTTCGGCCCGGAGGGCCGCTTGATCGATGCGAAATGACGGCAATTCAAAAACATTATTCGGTTCAATGCTGTTCTTTAATGCCGTTTGCAACTTGTAGAGTTGTTGTGTACTGACGCCAGTGAAAGCCCAAACTGTTCGATTATGATCTAAGGTAGTCCGCCACGTTCCAATAAACTCCGCCCCACCTAAGTCCACCTTAAATCGGTGTTCAAGAAACCTAGAAACGGCTTGACCAAAAGAATCCATTGCATTTGACAACTCAAGGCGTGTGAAATAAGTGCTCCGTTTACCGCCCGCTATCGTCTGGTCGTATCGAAGTTGCTCGATTAGAACTTGCCGTAGCGAGTCAGCAAGTTGAGGAATGCCAGCAAACTCGAAGACAGTTACGTAGTGGAGACCAATTGCTAACACTCGCGAGATGGCAGGGAGTGGAATTGGAGGATCTGAAACAAACATAAAAGCAGGTATCAATTTTGTCGAACTAGGAATGTATGTGACCATGGCAAATTTCGGGACGCCATTTTCCTGATGCGAAGCTAGTTGATTCTTTGCGTTTTGTCTGTGTTTATCGATGTCTTGGGGCAACGTCGTGCCCTTGCATTCGATAACTCTCTTCCTATTGTTTCCATCGAACCCGATAAAGTCGGGTGTTTTTGCGTATTTATCGAGTCGTTGATTCGTTGGGATTTGTGTTACCGACTCTATCTGTAAGGTCAGCGTATCAGCAGCCAACAGTATTCCGAGTGCGACACCCAGATCCTCGGAGTACCGGCGCTTAAAGTCGGGTGTGCTATCGGGCATAACAATCATACCCTCGTCCGTTTGACCAAAAAATCCCTGTGCTGAATGCAAGTAATGAAACAGATCAAACCCGAATCTGCTTTTGTTCGTGCCAAAGAGTAACAGCGCATGATCAAGGGTTATTGTTTCTAGAGCGTATTGATAGTAATGGTCTGATGTATCGATGGATGTGACCGACGAAGCGCCGGCAATTGCTGTGTAATCCTGAGGTGGCAGGGTACCTTGGTCTAGTCGCAGAAAAAGTTTTCGCGTCATTTAGACAACAACCTTATGGCCTATGATTTCGTTGGAAGCAAGTCCCTAGATTTGTCCACAGAAGACGGAGGATCAGTGAAGCATGGGCTTTTTACTCGAAATAGGGTTGGTCAGTCAATCGACTCCTCCGGAGCGGCAATGAAATGTACTCTTAAAAAAGCTGCAGAGTGAGAAAGTCAAACGTACACTTCTGAATTGTGCTATAGTGCGGCGAACTCCACCAAAAAGAAGCGGACCGACTTGTGCTGACACACAAAGCCGGCCCTAGACTATCAACCTTCCAACGAAAGGATGACAATCATGGCTAATGATAGTAGCGCAACCGTGCGCGAAACTCCTCACGTAAAGCGAATATCAAGGACCAACACGATCGTTAATGCTCTTAAACAAAGAGCGCAGGCAATCTTGAATGATCGATCAGTCGACGCGCAGAGTCGGGCGATTATTCGTTACGCTTTGGAGATTAACGATCCGTGGCTTGCTCGACCTCGTCCGCCGCGCAGAAGCAGGTGAAAGCGTCGTCGATGATTTGGGCGGCACACAAACCTGCGAAGATTCAAGCGAAGAGAAGATAGAAGCCTTGGCGAGAATGATCTGTCGCGCTGGTGATGAGGCGGGAGGTGAAGTCGGCGGCGTTGCTGGTCCTCATGGCGTCGCTTGAAACTGCGACGCATCCGAAGCCACTGGCGAACATGGCGAAGCACGTTGCCTTTACTCGCTGTGGTGAGTTGAATGTCTACCAAATGGTGGATGCTCAGGTTGCTGCGATTGAGAGTGAGTTGTTTTGAGCTAATCGGGCCTTGTGCGAAGAGTCAGTTGGACAGGATTTACAAGATTGAACAAGATTTACATAAGAATTTGTTTGTTCCTGCAGAAACTGACTCTTCGTACGAGACTTTAATATTTGCGCTAACTTGGGATTAGAATCGAGGCACGTGATAACATCCAAGCCAGTGGCAATGAAGATTGAAGAAAGTATTGAACGCAATCCCGAAGAACTGATGCAGGAAGCTGCGTCGGACGAATTATTTCTGGCAGACCTCAACGAGACCATGGAAGATTTTGGTCACGCTGACCAGGAAGATCATGAAATTCTCACAATGGACCGTTTGGCTGGCTAACCTCGATCCGACCGTTGGCTCTGAGCAAGGCAAAACCAGACCTGTACTCATAATCAGCAAATCCTCACTCAACAGTATTCTTCTTGTTGTGAACGTAATTCCTCTCACCTCGCGCAAAGCGAATCGCCGTGTCTACCCCAACGAAGCTGTCGTGC
>DATEIS010000202.1:0-19899 GCA_035278765.1 Pyrinomonadaceae bacterium | reverse complement strand
CTTGACGCGTGATTCTGCTGACAACGCCTTGCGAATGTCTTTGAAGTTTTCGAGTCCGGTGCTGAGGACTACTACTGAAATTGGTTCGGTCATCTGTTCCTCTTGATTCGTTAATTCGAATCCCACCGCCGGCGGCTGTCTTGAAATGAAAAGCTAATGACAGAGTGCCTGGGGGTTACGGTAGGTCCATCGCAATGCTGCAAGGCCGGCCGAGCTGCTGTCGCCCGGAGCGATGTTCGTTCGGCTGGCGTACTACTGGCGCCATCCGGCAGTGGATTCGAAACTTGAGACTGGCTACGTTCATTGCTCCCACACTTGTTCTTAACCCTTACTTGTTCGCCGGAATCCAACCAACACTTTCACCTGTCAGCGTGGTGTTGTAATTCGGCATCGTGATCCCGGTGCTGACTAGCGGAAGTACAAACTGAAACTGGTAATTCGTAACACTGACTGTGACCGTCCCTTTGTTCAGTGCAAAGTTCGAATAGTTAACCGCCACATTGGTGGTAGCAAGGTTCGGAATGAGTGGTTGGGATCCGCCGGCTGGATCGCCATAGACCACCACGTTCTTGACCTGTTCGATATCACCGGCTGAATGAAGCGTCGCATAGCGCGCGCCGCGTCGTGCCGCATCTGCGAGCGCATTGTGTGTCCAGAGAGCTCGACCAAATTCGACAACCGCAAACATCGAGGTCAGAACCACTGTCACGCCGATCGCAAATTCAACGAGCGTCGTGCCACGTTCATCTGAGAAAAACAATTTGTTTCGCCGCATGATCTTTTCCTCTTATTAAATGGGAGGAGGTTGGGTTAACAGATACCGCATGGTCACGCTGGGCTTGACGTCGACGGCGGTCGAGAGACCGACTGTGTTTGTCAGTTTTCCCACATCGAAGATCGGCTGATGCGTGTAACCGACGATCGAAATCGTGACTGTTTCAGGGAGTATTGGAACGCCGCCCTGACGAGTGATCACAACGTTCGTCGTCGAAAGACCCGTCAGGAGTGGTGATCCGGTACCCGCGGGGTTTCCATAAACGACGATGTTCTTTGCGGTAGCGTCCTCGAGGCCGGTCACCGGAGCCGTGGATAAATACCGGACTCCGGATCGAGATGCTTTTGCCAGCGTCGTGTATTCGTAGAAGTAACGACCAAACTCCGCTGTCGCTCCAAACAACATCAAAAAGATCGGGATAACAATCGCCGTCTCGACGAGCTGAAGACCACGCTCATCTCTGCGAAAACGCTGCAGGTCGAGCAATCGTCTCCATCGACGCCGGTTGCGGATTCTTTTGATTCTTGCGTGCATGATTTCACCTACTTGTAGAGAACCGGCACGGCCAGGTTGTCATTCGTAGCACCGGCGCCCGGGTCGTAACTGCTGTTGCCGGCAAATGCGGTGTCAGTGATGTACTCGGCTTTGAGCTCACCACCGTTTCCTCCACCTACAGAATTCTGCAGGAAGAAGACACCGAATCTGCTGACGACGATCGTGTCGCGACCACCGCCAGGTAATGCCGAAGCGATTGGTATGAACACCACTCGACGATCGGCAACACCGGTGTTCTTCGGAGCTTTGAATACCTCCCCGTCGCGATACTGTTTGTAGGTAATGTCCTCTGCGATGTTGGTATCAGGTGGCGAAGTCAAAGGATCCAATCCACCGCTATAGTCATCAAAGCGTGTATTGATTCCCTGACGGATTGCACCGGCTGTGACGCCCGGCTTTGTTTCAACCTCGGTGCCGACAGAAATGCACCAGTTGACTCCATTCGCCATACCTTCACGATCACCGCTACCGCCTGACTGGATCGGAGCGAGCAATTGGTAATTACCCGGCGAGATGAAATTGCCGCCTTCCAAACGAAACGTGTAGGTGCCACCTGGCTTGATCGGATCGGCGGGATAATCGAGTACGAAAGCAGGAAGCCAGGGACAAATAACATTCAGTGGCACTGAATAACCTGCCGTTGCCGAAGCCTGAAGATCCCGGCTGCTTCCCAACACCATTGCGGCGAAGGACATTCCAACCGGAGATACCGGTGTCGTAACTCTGACAAATCTGATGTTTGTGGGCGACGTCGCCGCAGCACCCTCGCTCATATATGGACCTTCAAGGTTGACTGCAAACTCGACGCTTGATCGGGGAAAAGTCACCCCCGTTTTATTGAAGTCGTATTTGTTCATCGCGGCGACTGCGCGATCGGTAGCTTCGGTAATGCCCGGGCTACCTCCATTCAGTCCGGATACTCCGGCCAACGCTGCTGCATCGGCCGCGTTTTGTAGTTCTGCCTTCGACAAGTACAACCTGCTGATGTCGATTCCTAACCCGATAGCGAGCAGCACTGACAACATCGCAATTGCCGATGTTGCCAGTACTGAACCTCGTTCTCGTTTTCTGTTTTCCGCTTGTTCTACTGGTCTCTGCTTCATGATTCCCCCTCAAACTTTCGAACGATGATCGGCTCGAGAAAGAGAGTTGCTAACGCTATAAGGGGCATCTCACCAGGGCTTAACTGAACTTGGATTGGAGTCCATGATTACGGCCTTGGCGACTGGCAGGGCAGTTTGATTGCGCACGCTACCGACGGTGCCGGTGCTGCTTGATTGAGTCGTGCTGTTGGTCTTGGTTTTGGGCTCTTCAACTTTTGCCGGTGCGGCGGCTGGAGTCTCGCTCTGTCCGGAGACTTTGTAACCGCTCTGGCCGGAGATGCCGTCACCTTTCGGCTCGAGACCCAATGGGGAGTTGCCTTTCAGACCATCCATACCACGCATCGTCGGCAGGTCGTCGCCGTTGACTGGCTTGACCATGCGCGCCGTCACGAAGAACATCAGTTCGGTTTCTTTCTTCTCGAATGTCTTCGATTTAAAGAGATTGCCGAGAATTGGAATGTCACTCACGATTGGAATTCGCGACAGCGTCTTGGTTTCGGAGTTGTCGAGCAGACCAGCGAGCGCGAACGACTGACCGTCACGCAGCTCAACACCAGTCTTGGCGCGACGAGTGCGCAGCGCGGGAATGACGAAATTGTTGAAGCGGACGCCGTTGGCAAAGTCGATGGTGGAAACTTCGGGTTCGAGCTCGAGACGAATGTGATCTTCGTCGATGATCGTCGGTTTGAAGTTCAGGCGGATTCCATATTCTTTCCAAACGATGGTGATGCCGTTGTTGCCGTTGCCGGTCTGAAGAACTGGAACCGGGAACTCACCGCCGGCGAGGAAGCTCGCTTGCTGTCCGTTCATGGCAACCAGATTTGGTTCAGCCAACTCACGGAAGGCGCCTTCCTGACGCAACACTCTGAGCATGGCGGCAGTGCCGATCTGGCGATTGAAAAGGAACAGGTTGAGCGCTGGTTGGATGATTCCTTCGAGAGCCGCGGAGACTGGCCCAATTGTGGCTTTGTCGATCGATGTTGGACCACCACCACTGTTGACATACCCGGTGGTGCCTCCCGGCGGCGTGGCCAGGAACGACGTGCCGTAGTCACGCAGTTTGTTGCGATTCACTTCAGCAACACGCACTTCGAGTTGAATCTGCGACGCATTCGAAGTCGGCGACGTCAGCATGTTCACGGTCTTGAAGTTCGCGGCTTCAATAACACTCTGCACCTGAGCGGCAGTGTTTGAATCTTTAACGCTGCCCGAAATCACCACTGATCCATTCGCCTGGCTCAGACGAATATCTTCCTTTGGAAACAACGCGCGGATCTGCGAGTCAATCAGTGAAAGGTTGGCACGAACGTAAACATCGAATACTAAAAACTGACCGCCGGTCTGCTCCCATGCGATGAAGTTGACCTGACCGAAAGCTTTTCCATTTACGAGCACCTGGTCCGGAGTGACGAGCACGGCTTCAGCGATTTCTGGGTTCGAAACCGAGAAACGTCCGACCGGGCGATCGAAATTGATCACGCGCGACTGTCCCACCAGAACGTTGACGGCAATCGCTTCTTTGTTCTGGCTGAAAGACGCCTTGTAGGAGTTTTCCTGCGCGTGCGCGATGGAGGTAGCAAAAATAGTAATCAAGGACGCCAGTATTAAACTCAGTCGGCGTGAAATTGGGGAACGGCTCTGCATGATCTTATGCTCCTTTGTTTCAAGCGATCGTCAATGCGATCAACTTCAAGTGGTTCAAATTAGGGTTGAGTGATCTATGGAAACTCGACGCTGCGCTTCTTCGCGCCTTCAATCATTTCCACTGACGCACGCGGAGTGGGCTGAGGAGCTGGGGCTGTTGCTGCTGGTTTCGGTGCTACTGAGACGCGGCGGCTTGGCTTCGACTCAGTCTTCGGCTGTTCACTCTTCAGTGAACCGGGCTCGGGAGCCGGCACTGCTTTATCGCCCGACAACAATTGACGCTTGTTGACGCCGTTAGTCTGCTCGTCGCCCTGATCGATCTGGCTGCGCATGACGAGTTGCAGTTTGCCTTCGCTGGAAGCGAGTGCGAGTTTTTCTGCCTGCTCTGGCGTAACCTGAAGCGTTACGGCTTTGACGCTGTTGGCTTCGCGCTCATCTTTAGGCTTGTCGATGTTCTGTCCATTCGCAAGGACCTTGATGTTCTGCAACACGATCTTCGAAATCGGGTCCTGCATACCCGAACCTTCGCGCGGATCGATAACAACGACCACGTCAACGAGAGTGCCCGGCTGGATGAAACCCGAAATGCCGGCGGCATCGTCGACCTTAACGGTCATGGCGCGATAGCCTTCAGGAATGATCGCCGAAAGACCTGCGGCTGTTCCTTCCGGCGCGAGTCTCGATTCAGTGATGGGCTCGCGAGCGGCGATGTTCGTGACAGCAACTCGGCCCGCCAGTTTTTCCGGAGTTTCGAAAGCTCCGTCCGGAGTAGATTCCTTTGGAAACTGGACCACCATGATCTGCTCGGGAATGATCTTGCTCCCGATCGGAATGGCAACCTTGGCTACTGCAACCTTGTTAAGGTTCTTCGAGTAAGCCTGTGCGCTCGATAGATACTTGCTGACTGAAACGGCAGCGAGCACTCCGAAAATGAGTGCTCCTACCAGAACTATGAAGAAACGTTTGTTTCGCATGGGAATCAACTCTCCGTTCTGCCAGGTCAAGCCTGGGTGTTGACCGCTTTAAGGGTGAAATATCGCGGTTGCGATAATGGCGCCGATGGTGATCGCCACACCGTAGGGAATGGTTAGACGATAGTCAGCAGGAACGCTGAATTTGGGCATTGGCCAGCCCGGCAGTAAGCCAACCAGAATTTGCACTACGCGCTGCATGGTCGTTTTGAAGGCGCCCGATCGCAAAACAGAAATCAGAGCCAGCACACCACCCGTCAGCACCACGACTACAAATGTCGGCAATACAAGTTGAGCACCAATCACGGAGCCGATCGCAGCGAACAGCTTTACGTCGCCCGCGCCCATCGCTCCGAAGACGTGCAGGATAAACATCAGGATAAAGGCGAAAACACAGCCCTTCAGGCTGTTTAGACCACCGCTCAGTCCACCCAGAGATAAGTTCAATATGAGTCCGGTTATGAGTGTCGCCAGTACGAACGGATTGGGAATACGGCGATAGCGCACGTCGTGATAGATAATGATCACCGCGAGCGGCACTAAAAAAATCTCAAAAACTATTGCGGTTGGGCTAAGCATTTCCAAGTGGTCCTGGGGGAATTAGCAGAAAAGTGGCGGCGCACCCGTGGAGTGAAACTTCACCAGGGCGCGCCACCGACAATGGCAGTTCACTACCTGTAGGTCACTTGATGTAACCTGCCAGCGTGTTGATTCTCGCCCCGATCTGGGTTCCAAGTGTTTGAAACGCCACGACCGCCGCGAGCGCTACGAGAGCAGCTGCGACGGCGTACTCAGATAGCTCAAGCCCGGTTTCGTCTTTCAAAAATTTCTTGAACATGATCCGCTCCTCCCTTTGAAGGATGTGAAGGCTTGAGCCTTCTCTCAGCCGGCAGTAAATTGCCACTGCCGGATCAACTTGAACTTCAGTTCATTACGGGCTGATCTTGCCTGCGAGATTGGTGATACTCGCCGCGACGTTGGTTCCTAACGTTTGGAAAGCGACTACCGCTGCCAACGCGACAAGCGCTGCGGCCACTGCGTACTCTGAAAGTTCAAGACCGGTCTCATCTTTCAAAAATCTCTTCAACATTGATCATCCTCCCGAGATGCTGGAGGCTTGCGCCTCCCCTTCCGCCGGCAGCTACCCGCTATGCGTGGCGCTGCCGGTTCGACTGATCCAAAGAACTACTTAATCTTGCCCGCGAGATCGGTAATCTTCAGGCTGATGTTGGTTCCCAACGTTTGGAAAGCGACGACCGCTGCCAACGCGACGAGCGCTGCGGCAACTGCGTACTCTGAAAGTTCAAGACCGGTTTCATCAGCGAAAAATCTCTTAATCATTTTGTTGCTCCTTTTAGTATCGATTAGGCGTTGTTGCTCGAACGAGTGGACAAATGAAGGCGGGTGTCACTAGTTGTTTTCGCTGTCGAAAGTGGAACAGCTTGAGGCGTGCGACGCCCGAAACCATTGATTCCACTGAGAACAGCACTCAACAACGTAAGCATCAATAGCAGGAACTCGTTATCCCTGATTCCAGCGGTCTGTATGCTGACGAGAATTGCCAGCGCCAGAAACGGAGAAAGGATGACGAGCATTACTATTGAGGCAATGTTTGTAGTGGTTTTAGCTTTCATGTGCGTTTGTCTACTCGACCAGTGATGCGATGCGATTGCTTCGCGACGACCACCACGTTACAACCCGTGTGCCAGTGGTCCAATTGAGGTTTTTCAGTGATTCGTGGAGTTTTTGTCGCCCGCAGTTGACAAGTCGAGGTGGTCCAACTGGGCGCGTGTGAGTCGGATTAGCGACGGAAGTTTATGTTTTCGTTAGACTTGAGCCACTGTCGCCCGCAGTTGACAACTCTTTTGGACCAGCGCCACGAATGCGACAAGCCACAAAAGGCACAAAAAGCACAAAAGGCACAAAAAAATCTTTTGGCAGATGGAGCGCGATAACTGCCTTAAGTCTTTTTGTGCCTTTTGTGCTTTTTGTGCCTTTTTGTGGCTAAGCTCGGTATTGCATGCCTGGTTCGGTGTCTTCCTGGAGGAAGTCGCCGATGTCGATCGCCAGGCGTTTTAATTTCTTGTAGAGAGTTTGTCGCGATCCGAGTCCGAGAGCTTCGCTCGCTTTGGCGACGTTGCAATCGTGGCGCTTGAGCGTCTCAGTTATTACGCGGCGCTCGTAGCTTTCCAGCAAATCGTCCAACTTCTCGCCGGTGGCCTCAGGTTGCCCGTTGCGCGGGTGGATTCGCTGGCTGATGTTCTCAGGACGGATGTAACCGTCATCTTCAGCGTAAAGCACGAGACGTTCGATCTCCGCCGCGAGCTCACGAATATTGCCGGGCCAGGAGTAGGTCTCCAGAATCTGGATCGCGTCGGCAGTGATTCCAGAAATCGGGCGCTCGTTCTTCCGCGCATAGTGACTCACAAAATGTGAGATCAAAGTCGAGATGTCTTCGCGTCGCTCTCTGAGTGGCGGAACCTTCAACGTTAACGTAGCGATTCGATAGTAGAGATCTTCGCGAAAAAGTTTTTCTTGTACGAGTGTTTCGAGATCTTTGTGCGTGGCGGCTATCACGCGCACATTCACTTTGCGCGGCGCACGCTCACCGAGAGTGTGAATCTCACCTTCCTGAAGGAACCTGAGCAGCTTTGGCTGCAACGCAAGCGGCAAGTCGCCAATCTCGTCAAGAAACAACGTCCCATTCTCTGCGGAACGGATCAAACCCGCCTGGTCTGACATCGCGCCCGTGAACGTTCCGCGGCGATGTCCAAACAACATGCTCTCGATCAGTTCCGAAGGAACCGCCGAACAATTGAAAGGAATAAACTCGCTTTCAGAACGCCGGCTTAAACGATGGATCGCGCGGGCAATAAGCTCTTTCCCCGTTCCGGACTCACCCGTCACGAGGATCGTGGAATGAGAATCTTTGATGCGTTCGACGTTTCGAGCTACATCAGCCATCGCCCGGCTACTGAAAACCATTCCGGGCAATGAGCTAACTGAAGACAACGGCGCCGGCTTAACGGCAGTGGGAGGGACATTGGTCGATTGATGTGAATGGGCCAGGTGTGCAACATCGCTGAGTGCGTTAAGCTCCTTAGCCTGTTGAGCTGTCAGTGGTCGAACACAACGACCGTAAAGCGCAGCGCCTTCACGCACAGCCGACGGTAACCCCAGCAACAGACAGATCGCCGGATCGCCTTCCTGGGCAGGCTGTGGCCGGCCTTTGCTCGCAAAAATTTCAGCAACCGCAGTTTCGCCAATCGCGATTTCGGTGTCCTCGAGTCCCTCAGCCCAGCGCAGTGTCGGTTTACCTGAATCAGACGTAGCCCAGATTGATAAGCCATAGGTAGGCGCAGTCGCCTCAACCATCAAGCTCATCTTTATCATTACTTCATAGAGCAGATCGGGACCACCATTGGCCGCTTCGCAGACCGCTCTAACGATTGAACTGATAGGCAGTTTGGGAAAACCAGATTCGGAGGCAGGGGCATCCGGACTTAAGACCAAAAGGTCAGACATCAACACCGTTCCTTGAAATGTGCTCGAAAACCGTGGAAATCCTCGTTCAGTGAGGGGCCGCAGGGACAAGAGTTCAAACCATAGAGCCATGGGCTATAGCAGCCCGCAGGTTTACGAGTCTAGTTTGCCAGCCGGAGACTGTCAACAAGTTTTAACTCCAGGGATTTCTGCGGTTGAAGGCTCCATTTTGCCCTTTGGATTTCCGTTCGCCGCCTGTTCGCCATTTTCAGTGCTTAAGCGCTCTTAGTTCAAGTAAATGTTCAACTTACGGGGTTAAATCATTGAAGAGAAATGTCTTTACACCCTTAAGCACCGATGCTACATTCCGGCGATATCGCCGCTAAGTTGTTGAGCGGCAACAAATTGACAAGCCAGAAAGTACATTTAGTTGGGGCTGCTAGTCGCGAAATACCAGCTATATTGTGGCCTAACCCACCGATATAGATTAAGCAGCTTCTTAACTTTGAGCCCAGACACACAATCTGCTCGCGGGTGTACGGCAAGGCGCTGGGAGGTATGAAGTGAGCAAGGTCGCAAATACATATTGGGTTGATGAACGAATCAGGGCGCAGCGTGTGACCCCACGCACGACTTCCCTTGCCTCGGTACAACAGATCTCGGCCGACATCCTCGGCACGCGCACGGAGGTGCGGCGCCGCGGCGGAATAATTCCGTCCTGGGTGATTTTTGGAATGATTTTGATGGCGACTTTCGCCGTCTGTGTGACGGTGAACATGCGAACACGCGCCAAAGTTCAGGTTGCGGCGCAGCAACTTTCCTCGATGCAAACGGACGTCGAGGTGCTGCGAAACGTAAATCAATCGCTGAAAACGGAAGTGGACAGACTCCGAACAGATCCGCGGACTATCGAACTCGCCGCCCGTGCGCGTCTGAACATGGTTCGCAGTAATGAGTTTGTCGTACCGGTGGAGTGATCATGATTCATCACGCAAATATCGATTTCTATGCCTGCCCAAACCTGCCCGTAGTTTTTCTCTGCTCGACATCCACGTAACCCGGGTTACCTTCCGAGCCGGCGCGGCTGTGACTGCCATCACAGCCGCGCTCCCCTCTAGCCAAGCCACAAAAAGCACAAAAAGAAAGCTTGGTCGTTTAGTAATCCTTAATAAGCCTCATTGTGTGCCTTTTGTGCTTTATGTGCTTTTTTGTGGCTAAATTTGCACTTGTGCTTTCTTGCGGCTAATATCCGAGGGATGTCTAAAGTTAAGGAAAGCTCACCTGCTGAGATTGAGCGCGAGCGCTGGGAGGAAAAAACTCTCACACCTGCTCTCGACAAACATCCCGAACGAAAAAAGAGTTTTCAGAGCGTTTCACTCGACGACGTCGAACGCCTCTACACGCCCGCCGACGTCGCAGATCTCGACTTCGCACGCGACATTTCTTTTCCCGGTGAGTTTCCATATACACGCGGAATCCATCCCTCCGGCTATCGCGGCAAACTCTGGACGATGCGACAGTTCGCGGGTTTCAGCACTCCGGAAGAAACCAACGCCCGATTCAAGTACCTGATGGAGCAGGGTCAAACCGGGCTCTCAGTAGCCTACGACCTTCCCACTTTGATGGGCTACGACGCCGATTCGCCGCTCTCCGAAGGTGAAGTAGGAAAATGCGGTGTGGCGGTGTCGTCACTGGCGGACATGGAAGTGTTGTTCGATGGCATCCCGCTCGAGCAAGTCACTGTCTCTCAAACAATTAATGCGCCCGCATCGGTTCTGCTCGCGATGTATCTCGTCGTAGCGGAAAAGCAGGGAGCGCGTTGGGACAAGATTTCAGGCACGCTGCAAAACGACATTCTTAAGGAGTACATCGCGCAGAAGGAATGGATCTATCCGATCAAACCGGCAATGAAGCTGGTGATAGACACTTTCGCATTCTGCACCGACCACGTACCTCGCTATAACCCTGTTTCAGTAAGCGGTTATCACATTCGTGAAGCGGGTGCGACTGCCGCACAGGAACTCGCATTTACGTTGCGGGACGGCATCGAGTACGTGGCGTGGGGCGTCGAAGCCGGAATGGACGTAGACCGGTTTGTCCCGCGCATGTCCTTCTTCTTTAATGCACACAACGATTTCTTCGAAGAGATCGCCAAGTACCGCGCTGCTCGTCGCATCTGGGCGCGTGAGATGAAGCACCGCTTTGGCAGTAATTATGAGCGCACGTTGCAACTGCGTTTCCACACGCAAACCGCCGGCGTCTCCCTAACAGTGCAACAGCCACTGAATAACATTGTGCGCGTGGCAATTCAGGCGCTCGCCGGTGTACTCGGCGGCACCAACAGCTTGCACACTGACGCATACGATGAAGCCCTGGCGCTGCCAACGGATCGCGCCGCACTCATCGCCCTTCGCACGCAACAGATCATTGCCGAAGAAACCGGTGTCGTAAACACTATCGATCCACTCGGCGGCTCGTATTTTCTTGAGTCATTGACGGAAAAGATGGAGCAGGAAGCCCTGGAGTATTTCCGCAAAATCGACGCGATGGGCGGAATGGTCTCGGCCATCGAAAAAGGATTTCCGCAACGCGAGATTCAGGATTCCGCTTACCAGTATCAGAAGGCCGTGGAACGAGGCGAGCAGGTAATCGTCGGCGTCAATAAATACACCATGACTGACGAGGTTTCCGAAGTTCCAATCCTGATTATCGACGAATCAGTTCGCACGCACCAGCTAGAGCGGCTCGAGCAAACTCGCACGAGGCGCGATGCCGGGGCAGTTACAAACGCACTCGACAAACTCCGAATTGTGGCGCGGAAAAATGAGAACACGATGCCGGCAACGATCGAGGCAGTAAGAGCTTACGCGACGCTTGGTGAGATCTGTTCAGCACTCAGAGACGTCTACGGAGTTTACGAAGAGCCCGCTTTCTAACCCGCACCTATGTCCAGTCGAAAGATTAGAGTTCTTGTTGCAAAGCCCGGACTCGATGGTCATGACCGTGGCGCCAAAGTTATCGCCCGTGCCCTGCGCGATGCAGGTATGGAAGTAATCTATACCGGACTGCGACAAACACCGGAAATGATCGCTGCCGCAGCTCTTCAGGAAGACGTGGACGCGGTTGGCGTTTCAATATTGAGCGGAGCACATAACACGCTTTGCCCGCGCATCGTTCAGTTGCTGCGTGAGAAGGGTATGGACAACGTTCTGGTCCTGGTCGGCGGTATAGTTCCGCAGGAGGATCTGCCCAAGCTTAAGCAGCAAGGAGTGGCCGAAATTTTTCTGCCCGGCACCTCAACCGAAGACATCGTCAAATTTCTTCAAGCCAACGTAAAGCCACGCGACTAAAGGAACTAACGCCCAAAGGATTCTCCAACTCAGTACCTTCTTTCGATCTGTACCCAGACCTCGACATACGAATTTACGGATCATTTTCCATTTTTCGGATGTTTGTTAAGCGCTTACGTCTTAAGTGTCTCTTGAGGCTAACTTTTTTGTAGGAATTTGGCGATTCGAGTTTGGCAGTCGTCCGTAAGTCTCGCGATGACGTTCACGTCCGCGCCCGTTTCCAATGCCTCGGGAAATGCGAGTCCATCCATCTGATAAAGCAAAGTCTTCGTGAGGCTTATAGCTGATGCACTCATCTTCTCAAACTCACTAACGTAGGTATTTACCTCGGTTTCGAAAGTCGCGTCGGCGAATACCTGGTTCACGAGGCCGAACTCCTTAGCCTGATCCGCGCTTATCTCGGCTCCACGTGTGATCAATTCGAAGGCCCGTTTTTCTGAGACGTTGCGTCTCAAGATGGCCATAACCATCGCCGGCACAAACCCGATTTTGACTTCCGGATATCCAAAACGCGCCGAAGCAGACGCAAGAACGAGATCACACGCCGTCGCCAAACCACACCCACCCGCAAGCGCTCGTCCAGTCACAGCCGCCACAACCGGAACCGAAACCTGCCGAATCAACAAAAACAGTTCCAGCAGCGACCGCGCATCTTCGGCATTTTCGGCAACCGACGCTCCGGCAATCTTCTGAAGCGCCGAAAGATCTGCACCTGAGCAGAAATCCTTCCCTGCTCCCGAAATCACAACAACTCTGACGTTTTTATCCGCCGCAGTACTCTTCAGTGCCTGCTTGAGTCCAGTAATAACGGCGTCGTTGAGGGCATTCCTTTTTTCCGGCCGGTTAAGCGTGACACGAGCCACAGACCCCTCAACTGAATAAAGGACAATATCCATATTCATCCGTTCAGATCCGCGGCTTCTTTTTCACTGACCTCGATCTCCATCCGCAACAACGCTGTCGAAAAAGTCTTCCCCTGCGCATCAGTCATCAGCGACAAAGTACCACCACCGCCCAGACTCTCGTGCAACAGAAAATTCAGCGCGCCAAGATTCGGCAACTCAAACCGTTCGACTTCACCGTGGCAGACGCCCTTAAAGTGTTGCTTCACACGCTCGGCCGTAACTTCGCGGACGAGGATTGGATACAGCTCATCTTTTAGTGCAATCAATCCGACGTTCGCGGTATCGCCTTTGTCACCCGAACGCGCATGAGCCAGTTTTGTCAGTTGTACTTTCACGCTTCAAGCACCTCAACCGTAGGCGTAATCTCTTCCTTGGGAATTAGAGCGGGCCAGTAGGCAACGATCTCTTCGACTTTGGGCCGCCCTCCTGCAAAACCTGTTACTGCGGGCGGTCCAGTGAGAATCAGCGGAGCAATTTCTTTCGTAAATCTTTCCACCGCGCTCCGGTCCTGCCCGCGAACTCCGACACGAAGTTGCACTTCAGGAATATCCGCGCTCGGTCTCCCTGCAAGTGGACCATGCGTCGCGCTTACACCCACAAACTCCGTCAACACTTGCTCAAACTTCAGCCCGAGGCGATCGAGTCGAGTTCGAAGAATACGATCCGCTGCCAGAGCCTTGTCGTAAGCTTCGGGCCACGAATAGACTAAAGTTCCGACCGCTTTAAAGCCTGCTGAATAACTGATCGAAACTTTAAGAAACTCCGTCGCTGGTTTCCCCTCGATGCCGAAGACGCGAACACGATCCCGGCCTTCATACTCGAGTCGAATCGTCGTGAAATCGGCGACGCAGTCAGGTGTGATGTACTCGTGCGGATCACCCATCTCGTAAACGAGCTGCTCCTTAATACCCGGAATGATGATCCAGCCCCCAGTTCGTTCATGCTTAGTGATAACAAAACTGCCATCCGGCGAAGCCTCGACAATCGGAAAGCCGACATCAGCGAGATTCGGAATGCTGCGCCATTCGTACTGGCAGTTACCACCCGATGCCTGCGCACCACACTCGATGATGTGACCGGCAATCGTTCCCGCCGCCAGACGATTCCAGTCGTCCCCGCTCCAACCGAATTCATGCATCAACGGCGCGAGCGTTAAGCCAGTGTCTGTAGCGCGACCGGTGATCACGATCTGCGCCCCTTGATTCAACGCATCAACGATTGGCGCGGCGCCGAGGTATGCATTCGCACTTTGAATTCTGTCGCGCACGGTCGACAACGGCTCATCCGTGTCCATGTTGCGTAATTCAATTCCGCGCGCGAGTAGTTCATCAAGTCGCGACATGATGTCGTCGCCGGTAACGATTCCGATCCGGACCTTACCCGCCAGACCAAGCTCACGCGCGACCTGGATTACGGCGTCCGCACAGCCACGCACATTGACGCCACCGGCATTCGCAGTAACCTTAATTCCGCGCTCAACACACGCCGGCAAAATCCGGCGCATCAACGGCACGAAGTCTTTTGCATACCCCGCGTTTGGATCGCGCGCTTTCTGTTTCTGCATGATCGACATCGTTACTTCGGCGAGATAGTCGAGCATCAGATAGTCGATTGGTCCACCTTCAACCTGGCGCACTGGTGCATCAGGAAGATCTCCCCAAAAGCCTTGTCCGGCTGCAATGCGTATCTTTTGTTTCATCCGGATTGAAGATGCCACAAAAAGACAAAAGTCACAAAAGCTGAGCCTTGCGGCTCAACCCTTGTGACTTTGTGCTTCCTTAAAACCAGCTTAGCCCAATCTCGGACCAGGGCTTGGACTGGGACTCGGACTCGGTGTAGGCGTCGGACTGGGTGCCGGTTCCCCAGGCGACGGAGTTGGTACTGGCGTCGGGCTTGGTCTGGGACTTCCACCTGGCGTCGGACTTGGAGTCGGGCTCGCCTCGGGACTCGGGCTCGGACTCGGCGCAGGAGTTTGAGCCGGCACCGCAGCCGGGTTTGCGACGTCCGTTCCGGTTGCTGATGGTGTCTTGGCCATATTTTTTGTTGGACTGAAACTGCACTTCATCGTCGATCCCGACACCGGTGTCAGCGTCAGTTTGTTACCGCTTTTCTTAGCGCGCAGCGAAATGACTTTTGCACCGGCCGCAGGCATGCTTGGATCAGCGGGGTTAACTTGAAGAGCAACGGCGGTATAGCCACTCGTCTTCGAGGCTGTAATCCGGCCCTTTCTTCCGTCTGCGGTGGTGAATTCGTTTCCAGTTATCGTGAGGGTGGTGTCGCCAACGAGACCAGCCTCCTCACAAGTGAAAGTACCCGCATAGGTACCTGAAAGATCAACCTGCGCGGTTGTGTTAGCCGGTTTTTGCGGCTGTGTCTTCGTTGTTTCGGGTTTTGGTGTTGTGGGATCCTGGGCTCTCAGTACCCAAAAGCCACCGAGTGCTAACGAAAAACTTAGCATTATCAACAACAACATCTTTTTGACCATAGTTCTTACCTCCCGTGTTCGATCGTGCGCACCTGTGGGCAGGCTACGCTCTCACTACTTATATCCAGGGGTTTTGGGCTGACAACAAGGAGGGAACACTGATCTTGTACCACTCGAAGCGCCAAATCTCAACCATATTCCGGTATCGTCACAAAAAGTGCAGATATAAGGGTTTAATAACGCTTTGTGTCTTGAAGCCTTTGTGGTAAACATCTTTTGCGAACAACCCAAACTAAGTATCGAGGAACCCAATGCGACCTGAAAAATCCATTCGACTGATCTCCGCGTGTGTTTGCACATTCCTGCTGACGTTGTTGTTTGCAAGCTGTCAGCCCGCGCCTTCGGGCACTAATACTGCCGGCGGCGGTTCAGGAACGAAGCATAAGCTCGCGTTCGTGACCAATAACCCGTCCGAGTTCTGGACCATCGCACGTAAAGGAACTGAGAAAGCCGCGAAAGAAATACCGGATATCCAAGTCGAGTTCAGAATTCCTGCCGGCGGTACGGCCGCGGAACAACAGAGCATCATCGATGACCTGCTCGCAAACGGCGTGAAAGGCATCGCCATTAGTCCTGTTGACCCAAAGAACCAGACCGGGATGCTTAATCGCGTTGCGGATCAGGCTTTGGTGGTGACGCAGGACAGCGATGCGCCGGACAGCAACCGCATGTGTTATATCGGTACCGACAACGTGGCCGCGGGACGTCAGGCTGGGCAGCTTCTCAAAGAAGCGTTGCCACAGGGCGGGAAAATCATGGTCTTCGTCGGTGTGCTCGACGCTGCGAATGCACAGCAACGCTTTCAGGGTCTGAAGGAAGCAATCGAAGGATCGAATATAACGATTATCGACGTTCGCACCGACAACACCGATCGTGTGCGCGCGAAATCAAACGCTTCCGATTCCATCGTGAACAATGCTGACCTTGCCGGAATGGTCGGCTTGTGGTCCTACAACGGGCCGGCGATTCTTCAGGCCGTCAGAGAAGCAAACAAGGTCGATAAGATAAAGATTATCGCCTTTGACGAAGAAGACGAAACTTTGACTGGCGTTAAAGACGGCGCGATTTACGCCACAGTCGTGCAACAACCATTCGAGTTTGGTTATCGCTCGATGGAACTGATGGCGAAAGTCTTGAACGGCGACAAATCGCAGATTCCTGCGAGCAAACAGATCTTCGTTCCCACGCTCGCGATTAAGAAAGCCGACGTCGAGGAATTTACCAAGAAGATCAACGCACTCCGTGGACGCACCTAGAATTCGCGTCGCAAAGAGCCCAGAGAACTAGTGACACCTAACCCGCCAATCCTCGAGATGGAGGGAATCAGCAAACGATTCCCAGGGGTTGTTGCGCTCGACAACGTCAGCCTTTCAGTCGGTACAGGCGAGAATGTTGCGCTGATTGGCGAAAATGGCGCGGGCAAATCGACGCTGATGAAGATTCTCGGCGGCGCGATTTCACGCGATAGCGGCACGATCAAAATCAATGGACAGCCGGTTGAAATACGTTCACCGCGTGAGGCAAGTGCACTCGGCATCGAGTTTATCCACCAGGAACTCAGCGTACTCGATAATCTCGATGTGGGCGCCAATATCTTTTTGCGACGCGAACCAACCTTCGGCGGGTTCTTAAAGCTCATCGATCGTAAACGCATCTACCGCGAGTCTGACGAGATCCTGCGCCGACTCGGCATGGATGTTTCGAGCCGAACTCCGCTGGGCCAACTTTCAATCGCACAACAACAACTGGTCGAAATCGCAAAAGCGCTCAGCACCGGCGCACGTATCATCATCATGGACGAGCCGACGTCGAGTCTCACACTAACTGAAACACGACGTTTGCTCGAAATTGTCAGAGATCTAAAAGCGCATAACGTCAGTATCATTTACATCACGCATCGCATGCACGAAGTTGAGGAAACCGCGGATCGTGCGGTCGTGCTTCGCGACGGAAAGAATGCGGGAGAGCTGCAGGGGACCGAGATTACTCACCAGCGAATGGTCCGGATGATGGTCGGACGCGACCTCAAAGAATTTTTCAAAGGCGCCGCGGGTAATGGAACTAAAGAGCGCGACGGCGGTTTTGAAGTGCGCCGGTTACGCACGATCAGGTATCCGAATCACACCATCTCTTTCAATGTTGGAAAAGGTGAGGTGCTTGGGTTTGCCGGACTAGTCGGAGCCGGGCGTTCGGAAGTTGCACGGGCAATCTTCGGCGTCGAAGAAGCACTCGAGACTGAAGTCGCGCTCAAGGGTCAAACATTGAAGATCCAGGGACCTCAGGACGCTATCACACATGGTATCTACCTGGTGCCGGAAGACCGCCGGCTGACAGGACTGATTGTCGATTTCAACGTGCGTGAAAATATCTCGCTACCAAATCTGGAGAGCTATTCGTCAGCAAAGATCATCAACTTCGCCAAAGAAGCGAGCGCAGCTCGCGAAGCGGTCAAAGCAATCAACATCAAGACGCCCACACCCGAGATGCGTGCAGCAAATCTCAGCGGCGGCAACCAGCAAAAAGTAGTGCTGGCAAAGTGGCTGACGTTCTCTCCGCGAGTACTGATTTTTGACGAACCGACGCGCGGGATCGATGTGGGGGCAAAGTCAGAGATTTATGAACTCATCCGCAAGCTTGCTGCGGACGGTGTTTCAGTGATCGTCATCAGCAGTGAAATGGAAGAGGTGCTCGGCATCAGCGATCGCATTGCGGTAATGCACGAAGGACGGCTAACCGGAATTCTCGAACGCGCACAATTCAGCGAAGAAGCCGTCATGCGTCTCGCCACCGGCACCGACGGATAGAGCCACAAAAGGCACAAGTTTTAGCCACAAAAAGGCACAAAAAGCACAAAAATATTTTTAAACGAATTCTCGGTTAAAGAACCAGTAAAGGGATTCCACGGAACTAAATGAAACCTTCCAGCTCAAGAAAAAACTCTTTTTGTGCTTCTTGTGCTTTTTTGTGGCTAAGTCTTTCTGTGCTTCTTGTGGCGAGTGAGGGCTTATGAAAAAAGAGCTTGGCATTTTTGTCCTGCTAATCGTTCTCTGCATTATCGTCTCGATCATTAACCCAAATTTTCTGCTCGCGATTAATCTTCAGAACCTCGCGCGGCAGATCGGTGCGTTCGGCATCTTCAGCATCGGTCTGGGTTTGGTGATCATCACCGGTGGCATCGAACTCTCAGTCGGGTCGATGATGGCGCTGCTCGGTGTCCTTCTGTCGATGATGCTGACCGAGTGGAACTTCGGAGTTGCTTTAGCGGTGGTGGCGTGCATCGGAATTGCGATGGCGCTGACGCTGGGCCACGGGCTGCTCATCACGCGACTGAACATGCAGCCGTTCATTGTCACGCTTTGCGGTCTCCTTTTTTATCGTGGCCTTGCACGCTTCGTCACCAACGACGAGACTAAAGGATTTGGAACGGTTGAAGGTCTCAATTTCCTTCGTTTTCTCGCGAATGGAAATCTCTTCAAGATTCCAATGCCGTTTGTGGTGCTCCTGATCATTGCCGCGATCACGTGGGTGGTGCTGCATCGCTCGGTCTACGGCCGGTATCTGTTCGCAACCGGCCGCAACGCGGAAGCGGCTCGCTATGCTGGTATCAACACGAAGTGGATCATCACACTCACGTACGTAATTGCCGGAGCGCTCACAGCAATCTCCGGTGTGATCTTCGCCTTTTACACAAACTCTGTTTCGCCCGCCAATCACGGTAACGCTTATGAACTTTACGGAATCGCTGCGGCGGTGCTCGGTGGCTGTTCGTTGCGCGGCGGTGAGGGCTCGGTCGTCGGGGTGTTGATCGGCACTGCCCTGCTCCAAGTGCTGCGCAATCTGGTTAACCTGCTCGGTATCCCGAGTTCGCTGGATTTCGCGGTGATGGGAGCAGTGATTCTAATCGGTGTGATGGCGGATCAGATTTTCACTGAACGCCGGAATCGACGACAAATCGCCCTCATGCGTGAGAGCGAGGCCCGTTAATTCAAAATGGAGAAACGAATGAGACAACACTGCAAGATTCCGAGAGTTCTTGTTGCCGTATTGTGGTTGTTGACGATCGCGCTGGTTGTTCAGGCACAGGCAGGCATTACCAAACAGAGCTTTGGTAAAACCGACGCGGGCGAAAACGTCGATATCTACACGCTTCGCAATGCCCACGGCGTCGAAGCGAGGATCACCAATTACGGCGGCATCGTCGTCTCATTAAAAGTCCCTGATCGCAACGGAAAATTTGATGATGTCGTTCTCGGCTTCAACGACCTCGACAACTATCTAAAACCCGGTCCTTACTTTGGTGCGCTCATCGGACGCTATGGCAATCGTATCGCCAAAGGACGTTTCACCCTGAATGGAGTCGAGTACAAGCTCGCCGTCAATAACGGTGAGAACCATCTCCACGGCGGCATCAAGGGCTTTGACAAAGTTATCTGGGCGGGCAACGAGTTGAAGATGAAAACCGGGCCAGCGCTTGTCCTCGATTACATCAGCAATGACGGCGAAGAGGGTTATCCGGGAAATCTCACCGTGAGAGTAATCTACACGCTAACGAACAATAACGAACTCAAGATCGAGTATTCAGCCACCTCCGATAAAGACACTGTCACAAACCTGACGCATCACTCGTA
>DATEIS010000201.1:0-5067 GCA_035278765.1 Pyrinomonadaceae bacterium | reverse complement strand
TCGCTCCGGCGAGAACGCGAGGAGGAAATCTTCGTCGAGCTTTAGTCCCTTTTCTTCAAACATCGGGAGCAGCACTTCGTCAGTGGTTCCCGGATAAGTTGTCGACTCGAGAATGATCAGATGACCGCGGCGCAGGTTCTTCTGAATCTGTTCGGCGGCCGCGAGGATGTACGAGACATCGGGTTCTTTCGTTTTCCGCAGCGGCGTCGGAACACAGATGATAATCGCGTCGCATTCACGCAGGTGGCTGAAGTCGGTGGTGGCTCGCAGAAGCTTTGCATCGACCACTTCCTTCAGCCGTCGCGAAGGGACGTCGCCGATGTAGGAATTGCCGGCGTTGATCTGTTCCGCCTTCGACTCGTCAACTTCAAAACCGGTGCCCTGAAACCCCTTGGAGGCAAATTCCACGAGCAGCGGGAGACCGACATACCCGAGACCTATAACCCCAACGTGTGCTTTTTTGTTTGTTATTAAATTGATTAGGTCGTTTTTCATTCTGTGGCAAACTCCAAACCCAAAAGACTAGGTGAGCCCTCGATTCGTGTCAAGCAAGGGTTTCATCCACAGATTACACAGATTTCATTAAAAACATTCTGTGTAATCTGTGGATAGATCTATGGCACTATACCCGCCGCACGAATGAGCAAAGAAGCTCCCCCAAATCTGCTCCGTGGTCTAAGCCTGCTTGATGCCACCACGATCGTAGTGGGCTCAATGATCGGCTCGGGAATCTTCATTACTTCCGCTGAATCGTCGCGTCTCGTTGGATCGCCGGGTTGGCTGATTGCCGCCTGGGCGCTCGCTGGCGTGCTAACGATCACAGGTGCACTCTGCTGTGCGGAACTGGCAGCGATGTGGCCGAAAGCCGGCGGGCAATATGTGTTTCTGCGTGAAGCGTATGGACCATCAATCGGATTTCTCTTCGGCTGGGGATTGTTTCTGATCATTCAGACGGGAACGATTGCAGCCGTGGCTGTGGCCTTCGCAAACTTCACCGGCGTGCTCACCAGCAGTATATCAGCCGACAGTTATCTCATCGAGCCCGTCATGTTATTGAGGCCGTTCACGATCAGCGGGCTCTCGTTCAATGGTTACGCGTTGAGTCTGTCGACCCAGCAGCTGCTTGCGGTGGTGATGATCCTGTTTCTCACGTTCATCAACACGCGCGGGCTACAAACTGGAAAAGTCATTCAAAACACTTTCACGTTCACCAAAACCGCCGCGTTACTCGGATTGATCGTGATCGGCTTGGTGATCGGATGGAACAGCAACAGCGCCGCTTACACGTCTTCGTGGTGGGCATCATGGGAAAACGGCTGGCAACCGACGGCATCGCAAGTCTGGTTTGAACCTGCCGGCGAAGGTCTGCTCGTACTTGCGTTGTTGATGATGCTCGGCCGAGCGATGGTTGGACCACTCTTCGCGCAGTCCGCCTGGAACAACGTCACCTTTACGGCCGGCGAAGTGCGCGATCCGGGGAAAAATCTGCCGCGCGCGCTCTTGCTTGGTTGCGGCATCGTCGTCACGTTGTACCTGCTGGCGAATCTCGCGTACGTCGTGACGTTGCCGCTATCTGGAATTCAAGGTGCACCACAGAATCGCGTTGCCACTGCGGTGATGCAGGCGGTATTGGGTAGCAAGGGCACCGTCATCATGGCCCTCGCGATCATGATTTCGACGTTTGGTTGCAACAATGGATTGATACTGGCGGGCGCGCGTGTTTACTACGCAATGGCGCGTGATGGGTTGTTCTTCAAACGCGTGGATAGCGTCAACGCGCATCATGTTCCGGCTGTCGCTTTGATCGCACAGGGATTGTGGGCCTCGTTGCTCGTTCTTCCACGCACTGTCACGACTAATCAACAGACTGGGGCTTATTCGTTTGGAAACGTTTACACGCAACTGCTCGAATACATCGTTTCGGCGGATTTGATTTTTTATATATTGATGGTTGGAGCAGTGATTGTGATGCGGCGGAAGGCACCGGAGATTGAGCGTCCTTATCGAACGATTGGTTACCCTATTGTGCCGCTGATTTACATCGTACTGGCGGGCTTGTTCATTATCGATTTGGCGATTCTCGCGCCATCGACTTCGGGTATCGGGTATTTGTTAGTGTTCACGGGTATTCCGATCTACTTTGTTTGGAGACGCCGATCTACTTAACCCACTCATCCGCGATCTCGGTTTCGACTTTAACCGGCACGGTCTTCAAATACTCTTCACCCGCAGTGCACATCACGCGCTCGACTTTAGCTGCTACTTCCTCAGCTTCATCAGCATCAGCTTCGACCACGATCTCATCGTGAATGATATTTACAATTTTCGCGTTCGTCTCACTCAGCTCTTCTTTCAACAACTTGAGCGCGCGCTTTAGAATGTCGGCACTCGTGCCTTGTATCGGCGTGTTCTTGCCGTTGCGCTGCGTCATCGAGATCTGTTGGCGGTCGTTCTCGTCATACCGGAAACGCACGAGACGTCCTGAAGCAGTGCGCGCCTGTCGCTCACTCACCGCCCGGTTCGCGGCGTCGCGCAGGTACGTATCGAGCTGTCGATACGTACCGAAGTAGCGCCGCAAAACATTCTCCGCATCTGAGACACTCAACCCAGTCATCAGTGCAAAGCGCTGCGCGCCGATCCCGTAAACCACGCCAAAGTTCAATCGCTTCGCAAAGTCACGTTGCTCTTTCGTGACCTGGTCCAAAGAGGCGTTGAAGACCTGCGCCGCTGTCACACGATGTAAATCCGCTCCCGAATTGAAAGCCTCGATGAAGCCACGATCGCCCGAAAACTCTGCTAGAATCCGCAACTCAATCTGCGAATAGTCGGCGATGATCAGCTTTCTCTCCTCGGGATGACCACTGAAACAACGCCGGTACTCGACCGCGTGCGGCACCTGCTGAATGTTCGGGTTGGTACACGCAAATCGCCCGGTCGGCGCGCCGATCTGCCTGAAATCCGCGTGCAAACGATTCGTTACCGGATTGATCAGATCGATCATGTTTTCGCCGTAACTCGTCAGCGCCTTCTGCACGGTGCGGTACTCGAGCAACGTTCCGATGATCGGGTATTGTGCCGCGAGGGGCTGGAGTTTCCAGTTACGGGTTGATTCAGGAACGGGAATGCCAAGGCGGTTGAGCGCCTTGGTCAACTGCTGCTGCGAATCGAGATTGATGTCGTCGCGCTGTGGACCACCGAACAGCGTGCCCTGTGACGACTCCTCCGCCAGAACCTGCTGCAACTGTTCCGCAAGTTCAACACGTTTCTTTTCAACGATGCCGAGTTGATCGCGCCAGCGGTCCTTGTGCATGTAAAAACCCGCGAGCTCGATATCGACCACCGGCATCACGCATTCGAACTCGAGCTGTGCACACTTCACTAAAGATTCCGACTTCAATCTCTCGATCAGCTTTTCACGCAACGGCAATAGGATCGCGGCATCACGCGCGGCATATTCGAGTTGCGCTTTGGATAACTCAAAGCTCCAGTTTGACAGCCGTTCTGATTTATCGACAGCTTCGTTCAAATAGCGGCTGGCGACAGTCTCGAGCCCGTGACGTTCTTCAATATCGCCGGCCCCGACGAGCTGGCTGGCAAGAAGTGTGTCGAACAATCCGACCAGATCAACACCGAGATTGTGCTTGATAAACTTCGCGTCAAATTTCGCGTTATGAGCGATCTTGATCGGTCTCGGCGCTGCGAGCAGACGGCGAAGTGGAGCGAGTGCTTCACTCTTCGTCGAGTCGCCATTGGCGAAGTGATCGAAGTCAATGATGAAGACGCGGTCTGTGGTCGCGAGTTGAATCAGTCGCAGGCGAGAGGTATATGGATCGAGCTCGGTAGTCTCGGTGTCAAGACCAACCACCGGTTGCGTTGCGAGGGTTTCGATTGCTTTCCGAAGTTCATCGGCGTTCTGAATAACTTGATAGTTCATTAAAAGATATAAGTCCTATATTGGACGGATAGGACCTATATTGCCATGAGTCGCTTCAGCATAAAAATCTGTCCCTTATGCTGTGCTTCGTGATCGATCAGGTGATGCAGGATATAGCGCAGGTTGTATTCGGTCGCCTGGCCTCGTCGTTCGAAAGTGATGATGCGTTCGAGATCCTTGTCGTTGTATGAGAAAAGCACGTCGCGTGTTTGATTGCGAATCTTTTCGATTTCGCTGAGACAAAACTCGGCCGTATAGCCGTTCCGTGCCACTCTTTCAAGGTCGTCCAAAATGTCCCAGTACGGTGCGTTCCTAACCTCATCAGTGAGTTCCTGCCCACTTACGACCATCTTCATATAGAACCACTCTGCTTCGCCGATGTGCAATACGAGTCCGCCGATCGAATGCGCGCCGAGAAACGCAGGTTTGCCAATCATGTCGTCGGGAATTGTTTTTACTGCCGCACTGAGTTGGCCGCGGACTTCCTCCATGCCGCTGAGGTAGTAACCAATATTTGTCGCTAACCCCGGATGTGAAGTTAAGAGTCTGCGTCTCATTTCAACTAATCCTTTCGTCGGGATGCGGCCTTACTAAGATCAACAAAAGCGCCGCAGCAGTGGCTCCCATAGAGGCGCTAAACAAGAACGCCGTTGCCGGCCCTTTCCAGTCCCAGATCATACCCATCAGGAGCGATGCAGGAAATACCGTGATGCCGAAAGCGAGGTTGTACAAGCCGTATGCGGTGCCGCGTTGTTCTGGACGCACGAGATCCGCAACGAGCGCCTTCTCTGCTCCTTCGACGAGTCCGAAGTAGATGCCGTAGATCAGAAACAGTATCCACAGCGAGGCTTTATTCGTCGCAAAAGCAAATCCTGCATAGACCGCGGCATACAAGATCCACCCGGAAACAATCAAACGCTTGCGACCCAAACGGTCTGACAGATCACCACCAAACAGCGAGCTCAAAACCTTCATCCCGTGATGCGCTGCCCAGAGCAACGGCACCATCGCTAACGACACACCTGAATCCATCGCACGCAGAATGAGAAAACTGTCCGAAGAGTTCGAAAGCGTAAAGAGTGCAAGCACAAACAGGAAGCGTTTGAAATTGCTGTCAAACCCGCGCAGCGACA
>DATEIS010000200.1:0-10257 GCA_035278765.1 Pyrinomonadaceae bacterium | reverse complement strand
TCATGGCCTCAAACCTCCATTTCATCCGGTCTTGATTAACTGGTGGTTCGCATTCCGTCATCTTTGCGGTTTGCATTCCCACTGGCGGAGAGCGCAAGAGATATGCCATCTGGAAGAGTTAATATTTGGAAGATAAAACCGGTTGCTAAGTGAGATTGTGAGGAACATTGCGCAAGAGATGCGGGAAACTCCACAACTCACCTATAACTTCGCTCATCTAACCCACCAAAACCCGGTACGACTATTGCGGTCCCTTAAGATGCGAGGAGGGACGCGACATGATGAAGGCTCTTACGGATAACGAAGCGCGCGCGCTGTTTCTGTTTTCAAAGGTCGCGCGACTGGGTTGCACCGTAGATGGGGAACCCTACGTCGTTCCTATCAACTGCCATTTGGAAGACGATTGTCTTTACAGTCACTCCTTGCCGGGACTCAAAATCTCCGGTCTGCGTGAGAATCCTCGAGCGTGTGTTCAAGTGGACCAGATCGAGAGCGACTTACACTGGCGCAGTGCGATCGGGTTTGGCAAGTTCGAAGAGATCACCAAAGCACCCGAGCGGGCCGGCGTCCTTAACAAACTCCTCCGAAAGTTTCCGATGTTGACACCAGTGGAGTCGGCGATTGCAGTCGATGGCTCGGCGCCGCAAGTGATCGTGTTTAGGATCAGAATTGAACGTCTAACAGGTGTTTCCGAAGGGTAGTCAACAAAAGGGCAGTGACATATTTGGCTCACCTGTCTTTGCTCCGGAGGAGCAGCATATTTATAGCTCTTCATCACCTTAGAAACTGGCGCTCCAGAGGAGCGCAATGTCTGCGCCCACTACATGTCGCTCCTGACGGAGCGAAGCATTAGGTGTGGGCCGTTGGGCTATAAACATTGTGCTCCTCCGGAGCCAAGACAGGTGAGCCAAACATTTTATGCCAACAAAAAAGGCACATAAAGCAGAAAACTTGTGCCTTTTGTGGCTCATTTAGCCTTCATAAGCAAGGTCGTCGTACTCTTCGCTACAAACTTCACAGCGATATGGATTGTCGAGTCCGGAGACGAGTGCCTCGGTGTAATAGTTATAGGCGTCCTCATCAACATAAAGCTCACGGGCGCACATGCCGCAACGAATCTCATGCTGGTTGTCGTCAGTCATGATCGACGGTGCCGGGATAGGAACTTGCGGTGTTTGATTGGTACCAGGGCGAAGCATGGTCATACACCTCCTTTGCTAGTTTCTATTGCTTTTGTTGTCTCGCGGAAAGCGTCTCTCGCGCACGATCTCAACTGAACAATGTGCGCGTGCAGCCACTGCGAAATACTCCCAAGGAAAAATCGACCCAACGCCGATCGCCCGTGTGAGCCAACCAGAATCAAATCGGCTTTGAATTCTTCAGCCTTCGAAAACAACTCCCACGTTGGTGAGCTCCAGACAGCCTCGTGATTGACCTTCCAGTTCGGAAAGCTCGCTTGAAACCTTTCGGCCGCTTTTGCCGCGAGCTTGTCTGCGTCTAGAACGACTTGCGACGACGCCATGTATGTGCGTTCCAAGCCAAGTGGGCCTTCCGCCAGCGCGGCCATTTCAACGACCTGGGCAGCGGAAGGTACCGGTGGTGGCAGCCAAGCTTCGGCAACTGTCATAACCAGCGCCTCACCAGTCGCCGGTAGACCCGCATGTGTCAGATCGTCAAGTGCCGAATCTGCCGAATCAGAACCGTCATAAGCAATTAGTAGTTTCATAGTTCGTGGTCCTCACACATTTGACCTCACGATGCTAGTTGGCAAAGCTCGTACCCATAGAAGAAGGCGTAATTACCTTGATTTTTCGGTAGAATGGTGAGTAAAAGTCCGCAGGTAATAAACAAAACTCCGCATTCAACTAATCCGTCAATTCGCTTTTCGCGGACCTTTCGAAGCGTCCTGGCGGCATGTTCATTGCTCAACTGAAGTAAGTTTCAGGTGGAGGACAAACGGCGCTGTTGGTGTTGGAAGATGAATAACGACTTGGCTGCGCGAGGTCTTTCCTCGGACGAGGCGCGCAAACGCCTTCAACAATATGGACCGAACGCGTTGCCGGAGAAAGCTTCACAAACGTTCTGGCGTCGCTTCCTGGTCCAATTTCAAAGTCCGCTTATCTACATCCTGCTGTTCGCTCTCGTCGTCGACATCACGGTCTGGTTTTTTGAAGGCGCGCACGGTCTTCCGATTGAATCGATCGCGATCGCATTCATCCTGCTGCTGAACGCCGGCTTGGGCGTCTATCAGGAGAGCAAGGCGGAGACAGCACTCAAACACTTAAAAGAACTGGCCGCGCCTCTTGTCTGGGTCATGCGCGATGGACAGCTAAGCCACTTGCCGAGCATCGATTTAGTGCCCGCTGATTTAGTGCGTGTGGAGCAGGGCGACCGCATTCCGATTGACGGCACGTTGATCGAAACACAGGGCGTGATGGTCGATGAGTCCGTCCTGACGGGGGAGTCAGTTCCTGTTGATAAGGAGCAAGGCGGCGAAGTTTTCAGCGGCACGCTCATGGTGCGTGGCAAAGGCTACATCGACACCAGCCGTACTGGAAAAGAGAGTGCCATGGGCAAGCTCGCGACGATGCTTGGCGAGGTCGACGTGGAGAAGACACCGCTCGAGCGCCGTCTCGAAGTATTCGGGCGCCGAGTTGCGCGTGTGATTCTGCTGCTCGCCGTGTTGATTGCCGCGGGTGGTCTATTCGTTGAGGGCTCCAACCGGTTCGGACATGTGCTGCTTTTTGCGGTGGCTCTTGCCGTCGCCGCGATCCCCGAGGGACTCCCGGCAGTGCTGACGATGACGCTCGCGCTCGGAGTTGAGCGAATGGCGGAACGGAAGGCAGTTGTACGAAGGCTGAGTGCGGTTGAGGCACTGGGCTCAGTCACAGTAATCGCCACGGACAAGACGGGCACCCTCACTGAAAATCGGATGCACGTTAGAGACGTTGACAGCCCGGATCCCGAGCGTGCTCTGCGCGCTATGGTCCTGGCAAACGATGCCGAAGAAAATACCGAAGCCGGTGATCCGCTCGAGTTAGCTCTGTTCAACTATGCGTCGGCGCAACACATCGAACCGGCGAAACTCAAAAGCAAGTATCCACGTCACAGCAGCCTGCCTTTCGACAGTACTTACAAGTACATGCGTGTCTCCGTCGAAGAAGACGGGCAACTTATCAGTTATCTCAAGGGCGCGCCCGAAGTAATCATCGAGCGCAGTAGATTCGCTGCCGACGAGAAACAAAACTGGATGGAGAAGGCCGAGGCCTATGCCGGTGAGGGCTACCGCGTGTTGGCCCTGGGCTGGGGTGTCGACGAAGGTGATGATGATCTTACTTTTCTGGGATTAGTACTGCTTTGGGATCCGCCACGCGCGGAAGTTCCTGAAGCAATACGTCTGTCACAAGAGGCCGGCATACGCGTCGTGATGATTACGGGCGATCACCCGGCGACAGCAGTTGCGATAGCACACGAAGTTGGCATCCCACCGAGTCGCGTTCTGACAGGTCTGGACATCAAGACCTTGTCGTCAACTGCCCTCATAAGCGCAGTAAAAGAAACTAACATCTTTGCCCGCGTCGCTCCTGAACATAAGCTCCGTCTTGTTGAGGCTCTTAAAGAGAGCGGTGAGGTTGTTGCCGTTACGGGAGACGGTGTCAATGACGCGCCGGCGTTAAAGCGCGCCGATGTGGGTGTGGCGATGGGCCAGCGCGGAAGCGACGTCTCGCGCGAAGTGGCAGACCTCGTGCTTCTGGACGATAACTTCGCCACCATTGTCGCGGCCATTGAGGAGGGCCGCTCGATTTACGAGAATATACAGAAGTTCATCCGTTTCCTTTTCTCGACCAACATTGCAGAGGTATTGATTGTCGTCGTGGGAGCGTTCGGCGCGGTCTTGATGGGTTTACGCGACAGTACGGGGGCGCTGTTCCTACCACTGACGGCCGTTCAGCTATTGTGGTTGAATATCATCACCGATGGTCCACCCGCCCTGGCGCTGGCGCTTGATCGGAATCCCGGTGTAATGCACGAGCGGCCACGTACCGCCCAATCACCTTTGCTCGACTCAGCCTCTCTGCGCTTCATCCTGGAAGTCGGGATCGCCAAGGCCCTCGTCGGAGGCGTTTTACTCATTGCGCTGCCACGCTATGGCTACAACCTCGAAACCACTCGCACTTTGCTGTTCCTCTACATGGCAATTGCGCAACTGGTCTTCGTGTATCCTTCACGGCACACTAACATCACGCCGAAGTCTAATTTGACGCTCCACTTAGTGGTGCTGTTAAGCATCGGCTTGCAGTTGCTGACGGTTCTTTTGCCCAGCCTCCGCCGAATGCTCGGGCTCGAAGCTCTCGACTCTCTGGAGCTGCTGGTGATGATTGTCGCTGTGCTCTTAACGTGGGCCGTCGCCGAAGCATTCAGTCGCGCAACCTGGACTTTCAATCGACAAGCTGCTTTACGATGACGCCTGCAAAGTAAGCAAGTGAGGCAGCGATGGCGCCGACAAACAAGGTCGTCAGGCCTGAATGCCACCAGGACGAAGTGGACCACCTGCTCTTTATCGAGCCGATGACCGCAAAGACGATGCCCGTCAAGACTACTGAGATCACAAGCGAATGGTCCATTCCGAGTAAGTAAGGTAACAACGGTACGAGCCCGCAAATCAGAAACGCTGTAAACGTGCTGAGTGCCGCAATCCAGGGGGAACGTACCTCACGAGGGAGTCCATACTCGTCCGTCAACATCGTTTGAACCCATCGCGCACGATCATCATTCTTGGATCGGGTCAGTACAGGGAGCGGTAGCGACCTGGTCCAATTATGGAGTCCAAAATTCGTTAGGAATATCGCATCCTGATCACTTACCAGGTCGCTACCGCTCCCTGTACTGACCCGATCCAAGTGTGATTTCTACTTTTGAGGCAAAGCCTTGGCACATTTATATCGAGACCTCTAATGCAAAGACCGGAGAATAGAAATGCCTCTACATCTGCGGGAAATTTCAACCAGCCTGCGAAATACCTCGCAAATCTCGCCAAAGCCTTAGCTAAAACGTAGAAAAATCAAGTGGTACGAGTCGTGCACACACCGGAGCGAGTCGCACTGGTGGCTTATTCCGATTGTTGAGAAGGAAGTTTTCGAGATGGCAAGAGTTCTGATTTTGGGTGGCGGGTTCGGTGGCGTTGTCGCGGCAGAGCACCTGGCTAAACAACTGAGCGACGAACACCAAATCACGCTCGTCTCACGCAGCCGGCAGTTTGTTTTTTATCCTGCGCTCGTCAGGCTCGCTTTCGGCAAGTGCGACAAGAAAGACGTTTCATTTGACCTCCGCGACACGATGCTCAATAGAAGAGTGAACTTCATTGAAGCTGAAGTGGCCCACCTCGATCCTTTCGAAAGGAAAGTCAGCATCGCGCACGGTCAAGTCGAAGGAAAGCTTCCGTACGATTATCTCATCTTCGCGCTTGGTCGCCGGCTCGCAACCGAAAGGATCACCGGTTTCTATGAACATGCGTACCACCTACTGAACGTCGATAAGGCCATCACCTTTGGGAAAGCTGTCCAGAAGTTTACTGAAGGAAGAGCAATCCTGGGCCAGTGTTTTGGCGCCCGCATGCCGGTCCCGGTATACGAATCAGCGTTCGCACTCGCGCACCTCTTAAAAGCAAAAGGCAAACGCGAGGGCACGAGGATAACGGTCGTCACTCCTGACACGCTTGAGTCGGAACTGAGAGACACCGGCGCAGCGGCTGCAATCAAGAAATCACTCGACGCCCATCAGATTGAATTAGTGCAAAACTCCCGTATCACGTCGGTGCAAAAGAACTCAGCGTTAACAGAGACGGGAGATACAGTTGACTTCAACCTGCTTATGCTCGTCCCGCCGTTTCGAGGATCGTCAGCAGCACACTACCTGGGAGTTACAGACGACGACGGATACATACACGTCGATTCGAACATGCGCGTGATGGGCCACGAACGACTGTACGCCGTCGGCGATTGCGTCGCGTTCTCGGGGCCAAAGATGGGCCACATGGCAGTGCGACAGGCGGAAGTAGCTGCTGCAAACCTGACCGCAGAGATAGAAGGACGCGAACCAACCTCGCATTACATCCACGAGATGCGGTTTGTAATTGATGAGATTGGTGGCGACAGTGTCTACCTGCATAAAGACATCTGGACTGATGAACCAGCGATTGTCAGACAAGGTCGATTCTGGAGTTGGGCCAAACGCATGCAACAGAAATACTGGCAAGCTACGCATTCATAAATTGGGGGCAAAATCATGAA
Organism: Pyrinomonadaceae bacterium; assembly: GCA_035278765.1. Lineage (GTDB taxonomy): Bacteria > Acidobacteriota > Blastocatellia > Pyrinomonadales > Pyrinomonadaceae > PSRF01. Next base: position 3,967 of record DATEIS010000200.1, on the reverse strand, counting down.
CGAGAATCACACAATTAACCTGGTTGAAATCCCGATTGGAGGAAAGGGCGGATTCGTCTGGAATCGCCTGCACGGGGAACGCGAAAACATTTGCGAAGCACTGCTCAAAGATTCCGGGACGACTATTCGGGAACAGCAAAAAGGGTTGCAGGCGCGTTTGCGCAAGGTGGATGATGCGCTCGATCGTTTGATGTCGGGTTCGTACGGCAGATGTTGCGAGTGTGGACACGCCATCGATGAGACGAGACTCGACATCGATCCGGCCTTGTCGCTTTGCCTCGACTGCCGGCATCGTCAAGCCACTCCGGAAGTCTCAGCCAAACGAGACTCCGAAGTCTCAGAGACCGATGAGCTGCTAATCGAGGACTTAAACCCATTCGATACGATCTTCTTGCGCACACACAACAGCGACTACCGCATCCTCCTGCTTGATCCAAAAACCGGACGCGCGTTGGTCGAAGGTGGTCATTATCTTCTCGAACCTAATGAAGCGCTTTTGCAGGGTTCTGCCGTTGCTGGCGATGCCTTGAAGCCAGGAACGATTTGCGCTGGCTGCCGTCTCGAAATGTGGGTGGGAGAGAGAGTATTTCTAACGTCACCCGTCAAAACTGTACGCGTGAAACACAACGATGCGGCCGAATCATTGCAGGATATCTCAACCGCATTGCATTGAGGTCCGTGAACTATGAAGATTCTTATCGCATACGATGGCTCGAACGATGCCGATGCGGCGCTCGAAGACTTGAAGCGCGCGGGCTTGGGAGGTGTTGCCGGCACCGAAGTCTTAGTCATGTCTCTGGCCGACGTCTTTGTGCCGCCGCCAAGCGACGAAGCCGATAACACAGTTCCGTTGTACGTGCCTGAGGGTATCAGGCTTGCTCACGAACGAGCCCGACACAAGCTCGACGACGCGAAGGCTTTGGCAAAACGGGCTAGCGAACAACTCCAGTCTGCTTTTCCAGACTGGCATGTTCGATATGAAGCACAGGCCGATTCACCGGCCTGGGCCCTTATACGGACAGCCGATCAATGGAAACCCGATCTCATCGTCATGGGAGCACAAGGCCATGCGGTCTTTGGTGGACGATTGATACTGGGCAGCATCTCGCAAAGAGTGCTCTACGAAGCGCACTGCTCTGTTCGCATCGCACGCAACTCACACAAGGAGCGTAACGACCCTGTTCGGGTTCTGGTTGCCGTAGACAATTCGCCGGATTCGAATGCTGCCGTGGACGCTGTTTGCAGTCGCAACTGGCCCAAGGGATCCGAAGTCGCTCTGATTGCAGTTGTCGATACAGTGTTAGCGATCACTCCCAACCCCGCCGAGCCGTCCTTGATGAAGTGGATTGAAGTTAGTGATGAAGCAAACTGGGATCAAGTACGCCGGCTTTTCGAACCGGCGGCTGAAAAATTGCGCGCCGCAGGATTACATGCAGAGGTTTTGATTCGAAGAGGACATCCTCCGGACCAGATCATCGACGAAGCTCATACGTGGGGCGCCGATTGTATCTTCCTTGGTGCGAAAGGGACTAGAGGCATAGATCGTTTGCTGCTCGGCAGCGTGTCCTCCGCCGTTTCAGCACGAGCGTCGTGCTCAGTCGAGGTCGTAAGACAAAACCCTTGACACTTTTCGGTAACAGTCCGATTATGGTGAGCACTCAAACGTGACGGTTGTCACATCTAAACGCGCAACGAAAACCTAAAATACGCTCGCCCATCGAACTCAGGGTCAGTCTAAATTAAAGGAACTTTAAGGAGGGCCTAAGCTTGTACCGGCTCATCAAAGCACTCCTGATCTGTGCCTTCATCGTGTCGGCGTTTGGTTGGCTGAGTTCCAACAGCTCCTCGCAGTCTGCGCAAACGGGGCAAGCCAAACCGATCGCGTTCAAGTCTGAAGATTATGTCGGCAGCGACGCCTGCAAAGACTGTCACGAAGATCAGTTCAAATTCTTCTCGCACACTTCCCATGCTCAATTGACGAAGCTGGGCAGTTGGAAAGAGAAGGTGACGGGCTGCGAGTCGTGTCATGGTCCAGGCAAGGCCCACACCGAGGAAGGTGATCCAAAGAAAATCATCTCCTTCAAGAACAAGTCTTCGAAAGAGACGTCGGAGACGTGTTTAGGCTGTCACGCGGGCCGGGAGGAGCACAACAACTTCCGTCGCGGCGAACACTGGCGCAACGACATCGGTTGCACCGACTGTCACTCGACGCACTCGCCACCGCGCGGACGACAACTGGCCGCCTCGAACGTATTTGTTTCCGCCGCCAACTCACAAAAGCCGGGCTTCTCAGATTTGCGCTTGCTTCGAAACAGCGAGCCGCAGCTTTGTATGGGTTGCCACAGCGAGACGAAGCACCAGTTCCAATTGCCGTTCCACCACAAAGTGCTGGAAGGCGCGATGAAGTGCAGTGATTGCCATAATCCGCACGGTGGTTTTGAGCTCAAGCAAACGAGACTCGCGACCGGCGCCGACGCAGCTTGCATCAAGTGTCACGCAGACAAGCAGGGACCTTTTGTTTACGAGCACGCGCCGGTCAAGACGGACGGTTGCATCTCGTGCCATACGCCGCACGGTTCGTCTAATCCACGTCTGCTGATCACGAGTCGCGTAGCCCAGCTTTGTTTGACGTGTCACAGCACGGCTCATGGCGTCGGTGCGGAAGAGCCCGCCGGACCTCAGCACAATCTGAACGCGCAATACGCAAACTGCACGAACTGTCACATCAAGATCCATGGCTCGCGCACGAGCCCGGTCTTTTTCCGTTAGCGAAGGGAGGATTGGGCATGAGCACGAAACAAAAGATAATCGGATTAGCGCTCTTCCTAATGGTGGCGTGCGGTTTGGCTGTCGCGCAATCACCGTCGCCTTCTCCAAAGAAATCGGATTACAGCGAGACACCGGCGGAGACGGGCGAGAAGGCCGGCGACTACACGGTCATTTCGAGTCTCGAGTTTGGTTACCGCGGGCTTCGAGTCGACGGCGATCTCAACAAGTATCAGAGCGATCTCAACTACAAGGCTGGTCCGAGAGTCTTTGACAGCTCGTTCCTGCTCAAATCAACTGACGGCAAAGGTGGGCTATTTGAGTCTCTGCTTGCGACTTCAACAGGATGGGGCGCCGATCCACAGGGCAATCTGCGCGTGAGTGTCGAAAAGCCCGAGTGGTATCGTTTCGACGCTACTTATCGTCGCTTCAAATACTTCCGTTTTCTGAACACCTTTGCGAATCCGAATTGGGTGTTTAATCCGGCGACGTTTAGTGTTCCACCGCGGCAGTCAACTGGAGAGCACGGCTACAACACACGAGTAAAACTGGGAGATTTTGATCTCACTCTCTTGCCAAAGAACAGGCATATTCGATTCAATATCGGCTTCTCACCCGAGCGTTACAGTGGACCAGCCTTCACTAACTATCACGTAGGCGGCAATGAATTCATCATGCTGTCGCAAGTTGAATCCCGCGCCAACGATTTCCGTATCGGCGCCGACGGCAAACTCGGGCCACTAAACCTTTCATTTCTCCAGGGATTTCGACGCTTTCGCGATGACACTGTGATCGATCTGGGGGTTACTCCAGGAATAAATCTCAACCCAACTGCGGCGAGTTTGACCAGCTTCGATCGCAATGAACCAGCGCGTGGAAGTGTTAACTACACTCGTTTCAGCGCGCAGACTCTGGTGGCGGAGAGGCTCGACATCACTGGTCGCCTCATCTACAGCAAGGCCGACCAAAATTACACTCTTCTCGAGAGTTTCACTGGACGCAACTGGAACCCGCGCATCACCGGGTTCCCGCCAAGCCCGCCCGGCGCGACGCCAAACATTCTCAACCTGGGCCAGTACAACCTGAACGGTGACACCGAACGACCGAGTTGGCTTGGCGACGTGGGCCTGACATTTCTCGCAACTAATAAGTTTCGTCTCTCGAATACTTTCCGCGTGGAAAAGTTTGAGATCAACGGCGC
>DATEIS010000199.1:0-3998 GCA_035278765.1 Pyrinomonadaceae bacterium | reverse complement strand
GGTTCAATCGATTCGTTAGCCATTGCCACCTTCTGAGGGTTTCTCGTCCAAAAGAAAAAGTGGGCGCGAACCCACCGGACGAGACCCCGTGCCTTCGAGCAAGCTGTGAATTATACGGAAAGGGTACGCTGCAAGCAAATGCGCTTAGGGCGTTGCCAGCTTTGCCTTTACGACCTCGCTGACAAGCCGTCCATCGGCGTTTTTACCGGCCAAAGCGGCTTGGGTGGCCTTCATGACTTTGCCCATGTCCTTTATTGAACTGGCGCCGGTTTCGGCTATGACTGCCGCGACTACCTGTTCGATCTCTTCCTGCGAGACGGCCTGTGGCAGGTAGGTTTCGATGACGTTGATTTCGGCCTGTTCCTTGTCGACGAGTTCCTGCCGTCCGGCTTTCTCGTACTGTTCGACTGAGTCGCGCCGTTGTTTTACAAGTGAGCGTAAAAGTTTCTGCACATCGTCATCGTCGAGCTCGGAACCCTTCTCGATCTGGCGGTTCATCATCGCCGCCTTGACCATGCGCAGCGTCGATGTCTTCGCCGCATCCTGCGCCTTCATCGCCGTCGTCAGATCCGCAACAATCTGTTTGCTTAGAGACATGTCTCTAACCTCCGAGAATAATTATAACCTGCGAACGTACTGTAGGGGCGGCCCTCCGTGGCCGCCCGTGGTTTTGACACGCGTTCACGGAGCCACGACCTCGGATTAGGAGAACACGATCAAAACCACGGGCGGCCACCGAGGGCCGCCCCTACAGTTCGTTCCTCAAGGAACCATAGTCGGGACGTTAAGATCGCCGAGCAGGCGTTGTTGAGACATGAGTTTCAAGACTTCCGACGCCATTAAGCGATGGCCCATGTGATTGGGGTGGATTAACTCGCCGAAAAATCCCTCGTTTACGCTGCCTGCCGCTTCGGTGAGTTCGAGAATTTCGAGATATGGAATTTGATTCTGCTGCATATCCGCTTTGAGCACGGCGCGATATTGCGTCATCAACTGCGCTTCAGGCGGGTTCGTCTTGCTATCTCGGTATGGAGCACCGATGACGATCACTTTTGCGTTATGCCCCTGCGCGAGCTTAACAATCGCGTCGAAGTTGCTGAGATACTCCAGTTGCGAAACACGCGCCGCTGGTGAGCGCTTTCGCTGTGGCGGTGTGCTTCGCGAGCGCAACCAGCGGGTCGCATGCGCAAACACCTGGCTATGATCGATTACCCAGCGGATCGCCACGGGCCACCAGCGCGTGTCGATCGTTTCACGATCCGGGACATCGCTGATGCTCACATCATTCCACCCAAAACTCGCTACCACCACATCCGGTTGCAAGTAACCAATGTCACGCTTGAGCCACGCCAGACCCTGATGACTCGTATACCCCGGCACTGCCATCGGAAACACTTCAATACTCCGGTTCGGATTCGCTTTGCGCAATTCCTTTTCGACTAACACCGGATACGGCTGCCACTCAGGGTTGTAATCGTTGGGTCTCTCAGGCCAGACAGGCGGCACGCGATAACCAAACGTCACCGAGTCGCCGAGACAAATAATCCGAAACGTTCCGGCGGGTTTAGGACCGATGGGATAGTCAGCACGAAAGTTTTGCGCATTAGTCGAGACAGTCGTGAAATCCCAGTAAGCCCCGTGCAGATTTGGTTTCAGACGCCAGAGCAGCAACGGATCGCCTTCGAAGATCGCCGACTGCTGCGGATTTGCGACCTGCATTTTCTGCTGCGGTGTGTTGACGAAGAGATCGAGACTCTCGACGCGCGTAAACGCGACTCGTGTGATCAGTTCAACCGACAATAAAAGCAGGAGGAAGGCGACGTAGATGAGTGCGACGTAAAGCAGACGTCGTCGTGGCGGGATGTTACTTGTGGTGACCGTTTGATCTTGCAAGGTAATCATGCAGAAACCGACCGGTATACGACTCAGGGATGCTCATGATCTCTTCGGGCGTGCCGATACCGACAACATAACCACCAGCATCGCCACCTTCTGCCCCGAGATCAATAACGTGATCGGCGGTCTTGATCACGTCGAGATTATGTTCGATTACCAACAAAGAGCCCCCCGCGTCAATGAGGGCACGAAAGGCAGCAAGCAGTTTGTTGATGTCGTCAAAGTGCAGTCCGGTGGTTGGTTCGTCAAAGATGTAGAGCGTTTTGGCGCCGGTTCTCTTTAACAAATGGGCCGCGAGTTTGATGCGTTGAGCCTCACCGCCCGAGAGAGTCGTCGCCGATTGGCCCAGACGCAGGTAACCAAGTCCGACGTCGTCAAGCACACGCAAACGGTTCGTAATCTTCGGCACTTCGCGAAAGAACGTGATTGCCTCGCGGACAGTCATGCTGAGCACTTCGTGCACGTTCCTGCCGCGATAGCGAATGTCAAGAATCTGCTGTTTGAAGCGTGTGCCTTTACATTCTTCGCAGACCAGTTCGACATCCGCGAGAAACTGCATCTCGACCGTCACAGTGCCATCGCCCTGACAGACTTCACAACGCCCGCCCGGAAGATTGAAAGAAAAGTGCGACGGATCAAAACCTCGCGCCTGCGCTTCACGCTTCAACGAAAAGACTTCACGAATCGCGTCGTACACCTTGATGTATGTGACTGGATTTGAGCGTGGCGTGCGTCCGATTGGCGACTGATCGACAAGGATCACATCATCAATAAAAATCCCGCCGTCGAGTTTTTGAAACGCGCCGACGTGACCTTGCCACTCGCCGCGCTGTTTTTTTAGTCCCGCGTAAAGACAGTCGTGAATCAACGTCGACTTTCCTGAACCGCTCACGCCCGTCACGCAAACGAGCATATCGAGCGGGATCTCGACGTCAATCGATTTGAGATTGTGTTCGGCTGCGCCCTGAATTGTGATGCGGCGTTTCTGCATCGCGCGGCGTTGTCGTGGTTCCTTGATCTCTGCATCGCCACGCAGATACCGAGCAGTGAGCGACGTTTCATCCGCGAGCAGACCTTTAAAGTCGCCTTCATACATCACGCGACCGCCGAGTTCGCCCGCGGCAGGGCCGATGTCGAGAATGTGATCCGCCGAACGCATCATTTCGGCATCGTGTTCGACCACGAGCACTGTGTTGCCGATGTCACGCAGGTTCTTGAGCAGACGAATGAGACGATCGTTGTCTCGTGGATGCAGACCGATTGACGGTTCGTCGAGCACGTAGAGCGCGCCCACGAGCGAGGATCCGAGATTCGTAGCGAGTTGTATCCGCTGTGCTTCGCCGCCGGAAAGTGTTGAAGCGAGACGATCCAAAGTCAGGTAATCGAGTCCGACTTCAACCATGAAGCGCAGACGTCGACGTACCTCGAAAAGTATTCGATCGGCAATCGCGGCTTGTTCAGTTGAAAGATCGAGCGAATCGAAAAACTCCGCGGCGTCTTTAATTGAAAGCGAACAAGTCTCCGGCAACGTGCGACCGCCGACTTTCACGTCGCGCGCTTCCTGTCGCAGCCTGCCGCCGCCGCAATCGGGACACAGTGTGTACCCGCGGTATTTCGATAGGAAAACACGAACGTGAAGCTTGTACTTCTTGGTCTCCATCCAATCGAAGAAGCCACGCACGCCGCCCCACTCGCGACGACCCTCGACGACAGCCTGTTGTTCCGATTTTGAAAGCTGATTGAACGGAACGGTCATCGAGATCTTTTCCGAACGGCAAAACTGCTTCAACTCCTGAAACGCCCATTCGTGCTGCGGCTTGGTCCAGGGCTCTACGGCCCCGTCTTTCAACGACAAACCGGGATTCGGAATGACGAGATCGAGATCGAGTCCGATGGTGTTTCCAAAACCCTGGCACGTCGGACACGCGCCGTAGGGATTATTAAAACTGAAGAGACGAGGCTCCGGAGTCGCGTAGACGGTGTGGTCGTACTTGCATTCGAAGCGTTCGGAAAACCACAGCTGCTTCGCCGGCGTTTCAGCAGTCTGAATGAGTGCCGTGCCGTGGCCTTCCTGAAAACAAATCTCGAGTGAATCGACAAGA
>DATEIS010000198.1:0-47695 GCA_035278765.1 Pyrinomonadaceae bacterium | reverse complement strand
GTTTCGTCGCTCAACGAAGTAATCGATCTGCATGCCACGCGAGTTATGGCGGGACTGCGCAGCCGTGTGCCTGCTGTGATCTGGATCGTCCTTTATGTGCTGGCGATTCTCGCAATGGTGATGATGGGTTATCACTCCGGTCTGGCCCATAGCAGACGGTCGATCGCAGTGATTGCCCTCGTGATCGGTTTTTCATCCGTCCTCTATCTGATAGCCGATCTCGACCGGCCTGGGGAGGGTTCGCTGGGGGTTAGTCAACAGTCGATGATCGATCTGCGCCAATCGATGAAATAGCGCCACAAAAAGCACAAAAGGCACAAAAAGCACAAAATGAGATCCTGTTTTTTGTGCTTTTTGTGCCTTTTTGTGGCTAGATCAGAAAACGTGAGACGCGCGAACCGACAGGGACCGTAAGAAGTGGCGCAGCGCAGTTACGCAATACTCTTTCACTGTGACTGCCGCGCAGGCCGTCGAGGAAACCGTTGCGACCGTCCGTTGACATCACGATCAAGTCAGCTTCACAACTCCGCGCTGTCCTGACGATACCTTCGATAACTTCGCCTGTTCGTAGTTCCTTTTGCCACGTCCATCCTTCGACTTTTGGATAGCGTACGGCCGGCATCGTATTTGAATCGCCAATATGCAGGACAGTAAAAGTCCCTTTCGGACAATTCAATTTGTGAACAAACCGCGCCGCCGCTTTTAATGCCGGTTCCGGTCGAGGCGTGCTCGCAATCGGGATCAGTACGTTGTTCAACTTAACTGAACCATCTTCGCCGGAGACAAACCCGCGGGCATCACCCGGGATCAATAAAGTCATTTGCCCGGCTTTGCGCGTAACCGGCCCTGACACTGATTGGCCGAGCCAGGGGGTGTGATTGCCACGCCGGCTCGTGGCCAGCACGATTAAGTCTGTGGGATGCTTTTCCAAATAGTGGAGCACTGCGTCAACTGGCGCTCCTTCGTTAGCTACCACCTTACTTGCCAGGATACCGAGCTCGCCCACCGCAGATTTCGGACTCCCCTCGGGTAACACTCCCCAACGCTCCAGCGTCTCTCGTATCCCCGGAAACTTGGACCATTGCACGTCACTCGAGACGTGTAACAGCGTGAGCCTTGATTTAGCCAACATGGCAGCCTTGAGCGCGTGGTGGAAAGCGACGAGGCTACTCTCTGAAAAATCCGTAGGATGCAGCACGCTTCCGATAATCGAAAAACCTGGTCCAGTTGTTTCCATGATGACTGTGCCTTACTGAAACATTCGTTTGAAGTTCTCGCGTTCATAAACAGCCGGATTCGGAATTCTTTGGAAGCTCATGTTGCCACGCATTTCATCCAGCGAACTCCATTCATTGGCTAGCATCCATGCTTCCACTTCAGTTCGCAGCGATCGTAAATGTCGTGGTCCATTGCGCATGAGGGCTGAAACCAGTTGCACCGCATGGGCTCCTGCCATCGTGGCTTTGATTACGTCGAGCGCGGTGTGGACTCCGCCAGTGATTGCCAATGACGCTTTAACACGTCCGGCTAGAACAGCGGTTCCACGTAGACGCAGATCCAGATCCGACGAGTTTGACAGTTCCACCCGGCGCAATACGTTAAGCTCGAGCACATCGAAGTCGACCTTATGAAAGCGCGTGAATAACACCAGACCATTTGCCCCGGCCGCGTCGACTCGCAGTGCAAAATTGGCAAAGGCGGTAAAAAAAGGCGACAACTTAACGGCGACTGGAATACCCAGGTCTCCTCTCACTTCCCAGATTATTTGCAGCATCTGAGACTCAACGTCGGCGGAACTCATAGCGAGATCGCTGGCGGCGTGATAGAGGTGAAGTTCGAGGGCATCAGCACCAGCTTCTTCCATCAGGCGCGCGTGAGTCATCCAGCCGCCCGGAGTGCTTCCGTTGAAAGATGCAATTACGGGAATGCTGACAGCCTGCTTAACACGACGTAAGTGTTCGAGATATTCATCTGGTCCAGGAGCCGACTCCGCCTCGGGAATATAACTGCTCGCCTCGGGAAACGAGTCACTATAGGTTTCGGTAGAAAAGAAGTCGGCCATCTGGTCGCCTGTAATCTCCTCTTCGTAAAGAGAAGGGAGGACAAGGGCAGCGGCTCCCTCATCCTCGAGCCGCCGCGCCATATCCAGATCTTCAGTCAGCGGACTGGAGCCGACGATCATCGGATTACTCAATGGCATTCCCATGTAAGTGGTCGCGAGATTCATTTGCTCTCCTCTCCATCGAGGTTTCCGTTCCCGTCTTTTTTATCGAAGGCGGGGACTTTCATTTCCGCAAGTTGCTGGTAGACGAGGTAACGCCGTTCGGCCGCAGCTTGAGATTCTTCGAGGAAGCCTTTGTAGCGCGCGGGATCGGCACGCTCAATCATTCGAAAGCGCGACTCGTTACGCATGTAATCAGCAACTTTGGCTTTAGGTGGTCCATAGTCGAGATTCAACGGTGGTTCTCCCTTTGCAATTCGACGGGGATCGAACCTGTAGAGCGGCCAGACTCCCGATTCCACTGCGAGTTTCTGTTGCGCCGCGCCCTGGGCCATGTCGTAGCCATGCGCGATGCAATGACTGTAGGCAATAATCAGCGACGGTCCGTGGTAAGCCTCGGCCTCGCGAAAAGCCTGGACCGTCTGAAGCATCTTTGCTCCAAAAGCGACGCGCGCGACGTACACGTGTCCGTACATGTTGGCCAACAGTCCCAGGTCTTTCTTTCCGACGGGTTTTCCGGAAGCAGCAAACTTGGCTGCGGCGCCGAGAGGCGTCGCCTTGGATTGCTGGCCGCCGGTGTTCGAGTAGACTTCAGTGTCCAGTACGAGCACATTTACGTCGCGCCGGTTTGCGAGAACGTGATCGAGTCCGCCATATCCGATGTCATAAGCCCAACCGTCTCCTCCAACCAGCCACACGCTTTTCTTTACGAGGTAATCAGCCAGTGTTTCGAGGCGTCGCGCTTCGACGGATTGCAGGGCCGCCAGCTTACTACGCAAGACCTCGACTCGTTCGCGTTGCGCGATGATTCCGGCCTCGGTTTCCTGATCCGCGTCGAGTAACTCACTCGCGAGTGTTTCTCCAATGCCCGGTGCGAGTTGTTGTACGAGTACACGCACCGCTGAGGTGTGGGCATCGAGCGCGAGCCGGAAACCGAATCCGAATTCGGCGTTGTCCTCGAATAAAGAGTTGGACCATGCCGGTCCTCGTCCGTCCCGATTGGTTGTGTAGGGGGTGGTGGGCAGATTTCCACCATAAATCGAAGAGCAGCCGGTAGCGTTTGCAATCAGTAATCGATCTCCGAATAGCTGAGTGAGGAGTTTCAGATAAGGAGTCTCGCCACAGCCGGCACAGGCGCCGGAATACTCAAACAACGGCTCGAGAAACTGTGATCCTTTATGGTCCAACCGGACAACGTCGGCACGATCCAGCTCCGGTAAATTAAGAAAGAAGTCGTAGTTGGAGCGTTCAGCATCGCGTAACGGCGCCTGAGGCTCCATGTTGATTGCTTTGTGCTTGGGATTCGTTCTGTCTTTGGCCGGGCAGACGTTAACGCACAGATTGCAACCGGTGCAGTCTTCCGGCGCCACCTGGATCGTGAACATCTTTCCCTTGTATTCGGCGCCTCTGTAAGCTGTTGACTTGAAAGTAGAAGGCGCATCGGCAAGGGTGGAGTCTTCATAAACTTTTGCGCGTATGGCGGCGTGTGGGCAGACAAGCGCGCACTGGTTGCACTGAATACAAACCTTCGAATCCCAGACGGGAATTTCGAGTGCAAGATTGCGCTTCTCCCACTTCGCAGTAGCCACGGGCCATGTGCCATCCACGGGAAACGCGCTCACCGGAAGCAAGTCGCCCTTTCCGGCCATCATCACGGCGCTGACTTTCTGCACAAAATCCGGCGCCCGTTCCGACACGAGTGGCGGCCGCAACTTCGTGGCAGTGATCGTTTGCGGTACTGGAACCTCGTGCAGTTGCGCGAGTGCCTGGTCCACCACTTCGCAGTTTCTCCGCACCACTTCAGGTCCTCGTTTACCGTAAGTTTTCTCGATCGATTTCTTGATGTGTGTGATAGCTTCGTCGCGTGGCAGGATGCCGGAAATCCCGAAGAAGCAGGTTTGCATTATGGTGTTAATGCGTCCGCCCATCCCGACTTGCTTCGCGAGGGCATAAGCATCGATGACGAAGAACCGAATTCGTTTTTCTATCATCTGCTGCTGCAGTTCGCGTGGCAGTCGATCCCAAACTGTTTCCGCTTCACCCGACGCATTGAGCAGGAAGACAGCGCCCGGAGCGGCGTATTCCAGCATGTCAATCTTGTCTACGAACTCGAACTGATGGCAGGCAACGAAACCGGCGCGGTCCAGAAGATAGGCGGAGCGGATGGGCCGCGGACTGGTGCGCAGGTGGGAAACCGTGATCGCTCCGGATTTTTTGGAATCGTAAACAAAGTAACCCTGCACAAAGCGGTCTGTTTCGTGCCCGATGATCTTGATCGAATTCTTGTTTGCACCGACTGTTCCGTCAGCGCCGAGTCCGTAGAACAGGGAGGTGGAAACGTCGTCGCGTTCAGTGCGAAAAGAAGGATCCCAGGCGAGTGAGGTGTGCGTTACATCGTCAATGATTCCGATCGTGAAGTGGCGGCGTGGGGTAGGATTTTTAAGCTCATCAAAAACAGCCTTTACCATCCCTGGAGTAAACTCCTTTGATGAGAGGCCGTAACGACCGGCAATCACGTTTGGCTCGATCTCGAAATTCGACTCTGCTTCCGCGCGCGCTTCTGCGAGGGCGGTAATGACGTCGAGATAGAGAGGATCGCCCGGCGCGCCGGGTTCTTTAGTCCTGTCGAGGACGGCTATGCTCTTCGTACTCTTCGGCAGCGCATCGATAAACGCCTTGCGCAGAAATGGACGATAGAGGCGCACTTTAACCAGTCCGACTCTTTCGTCTCGACCAGCCAGAAACTCTACCGTCTCATGTGCTGTTTCCGCCCCGGATCCCATGATGACAATGATTCGTTCTGCCTGTGGGTGACCGACGTATTCAAACAACCCATACTGACGCCCTGTTCGTGCGGCGAGTTTCGCCATCAAACGATCGACGATTGCCGGTGTCGCGTCGTAATAACTGTTCGCCGCTTCACGTGCCTGGAAAAACACATCGGGATTCTGAGCTGTGCCACGAAGGACTGGCCGGTCCGGTGTGAGCGCACGTTCGCGATGGGCATTAATAGCCTCTTCTGAAATTAAACTGCGCAGATCGTCGTCACTCAGTTCTTTGATCTTTGCGACCTCGTGTGAGGTGCGAAATCCATCGAAGAAATGTAGGAAGGGAATTCGTGACTCGAGTGTGGCAGCGTGTGAAATTGCCGCCATGTCGTGAGCTTCCTGCACCGAATTGGAACAGAGAAGCGCAAACCCCGTCTGGCGACACGCCATGACATCGGAATGATCGCCGAATATCGAAAGAGCGTGCGTCGCAAGAGTCCGCGCGGTTACGTGCATCGTAAACGGCGACAACTCACCGGCGATCTTGTACATGTTCGGGATCATCAGGAGCAGACCCTGAGAGGCGGTGAAGGTAGTGGCCTGCGACCCGGCTTGTACGGCGCCGTGCAACGCTCCAGCCGCACCTCCTTCCGATTGCATCTCCGCTATCTCCGGAATCACACCCCAAAGATTCGTCTTTCCGCGGCTGGCCCATTCATCACAAAACTCAGCCATGGGGGAACTTGGTGTAATGGGAAAGATTGCAATCGTTTCACTTACCCGGAATGCCACGGAGGCGGCTGCTTCATTCGCGTCAACCGTGATGAGGTTCTTCAGCATGATTCACCTCCGATTGTGACTGCACACTACTGGGGACGACGAGTAGTGATACGGCTTGAAAATACGCCGAAGGCGTTGGCTAATTTCAGCCCAGGGTTGGAGCATAGCGACAACCCTGGGTGTCAATTCAGAATACATGTCAACCCTGTAAGGGTTCGGCGATTGGCGAACCCTTTCAGGGTTCAATTCATCGTTGGGCCATAACCCAGGGTTGTCGCTACCGCTCCAACCCTGGGCTGAATTAGCGAACGCCTTTGGCGTATTTCAAACTGAACCAGTACGGAAAAGGGAGCTTAACCCCCACCCTTTCCACCCCTCTACTGTCAGAATTGCCAGTATTAAGAGCGTGAGGCAGTCGCTACGATCCTGGCCTTTGGAGTGCAGCGGCCTGATGTTGCTTTGCACGGCGCGTAAAGGGCCAAAGCAGCGCCGGGTCGCGCACTCCGAAGGACGTCATAACGATGTGGTACCGGCAACAAGAAAGTACTCCCGCAAAGGCGCAAAGGCGCAAAGAAAGACGCAAAGGGAAATGGAACCTTTTCTTTGCCTCTTCCTTTGCGCCTTTGCGCCGTTGCGGGAGTACTTTCTTTAGACTGGTGCTGATCATTGCTTTATTCGCGCTTGCCTTTTGGGCCATCGCCGGCACTTCAACCACGGCTAAGTACGATGAGTATGTAGGAAGCGAAGCGTGTAAGGATTGCCATGAAGATCAGTTCAAGAATTTTGTTCCGACTTCGCATGCCAAACTGGGCAATCTCGGTAGCTGGAAAAACAAGGTGACCGGGTGTGAATCGTGTCACGGACCAGGCAAGGACCACGTAGCCGAAGGTGATCCGGCAAAGATCATTTCCTTCAAGAACAAACCCTCCAAGCAGATTTCCGAAACTTGTCTTACCTGCCATGCAGGAAGAGAAGAACACAACAACTTTCGTCGTGGTGAGCATTGGCGCAACGATATTGGTTGTACCGATTGTCATTCTTCACACGGCACGATATCAGGCAGAAATATCGCCAGCTCCAACGTCTTCATCACCCCGGCAAATTCAGAAAAACCGGACTTCTCGACGATCAAGTTATTAAAAATCAGTGAACCGAAGCTTTGCCTGAGTTGTCACAATGAAGTCAAACATCAGTTCAACATGCCTTCCCATCACAAGGTTCTCGAAGGAGCCATGCGATGCACCGACTGCCACAATCCGCATGGTGGTTTCGAACTAAAACAGACGAGGCTCGCGGTTGGCGCTGATGCCGCATGTCTCAAATGCCACGCCGATAAGCAAGGTCCATTTACCTTTGAACATGCTCCCGTAAAGACTGACGGCTGCGTGGCGTGTCACGTGCCGCACGGATCGGCGAATCCGAGAATGCTGAAGTTCAGCGCCGTGAATCACCTGTGTCTGACGTGCCACAGCGTGGACCATGGTGTTGGAGCGGATGAGCCGGCTGGTCCAACGCACAATCTGAACGCGCAATACGGGAGTTGCACTGCCTGTCACATAAAGATTCACGGCTCGCGTACAAGTCCGGTGTTTTTCAGATGATGAAGAAGAATCTGCGTAATCTGTGGTTATGTACGATCGCGTTGTTCGCGCTGATCGATGTTCACGCACAGCAACCGGCGGCAACTCCAAGCAACGGCAACGGAGACACGCTGGGCGACTATGCAGTTGTTTCCAGCATTGAATTTGGTTATCGCGGTATCAGCGTTGACGGCGATCACAACAAGTATCGGAGTGATCTCAACTACAGTGCCGGGCCTCGTTTATTCGATACGAGCTTTCTCTTAAAGGCCAGGGATGGTCGCAATGGGGGACTGTTTGACAGCTTTCTTGTTACTTCAACCGGCTGGGGCGCAGATCCGCATGGACAAATGCGTCTCAGCGTCGAGAACCCCAAGTGGTATCGCTTTGATGGCTCCTATCGCCGGTTCAAATACTTCCGATTTCTGAACACACTCGCGAATCCAAACTGGATTTTCAATCCACCGGAATTCAGTGTGCCGCCCAATCCGGTTACGGGCGAGCATGGTTTCGACACGAAACAGCAGATGGGTGATTTCGATCTCACGATCTTACCCAAAAATCGACTGGTCAGATTCAATGTAGGTTTCTCACCGGAACGTTACAGTGGACCAGCCTTCACCAATTACCACGTCGGCGGAAACGAATTTTTTCTGCTCTCCGAGTTGCGATCCCGCGCCAATGACTTTCGTTTCGGCGTCGATGGCAAGCTTGGACCAATCGATTATTCCTTTCTGCAGGGATTCCGCCGTTTCCGAGACGACAGTTTTATCGATCTCGGTCCCACTCCCGGCATTAACCTCAACCCGACAACGGCCAGCTTGAACAGCATTCATCGTGACGAACCCACGCGCGGCAAAGTCAGCTACACGCGTTTGAGTTTGCACAGCCTGGTGGCCCAAAAACTCGATCTGACAGCGCGATACATCTACAGCAAAGCCACGTCAAACTCACTCTTTAGCGAAGGTTTTACGGGCGTCAATTGGAACGCAAGAGTTTCAGGCTTTCCGCCCAGTCCACCAAACTCAACCCCCAATACTCTAAATATCGGGACCTACAACATCACGCAGGATGTTGAACGACCAAACACCATCGGCGACATTGGCGTAACCTGGCTCGCGACCAGCAAACTAAAAATCTCGAACACCTTTCGCGTCGAAGACTTTGAGATCAATGGTCTGGGTTCATTCAGCGACTTCTTCTCGATCACTCGGCCTATAACTGGTGGTACCAGGACTGACACTGTCGGTTTTAATAATCTCCCCGCGAACGTCATCACCGGATATCGCAAATACCAGAACACGTTTGAAGGCGATTACGCATTCAACGCGAGGCACTCGATTCACCTCGGTTATCGTTACGGGCATCGCCGGATCGAGGAGTTCTTTAGCGGTTTTGATTTCGGTTCCAATGGCTCATTACCTGCACCTTCGACTTCGACGAGTCAATCGGAACAGGTAAATAACACTCACGCGATCCTGGGAGGATTCAAGTCGCGGCTCGCCGATAATTGGACCATCTGGTTTGACGGCGAGCGTGGCACGGCTGACAACGTCTTCTCACGTCTCGGCAATTACGACTACACCTACATTCGCGCCAAGAGCAGGTATTCGATAAGCAATAACATCAATATCAGCCTGGCCCTGATCACGAGGGACAATGCCAACCCATCTGAGATTGCGGGAGTTTCCCTCGAGGATTTCGGTGTCACTATCAAATCGAGAGTGTTCACCTCCGCACTCGACTGGACCATCAGTCCGCGACTCTCGATTAATGCCGGCTACAACTACAACTGGGTCAACAGCAACGCCGTCGTTGATTACTTCTTCAACGGCGTCAGGCATCCGGAGGGTCGCAGCCTGTATTTCATGAGGAACAACTTTTTCCATATCGACACTTTCAGCCAACTGGCCCGCCGCGCAACGCTCTACATCGGATATCGCATAAACAAAGACAAGGGTCAGGGCTCGCGCATCTCCGATCCCACGGGTAACCCCGGATTTCTGGTCACTTCATATCCGATGAGTTTTCAGTCTCCCGAGGGCCGGCTGGCAATAAAGCTGCACCGCCGGCTGGATTGGAATGTCGGCTATCAATACTACAACTACAACGAAAGTGTGCTCGTTGGTCCACGGCCCCAGAATTATCACGCGCACTTGCCGTACACGTCATTGCGTATTTATTTCGGGCGTCAGGAATGAAGCGGAACGCACATACGATCTTAAAGAGTCACTTGTGCTTTTTATGCCTGCTGGCGGCGTGCGAAGCTATTGCCCAATCTCGTATCGATTATGGCAGCTTCTCACACCGCAACGAGAACCACGAGCTGGACTGTGATACCTGTCACAAATTTCCCTCGCCGAATTGGAAACTCGTTCGCCCCGCAAGTGATGCTTTCCCTGACATTACCGAGTTTCCGGATCATCAGTCGTGCATCGAGTGTCATCGCTCGCAATTCTTCGCGCGTGAAAGACCCGCACCGCGGATCTGTGCGAACTGCCATGTCAAAGCAAGTCCTCGCGACACGTCGCGTTTTCCATTTCCCAGCCTGGGTGAAGCATTTCTGAGTTCGGCAAAAGGGAAAGGCTTTGTTTCTGAATTCAAGGTCTTCTTCCCGCCGGATAAACACGAGGATCCGCAACAGACGCAACGAGCCCATAGCGTTTGTTTCAGTTGTCACAATCAGGAAAGCGAACTTGCTCCGTTGCCGCAGAGCTGCGCGACTTGTCACCAGCCGGCGACAATGCCGAAGTCATCGACTCAATGATGTTTTCAGATGAGGACGTATAGACACTTGGGAACTGCCTTCATTGCCATTGCCTGGATCGCCGCCGGTTCAAATTCGAGTGGTCCAGTGGTCTTCGCGCAGGGTAGCGACTATTCGAAGTTCCAACACGCGAATCCGAATCACTCGCGCTTGCCGTGTTTGCTCTGTCACAGGCGGGAAAGTAATGCCGCGCAACCAGGCTTACCAGGAAAAGATCAGCATACGCCTTGTATCGGCTGTCACGCGCCGCTGTTTACCAATCAGTCAGGCGCAATTTGCACGATTTGTCATTCCGAGGCCGGAGCCAAAACCCTGAGGGGATTTCCGCCGCTGCGAAGCTTCGGTAGCAAATTCGATCATGCTCTGCACGGCAAAGTCGGTTGCGGTAGTTGTCATCGACCGGCGAATCGTGGAGTGGCACTCACTATTCCGAGTGGAGTTAGCGCACACAACATGTGTTTCGGCTGCCACACACCGCAAGCAAAGGTGAACGGCCGGGACATTTCTTCATGCGGAGTTTGCCACCGACCGGAACCGCTGGTGCGGGCCTCAATGCGTTCGATCGCGTATCGACGAGGGTTTAGTCACGCGCGTCACTCCGAATCTTTGCGCTGTCTTGATTGTCATCGAGTTCGTGCCGATCGACCGCAACGCAAACAAGTAACTGCGCCCATTCCGCTGAATCATCACGCACCAGCTCGCGGGTTTAGTTGTATGACGTGCCACAACGGCACGAAGGCTTTTGGTGGCGACGACTTTTCAGTGTGTACGCGTTGTCACAGAGGTTCGGCCTGGCGCTTTTGAGATTTGATTAGGGAGGTGTTCAAGATGAAGAGATTAATAGCGACAGTTGCGACCGCTGTGGTCGCAGGCATGATCGTGGTGTCGGCCGCCCAAAGTGCGGTCCAACCGTCGGACACGGCCGCTTACTACAAAGCGAAATGCCTTATGTGCCATGGTAAGAAAGCGGAGAAGAAGTTCAATACTTCCCTGACCGACGACCAGCTTCTCGAAATCGTGTTGAAAGGCAAAAAAGCCGCGAAGCCGCCGCACATGCCCGCGTATGCAGAAAAGGGTGTGACCGCGGAGCACGCGAAAGCTCTAATCGAGCACATGAAACAACTAAAAGCCGCGCCGTAGATCAAATTACGCGGAAGGCGTTCGCTAATTTCAGCCCAGGGTTGGAGCCTGCGACAACCCTGGGTAAATGACCTGGGCAGTCTCTTAAACCCTGTAAGGGTTCGCCTCGCGATAAACCCTTTCAGGGTTGAACGATCCTTTGATTAATTTTCCCAGGGTTCTCGCGATGCTCGAACCCTGGGCTGAAATTAGCGAACGCCTTCGGCGTATACGAGCACAAAACCATGAGCGATGAGGAACAGCGACCGCAGAGCGTTCGCAGCCTGATCAAAAACTACGTGAGTTTCGCCGGACTGGTGATCACCTTCACCAGTCTGGCCTGCATCATTCTTCTGTTTTTGATCGATCTCACTCAACGCTCGGAAAACCCATACTTCGGCATCGTCACGTACATACTCCTACCGGGCGTGCTAATTCTCGGATTGATTGTGATCGTTATTGGAATGATCCTTGAGCGTCGCCGGCGTCGTCGCTCGCCCACATCCGAGATCAGCGCCTACCCGAAGATCGATTTCAACGATCGACGCCAACGTCGAATTGCAGTGGTCCTGCTTGGAGCCACTTTCTTATTCGTATCGATGAGCGCCTTTGGCAGTTACAAAGCGTACGAATATACCGAGTCAGTATCTTTTTGTGGCGAGGCCTGCCATTCGGTGATGAACCCGGAATTTGTCACGTTTCGAGTTGCGCCTCATGCGAAACTAAGGTGTGTTGATTGTCATGTTGGCTCCGGCGCGGAGTGGTACGCACGATCGAAGTTAGCAGGCACACGCCAACTGGTCGCTCTCATCCGTGGCAATTACTCGCGGCCCATTTCAACTCCCGTACACAATCTGCGTCCGGCAGATCAAACCTGTGGGCATTGTCACTGGCCTGAGAAGTTTCACGGCGCAAAACTCAAGACCTTCAACCATTATGCGTACGACGAGCAGAACTCTCTGCGACAATTGCGGATGCTGATAAGTGTGGGCGGCGGAAGTCCTGAAACCGGAGTTGTGGCCGGCATTCATTGGCACATGAATGTCGCGAACGAGGTCACTTACATTTCAAACGAAGACCAGAGGCAGATCATTCCCTGGATTCGAGTGAAAGATCGCCAGGGAAATGTGACTGAATACTTCGACCGTAATCGCCCTCTCACACCGGTCCAGATCGAGAGTGCAAATAAACGGCGAATGGACTGCGTTGACTGTCACAATCGGCCGGCGCACAGATACTTGCCGCCCGATCAGGCAGTCGATCAAGCGTTTGCCACCGCGCGGCTCGATCATTCCTTGCCTTACCTGAAGCGAGAGGCAGTAGCAGCACTCGCCAGGCAATACAACACCACCGGCGAAGCCGTAAACAATATTGCTTCTCAGTTGGACCAGTTTTACCGGACAAACTATGCGGACCTATACGCCAACAAGAATGGCGCGATCAAATCCGCCATCGGTGAAGTGCAACGAATCTATCGGACTTACTCTTTTCCTGAAATGAAGACTGATTGGCAGGCGCACCCGGATAACATCGGCCACTTTTATTTCACGGGTTGTTTCCGCTGTCACGACGGTGAACACGTGAGTAATTCCGGAAAGGTAATACGCAACGACTGTAATCTCTGTCACACTGTACTCGCCGACTCAGCCAATCCCGCGCCGTCTGTGAAGACGCAGTCGTTTCAGCATCCGGTCGATCTCGGAGGGCTTGCCGATCGGAAATGTGAGACCTGCCATAAAGCCAACCAGCCCTTCAAACATCCAGTCAATCTGGGCGATATCAGCGACTTTCAGTGCGTCGAATGTCACGCACGTGAGCCGTAATCGTTTGAGTCTTTTGTGACTACTGTCACTTCTGACAGGTACGCTCGCATAAAGCTCCCAATAACATCGTAGTGTGACAACTGCCGCCTGGATCACGCTCGCTTTGTTGATTGCAATGTTTGTGGTCCTGGTCTGGAATAAACTTCCGATTTGGTTAGTCTTTGTCGGCACCATCACGGTTGCAATGACTTTACAGCTCGCCTCGCCCGCGGCGTTGCTCAAAGGTTACAGCAACACGGGAGTGGTGACGGTTGCAGCACTTTACCCGGTAGCCGCTGGTATGTATGCGACTGGCGCAATCTCACTCTTGTCTGAACGAGTCATCGGATTGCCAAAATCGATCGCGATGGCCCAACTCAGGATCTTCGTTCCCGTCGCTGTCACAAGCGCGTTTCTCTATAACACTCCGCTAGTGGCGATGATGATTCCGGCTGTCCGGGACGTTGTTCGTCGAACCGGAGTACCGGCTTCAAAGCTCTTCATGGGTCTAAGTTACAGCGCACTCCTGGGCGGTACCGTCACATTAATCGGAACTGGCTTGAATCTGATCATTTCGGGAATGGTCCTGGAGGCAGTAGCCAGGGGTGAATTATCCGGAGTAAGGCCGATAGGTCTTTTCGATCCGGCATGGATCGGCATACCCGCGACGTTTGCAGGACTTGCTTACATGATGTTGATTGGTTCGCGTTTGCTGAAGGACAGAACTGATAGTCAAACAGGTCTTAAAAAGCGGACCTATCGAAGTGAATTCCGGATCGAGAATTCCAGGCTTAACAGAAAGACACTCGAGCAGGCAGGTCTGGCCCATCCGGTCGGTTTCACGGTCGAATCGGTTACCAGAAATGGCACGACGATGAAACCCTTGCCTTCGATCATGCTCGAGACTGGAGATCTACTGGCTGTGTCTGCGCCGGCTGATGTACTGCCGGGACTATGGACCACGATCGGCCTGGTGCCGGCTTATGCAACGACGATGCTTAGCCACCGCCACGAGCATCAGCTCGTTGAGGTTGTGTTATCAGCGGATTCTCCGGCCATTGGCCACAAGGTTGGCGATCTGCCGCTGCCCCACAGTCCTTATCAATTGATGCTGGTGGGAGTTTCCCGGAATGGTCAGGCGCCGCGCGAACCATTGGCGGAGTTTCGCCTGGAAGCGGGTGATGCAGGAGTTGTTGAAGTCGACGACGCATTCTTTTATGAGAATCGTCGCGAATCAGATTTCATCCTCACTAAGAGACTCGAAGGCTTTCGCGTGCAGCGGATCGATCGCGCGGTGGTGGCGATCGTGATCACCGTCGGGATGGTGCTGCTTGCGGCCACTGGAATCACGAGCATGCTCAACGCTGCCCTCGTGGCAGCGATGGCGATGTTGCTGACTGGATGTTTGACGATTGACCGCCTGTGGCAAAGCGTCGACTGGCAAACGATTGTTGTCCTTGGTGCGGCAGTCGGGCTGGAGTCGGCCATTACCGGAACCGGATTAGCGCGGGAGACCGCAAACTTGTTTGCCGTCATCGGCGGTCGAAGTCCGATGATGGCGCTGACAGTGGTCTATGTCGGAACGGTTGTTTTGACGAATGTAATCACGAACGCGGCGGCGGCCGTGATCATGTTTTCCGTTGCGGTGTCGTTGTCCACGAGTCTTGGACTCAACTTTTTTCCGTTCGCGATGATCTTGATCAGTGGAGCCTCCTGCGCATTCATTAATCCGGCCGGGTTTCAAACTAACCTGATGGTCCAGAGACCCGGTGGCTATGTCTTTTCTGACTTCGTGAAGGTTGGATTTCCGCTGACGTTAATCGTTGGGGCGGTGGTGTTGTTGCTCGCGCCGATTGTTTACGGGTTTTAGATTTACGCTTGGATCGGGTCAGTACGGGGAGCGGTAGCGACCTGGTGATCACTGACCAGGTCGCTACCGCTCCCTGTACTGACCCGATCCAAGAAGGGAGATGATATGTCTACAGCAGGCCAGGCAGTTTCTGACTTAACCGATGTCGGATCGCCGATTCCCAAAACTCCGTTGAGCAGCTTTGTGCGAAGTCCGATGAACTGGCTGCTTCTGTTCATCCCGATCACCGTCGGGCTCGATCATCTGGCCCATGTCTCCGCGCCGGTGCTGTTTTTCATGGCGGCGGTGGCAATCATTCCGATTGCCGCACAGATAGTCAGTGCTACCGAGCAACTGGCCACTCGCACCGGTGATGCGATCGGAGGTCTGCTCAACGCGACTTTCGGCAACGCTCCCGAGTTGATTATTGCGTTCGTCGCTTTGAAAGCAGGCTTACTGGAGATGGTACGAGCATCCCTGATTGGCGCCATACTCGCCAATCTCATGCTCGCCCTCGGCGTGGCTTTTCTGTTGGGCGGCATACGCTTTCATGTACAGCGTTTTAATGCAACGGCTGCGCGCGCCTATAGCACGATGATGTTTCTGGCTGCCGTTAGCATGACGGTACCCAGCGCTTTTAGTCGCGTAATTGCGCCCAATGAAGTCATCCGCCAGGAACAGTTACTCAATATCGGAATCGCGATACTGTTGTTGATTGCCTACGGACTCTACATCCTGTTTTCACTACGAACACACACGTCTGCGTTCGCAAGCGTCCACTCCGACCATGATGCTCATCATGAAGAACAATGGTCCGTACAGCGTGCAGTTATTACCTTGCTTGCCGCGTCGGTGTTTGCGGCGTGGATGAGTGAGATTCTCGTTGGTGCTGCTGAAGAGACCGGCAAGGCGTTGGGCATGTCGCAGTTGTTCATTGGTATTGTTTTCGTGGCCATAGTCGGCGGCGCTGCTGAAAGTGGATCTGCAATAGCAATGGCCCGCAAGAACAAGATGGACTTGTCCGTCGGGATTGCTTCGGGAAGCTGTATACAAATCGCGTTGTTTGTAGCCCCGATACTTGTCCTCGCAAGTTATTTTGTGGCCCCGCAACCACTGGAGCTCGCATTCGGACGCGCCGAGATGGGTTCGTTATTTATCGCCGTGATGATTGGCGCACTTGTCAGCGGCGATGGAGAGTCGAACTGGTACAAGGGCGTCCAATTGATCACGGTCTATCTGATCATTGCGATGATGTTCTATTTAATGCCTCAACTATCCGGTTAGAGCCCACCCAAACCATGGTCCACTCATTAACCTGTCAATACTGACAGTTATTCGCTCCCTGTCCCGACAATAAACTGAAGTTGCAACGCCCCGACATTACACGGACGAAAGGGAGATCTCTATGAATCGATTGGTGACGTTGGCAACTCTGATTTTAGTTTGCACGGCTACTGCATTTGCGCAGGACGACTACAAGAGGTTCGAATTCTTCGGGGGCTACTCCGCCTTGTACCTTGACAATCTCGCCGGTGACACGTCGAGTCCGGCGATCAACGACGTGCTGGGCGAAAAGCAAACTCTCCGTGGCTTCAACCTCGCAGCGGGTTACAACTTCCACAAGTACGTCGGGGTCAAGTTCGATTATTCGCTCCATCTGCGTGAGGACGAGTTCACGCGACCGCTCGGAAACGGAACGATCGATACGACGCTGCAAAATTTCCTCGGCGGTATTCAGATAAAAAACAATTCTGAAGATGGACCAACCTTCAAACCATTTGGGCACGCCTTGTTTGGCGTCGCCGTTCAGAAGCTCGACGTCGATAGCCCGCAATTGCCGGCGCTCTTCGGCATCAGTGACTTTCATACCAACGAGACGAGCTTCGCGATGGCTTTTGGTGGCGGGCTCGACATCAAGCTCAACAATAGATTCGATCTGCGGGTTGTTCAAATCGACTGGAATATCATCAAACGCGGCGATCAGCAGACCGGGATCGTGCTGGTGCCGACTCCTTTACAAACAGTAGGGACACCGTTCGTCATACCCGGAACGCGGCAGGACAATTTACGTTTGGGTATCGGCATCGTGATCCATTGAACGAGGTTTTCGACGCGGGCCTCACCCCCGTCACGGCAGTACAGGTGGTCCATGAGCGCGAGCAGATTGTCGGTGAATGACCTTAGTGCAGATCAGAATGGCCTGCTCGATTGGTATGGCGTTATGGCGCCTTCGCGTCCACGCACGATCATCACGCACGGTGAGGACGGTGCGAGAAAAGTTTTCAGTGGACTACCCAAGCATCGGTATGGAGTTGATGCTGAATGTCCCGCCCTTAACGACGTGATCGAGATTTGACGGTTCACGGCTTTGCACAAAAAGTGGTTTATGGGCTTAGTAGCTCTGCGCAAAGTGCTCCAGAGGAGCACGATGTTATAGCCTTACACCACTAAATGCATCGCGCTCCAGCGGAGCGCAATGTGGTGTGAGCGCTCATTTTACATTCCGCTCCTGACGGAGCGGAGTAGCGAAGGAACCGGGGCTATAAACATGTTGCTCCTCCGGAGCAAGAACCCTCGATACCAATGATGACGACTTTTGAGGCAAAGCGTTGGAGGTAGCATGAGCGCAGTAAATACGCAGGCACGAAGTACAGATGCCATACGACTCGATGACGAGGAAGCGGTAAAGAAAGTCCTGGTGGATTCTGTGCTTGGTCTATGGGACGTCGTTAATAATCTGACGCGTTTGAAGCCGTCGCGGGAAGATCGTTATCGTGTAACTATTTTTGGTTCCGCGAGAGCTAAGCCCGGAACAGTTGCGTATGAAGAAACGAAAAGAGTCGCCAGAGCGCTCGCGAAAATGGGCTGCGACATAATCACAGGTGGAGGCCCGGGGTTGATGCAGGCAGCAAACGAAGGCGTCGATCTCGCCGGTGAGGCCAAGTCTATGGGCATCCGAGTTGATCTACCGTTCGAGCAGGACGTAAACCCTTTCGTCGAGCTCGCGTATGAACACCGCACCTTCTTTACGCGCCTGCATCATTTCGTGCTCGCGTCGGATGCATTCATCGTCGCGCCCGGGGGAATCGGTACCGTGCTGGAGGCGATGATGATCTGGCAGTTGCTTCAGGTTCGGCACCTCGATCACACGCCGCTGATCCTGGTGGGAAAGATGTGGTCAGGTCTTGTCGAGTGGGTGCGCGATGGGATGCTTTCATTCGAGACGCTGCTCATCAATCCCGAGGACGTCGACATTCCTGTTTGTGTATCAAATGCCGATGAGGCGATAGAGATCATTCAACGCCATAAAGAGGCGCAAACGTATAAGTCCTAAGGCCTATTGATGTTGGGGTTCATATCGTGGGCGCTCGATTCCAAGCTTACGCATCTTCGAGCGCAACGTACTTGGGTGAAGGTTCAGCAATTCCGCGGCGCCGCCAGGACCTTCCAGTTTCCAGTGGACGTGCTTAAGGGTGCGCAGTATCAGGTTGTACTCGGTTTGTTCGAGCGTTTCGCTTACGAGACCTGCGTCGGGAAACACGTCGAGGGTGACGCCCTGTTTTTGAAGATCCAGTTCCAGCGCGTGAGGATCGAGATCGTCGATCAAGCGCAGGCTTGGTCCCGGGCTGAGGATTACCGCTCGCTCGATCACGTTTCTCAGTTCGCGCACGTTACCGGGCCAGGGGTAGTTTCTTAGTTTCGTCATCGTGTCCTGCGGGATCGTCTCGATTGTTTTGCCGAGTTTCTGGCTCAACTGCTTTACGAGATGAGTCACGAGGATCCGTATATCTTCCTTCCGTTCGCGCAACGGCGGCAGAGTAATGGGAAAGATATTGAGCCGGTAGTACAAGTCGGAACGAAACGCCCCTTGTCGAACAGCCTCTTCGAGGTTGCGATTCGTGGCGGCGATCACCCGAACATCAATTTTTATTGTGTGACTCCCTCCGACCCGTTCAAATTCTCCTCCTTCGATTACACGTAATAGCTTGGCTTGTAAGTCAAGTGGGAGATCGCCGACTTCATCAAGAAAGATCGTCCCACCGTTGGCGATCTCGAACCGTCCAATACGCCGAACATCGGCTCCAGTGAAGGCTCCTTTCTCGTGACCAAACAACTCGCTCTCGATGAGTGATCCCGGTAACGCAGCACAATTCACTTTGACGAGCGTATGATTCATACGACGGCTAAGCTTATGGATAGCATGGGCCAACAGCTCCTTGCCGGTGCCCGTCTCGCCAAAAATTGAGACGGTAGTGTCGAGGGGAGCTACTTGTTCGGCCTTCATCAGCACGCGTCGCAACGCTTCACTTTGGCCGATAATCGCACCGAAATTGCTGGCGACGCGGATCTCCTCCTGTAGATAGACATTTTCCTGATGCAGTTGATCCTTCAAGCGTTCCACTTCGGCCAACGCCTGTTTCAGCGATTCCTCCGCCTCTCTTCGTTCGGTGATGTCGCGCACGACCACGAGAATCTTGTCGCCGTCACATTTCACCATCGAGGCTTCCACAGTACGCATGCCGTTAGGCATTTCCAGCTTGTATTCCATGAGGACGGGCTGATCGGTTTTAAATACATCGTCGAAACGTTGTAAGAAAGCGGCGGCGAGTTCCGGCGGGAGCATGTCTGATTGCTTCTTGCCTAAAAATTCACTGGGAGGCTTCAAGAGCATTTCTTCATTTCGCGCGTGATAATCCAGGTATGTTCCTTCGCGATCGAGTAAGAACATGAGGTCCGGTATGGCATTGAGGATGGCGCGGTTGCGTTCTTCACTGGCGTGCAGAGCCGCTTCGCGACGCTGCAAATCCGCGCGCGCGTGTGCTTGCTCTAACTCCCACGACAATTGATGAAGGTATCCAGGGCGCTTAACGAGATAGGCTGAAGCCCCGAGCCTGAGTCCCTGCCGGGCTAACTCTTCGTCCGCTTCATTACAGACCAACACGATTGGTGTCGCCTGCTTATCGTTCATGAGTAATTCCCGCATCAGGTTAAGCGCGTTGGGCTCGGACAGGTGAAAGTCCACGAGAACTACATCGAAGGAGCCTGCGTCATCTCGCAACGTGGAAACCGTTTCCTGTTCGGTTGACAGAACTTTCAGCTGAATGTGATCGGCGTGTATGGACAGGTGGCGGCGGGTGTAGTCGACGTCCAAAGAATGGGTTTCGGCGTAAAGAACTCTTAATGGATTTGCCCGTCGTGCGGCGTCAGCACGGTAGTGATTGAAAGCACTCTCGAGTATCAGCGGCAGCCTCTCGAGATAGCCCTTGCGTTTGACGACGTAATCATCAGCCCTGGCCTTGAGCGCAGCCACGGCTGTCTCTTCGTCGCCTACACCAGTGACTATGACTACGGCGACCGGTAAAGAGTTCTCGCGGATGTCGGTGAGCAGAGCCAGCCCGTCGCCGTCACGCAATTGCATGTCAGTGAGCACCAGATCGATCGGCTCTGAAGCAATTCGCGCCAGACGGGTATGTGCTTCACCAATGCTGGAAACAGTTTCAAGACCTACTTGAGGCGCGGTCCTGCTTAACGTTCGCAAGGTGAGGTCGGCATCCCTTGGATCGTCCTCTACATAAAGAACTCTCATGTCACAACCTTAAAGGTATGTTAAGAGCACACCAGTAGACCTCGATATTCGAGGCCACCTCCATGAACTTTTCGAATTCAACCGGTTTGACGATGTATGAGTTGCACCCCAGCTTATAAGCCTCTTCGACGTCACTATCCTCGGTCGATGTTGTTAAGACAATGACCGGAATCGTCGAGAACTGAGGATGGCTCTTGAGCCGCCGCAATACCTCCAAGCCGTTTACCTTCGGCATCTTGAGATCAAGAAGAATACATATCGGAATGGGTTCGCCGGCTTCCCAGCGTTCGATGAGAGCCAGAGCCTCTTCGCCGTCGCGGGCGACTGTGATCGGATTGAGCAGTTTGCGTTTTGCGAAGGCTCGTTTGGTGAGATCCACGTCGGCAGAGCGATCTTCCACTAACAGAATCGGTCTAATTGTATTAGACGCGCTTTGATTCATTTGGGAATCTCCAGGTAGAACGTCGCACCGTTGCCAGGCTCGCTTTTTGCCCACGCTCGCCCGCCCATGCGTTCCATTGCCTTGCGCACGATCGCCAGACCAATACCTGTGCCTGGGTACTCCTCACCGATGTTGAGCCGTTGGAAGATGTCGAAGATCCGGTCGTGATACTTCATGTCAAATCCGATACCGTTGTCTCTAACCCATAACAGGCAGCTCTCGGCGCTCTCTTTCGAGCCAACTTCAATGTGTGGCTCCCCAACCTTGCGTGTGAACTTGATAGCATTGTCGAGATAGTTTCGAACTGCCTGAGCGAGAGCACTTGCATCAGCCCGAACCGTGGAGCCATTGACGTCGATCACGAAATCGATTGGACGTTCCGCTAATTCACGTCGTTTCTCTTCCACTAACGAATTAATGACTGGCGCCAGCTCAATTCGATCAGTTCTCACTTCGCGGCGTTCCAGGCGCGAATAAGCGAGAAGATCGTCAATCAACTGATTCATCTCATCAGTAGAGTCGTGAATCGTTTGCAGGAAGGTGCGACCTTCATCGTCCAGCTTGCCTGCGTATTCTTCCAACAAGAGCCGGCTGTAACCATCGATACCGCGGAGCGGCGCCTTTAGGTCATGGGCCACTGAATAGGCAAAAGCCTCGAGCTCTCGACTCTTCGCATCCAACGCGGCAGTGCGCGCCGCGATACGTGTTTCCAGTTCAGCGTTGAGCTGGTTAAGAGCTTCTTTGGCGCGGCGACGGCGACGACGTTCTAACAACAGGGCCGTGATGATGAGAGTCTGTACAATGAGGAGCGAAGCCAGCAAAACGATCCGCCATTTGTATTGTTCCCAGAGGGTAAACTCTTTGAAGCGCACGACGGTGCCACTCGGCAAACTGGTCTCACTTATTCCGAAACGTTTCAACTCGCGCCAGTCAAACATCGGAACTGACGAAGCGCTGTCTACCGGAATGTCCGGGGCTCGTGTGCGATTCCAGATCCGGCGAACAATTTCGGCGGCTTCCAGTCCATTTCGCTCAGAATCCTGCACATAGCCACCGACGAGCCCGTATCCGACATTCCGGCTTCCCATCCCGTAAATAGGCACCGATGCGGTTTGTCTTATCTTTTCCAAAACGTCAAATGTTTGCAGAGTCTTTTCCGATTCAAGCGCGGAGCGCTGCCAGACGTAAAGGATCACCGAGTCTTTCGGCAACTCTTTCACCCGGTTCGCTAATTCACTTACCGGGAGGTCCGTTAAATAAGAGATGCCAACTTTCTTGTCATAGCCGGCAAGTTCTTCTCGCGCGACTTTTTCGAATCGCTTATCACGTTCAGCTGATCCACTAACGACAAAAACTTCTTTAGTCTCAGGGTGTAGCTTGAGAGCCAGATCCAGAGTCTTTCGATGTGTATTAGCGCGGATTATCCCGGTTAGACCAGGACCGGCGGTAAGGATCTCTTTAGGAGGACGTCTGACTCCTACAAAGACTATTGGGGAATCCGTGAATAAATCCGTGCGGTACTGAAGAAGAAAATCGAGCGCCGGATCCGGAGTGGCAATTACAACATCGATTTTTTGCCCCGCGTATTTTTCGCGCAGGTAATCATGCAGCAACTCAGCCTGACGCCCACCGGGAAAACGAGTCGAATCGAGATATTCACTAAAAAGCTCCCAACCGCTTGATGGTTCTGAATGCAGACCAACCTGAAGGCCTTTGTCGAAACTGATGTTTCCTGCGAAATCCTTACTTTCCCAATAGAGTACGAGTACCTTTTTCGTAGCATTAGAATCCTGGGCCATTGCCGTTGGTCCTAACGTCCAAGAACACACAACAACGCATAGTAATCCGAGGATGCGAATCCCGGACTTAAAGCGTGTGTGCAATCTATGTCTCATCGTTAGGAAACTCAGAGCTGGCTTTGCCTCAAAAGTCTTTGTTGGACGAGGTCAGTACCGTACGCGGTAGCGTCGGGTCGACGTTGTACATCAGTAACCGAGGAATATTTGCATTTACAAGACTCACCCGACGCTACCGTGTTACGGTACTGACCTCGTCCAAGCAGAGCTTATGACCGCTGCTTTTCTAAAACCCAAACTTCACCGCAAACTGAATCTGACGTGACGAACCGCTCTCACCAGTTGGGAAACGCGTGCTCGTAATGCGACCAAATGACGGCGTGCCCACCGTATTACCGGGCCTCCCGAAATTAGCGTGATTGAAAACGTCGAAGACTTCAGCTCGAAACTGAACGCGCAAGTCTTCACCTATGTAAGTATTCTTAATGACCGAAACATCAGTGTTGTTGAATGTCGGACCGATGATCGCGTTTCGACCCAAATTGCCGAATTCCGGCACTGCAGTAATCGCGGTGGTGTCAAACCACTGCTCCACTTCACCAAAGACCGTGACAGGACCATGCGCATCCGGGCGGAGCGTGTTGGCGACTCCATTCACGGTGCTATTTGTCGTCACCACACTAAATGGATTGCCGCTCTGTGACTGCACTATCACGCCGAATTGCCAGCCCGACACCAATCGATTTTTCTTGAAAGGCAGATCGTAGATTGAGCTGAGTACGAAACGATGGCGCGCATCGAAATCAGAAGGTCCGCGTTCGCTCGGCAGGTCATAACTGTTCTGCACAAGAATGCCGCCGGTACTGAATGATGTGTAGTCGATCGATTTGGACCAGGTGTAAGAGGCATTGAATTGCCAGCCGTTTGTCAGTCGCCGCGTAGCGGTTAACCACAGAGCGTTATAACTTGAATTACCGGAACTGCCGACTTCAGTGATGTTGCCGAGCGTGGTACCGGGCAGTATCGGGCTCTTTTGGGAAAGCGCCGGGTATGGACGCACTCCATTTACTGGCTGATTGATGTTACGGCGAGTGATCAGATGTGTGCCTTTGGAGCCAAGATAGCCAATCATCAATGCGGTTCCAAAAAGTTCGCGTTGCACATTGAGATTCCACGATTGCACATAGGCATTGTCGTAGTTGCGATCAATTGACGCGGGTGCGAGACCGGCAGGACCAGCCAGGCTAATTGCATTATTGAGACGGATCGTGCCGCTGAAAGTGAGTGGCATTGCCAGTGGTGGATTTCCACCCAAGCCAGTCACGATACTTGTCATCGGCTGGTCAACGTAGATGCCATAAGCACCGCGCACAACCATCTTGCTCTGACTAAAGGGAAGCCAGGCAAAACCAACGCGCGGCTGAATGTTGTTATTATTTTCGTGATAGACCTTGTCGAAATCGGCGCCCACACGAAGCAACGAGTTGCTGTTTTGATCGAAGATGATAAAGCGGTCGTATCGTTCGCTCGGCGTCATGTTCCACTCATAACGCAGACCCATTTCGAGTGTCAGACTGGGGTGCAATTTGTAGTTATCGTGAGCAAAAAACCCAAGGGCCCCCTGAGCTATGCTGGTCGATTGATTACCGCGAGTAATGGAGAACGAGTTTGCAGTTCCTGCTAAAAAGGAAATGATGCTGGGAAAATTAAAGGAACCGGTCGTGCGCCGGAAATTGTTATTGAGAAACTGCCTGTACTCGCCGCCCAGCTTCAGTGAGTGTTGACCAAAGATCCAGCTCACCGTATTGGCGACGACAAAAGTTGTGTCACCACGTCCGGACGGTTGATTCGCTGGACCGCCAAGATTAAGACTGCCACCGGCAACATTGAGTTGCGGCAGTCCGATTGGATCCTTTACTCCATTCTTAATACCCAACTCCGCCGGGTTCAGCTGCGCCAACGGTGTGCTGGACGACGAGAAGCGGTTAAAGCCGAAGCGTAGCTCGTTCACCATCGATTGACTGAACGTGTGTGTTTCGTTGAGCGTGAAGATCTGTCGCAAAGCTCGCACTGCGAGGCCGAAGCCTGGAATCGTGTTACCCGTGCGAGTGGGTTCACTTACCTCTGAGCGCTGAATTGCGTAATAACCGTGTACTTGATCTTTTTCGCGGTAGTTGTAGTTGATATCAGCGGTCCACTGATCAACGTCAACCGGAGCGCTGGCCGAACTGACGAACCGGGGCGTGCCGGAGGAATCAACAAAATTGGCCCGAGGAATGAAACCGATTAATCTTGTTACTACGGGATCGGTCGTGGCGGCGCGTTGCGCGTCGCTAAGCACCACACTATTGATATCCAGTCCCTGGCGCTGACGAAGGCCCTCGTACGAGACAAAGAAAAACAGTGTATCCCTGATAATTGGGCCACCAATGTTTCCACCAAACTGATTGCGTTTGAAGGGCGCTGGTTCTCGAGATGTTGATTCGAAGAAGTTGCGTGCATCGAGAGCGTCGTTACGGAGAAACTCAAATAGCTCACCATGAAAAGTATTGGCGCCGGAGCGAGTCGCAATATTGACCACCGCCCCTGAACTCTGACCGTGTTCCGCAGTGAAGGCTGAATTATCTGTCTTGAACTCCCGAATAGTGTTGATAGATGGCTGGAAACTGATGGAGCTGAATGTCAGGTTGTTTAGCGTTATACCGTTGATCTGGTAGTTGACAGTCTCCTCACGGTTTCCTGCCGTGTTGACTGCAAGAGACCCCAGGCCTCTCATGGGTGCGGCCGAGAATGCTCCTTGAGGCGGTGTTACCGAGCCAGGTACGAGCAATCCGAGATCAAGAAAGTAACGGCCATTGAGAGGAATTTCCTGGACCATGCGTCCGTCAATGACATGACCGACGGAACTGGTAGAGCGCTCGATACCGTCGTTTGCAGAGAACACCGCTACTTGTTCCGAAATGTCTCCGGCTTCGAGCTGAAAGTCCTGAGTTACTCGCCGGCCAATCTCAATTTTCAGTCCCTCGACTACCTGCTGCTTGAATCCGGCGGCACTGACCCTGACGGTGTAATCACCGACAGGTAACGCCGAGAATTGATATCTTCCGTTGATGTCGGATATCGCGACACGCTCGACACTGATCGCATGATTCCTTGCAGTAAGCCTCACTCCCGGGATCGCAGCGAGGTGCTGATCAACTATTTGTCCTTCGATTGTTGCTGTCGGTTGGGCTGAAGTTTGACAGTTAAAGACGACAAGCAGAGTTATAGGTAGTGCAATTCGGAAGCCGTGGGGTCGATACAAACACCTCCAGCGCATGGGGAGAAACCTTTAAAGGGGCCCGTCAAAAAGATCGACAGTTTAGGTTGCGCTTACCGGCTGCAAGTAATAAATGGGTGCTACAGCTTTTGAAATGGCACTGCTACGCAATCCATCTACGTGGACTGAAATTGAAAACGAGTCGGGGGAGGAACCGATGAATGAAAACAACTAGTCCGTTGGCGCTCATTATAGATTCAACGAAAATTCGGTGATATCCGTAATTCTACGGAGAAAGGAACCTGGCATAGATTCGATTGAGCCGACCCTTGCCCCCTTTTGCCGCACTTGGATCGGGTCAGTACAGGGAGCGGTAGCGACCTGGTCGGTGATAGCATGCGATATTCCTAACGATTTTGACCCCCACGTTGGACCAGGTCGCTACCGCTCCCTGTACTGACCCGATCCAAGTACGATTCCTACATGCTACGCTCACTGTACTAACCCGATCCAAGAATGATTAACACTTCTGCCAATCCGTCAGCCGTTTCCTTTGGACCACCGCAAAGCGGGTGAATATTTTTCCACTCGCATAATCATTGCTGAAACTCACTATGTCATGCGTGCCGCCAAAACGTTTGTCACCGCCGGCCAGCGCTTGCAGCTTTCCTCCTTCCAGCACTCGGTACCCATCAAAGTGGGTCCACATTTCTTTTTGGCCCCAGTCTCGCTGCGGTCCCAGATGGGTGTAGAGATCAGCCGGTACAACAACCAGACGGAATAGCGCGGGATCCAGTTGAAGCTCCTCAAGGACCTTTAAACCATGTTCAAGCAGTGCATTCTCGATCTCGTTCCGCGACAGACCCCAACGACTTGTTAATTTAAGTTTGCTCAAAAGCCTGGAGGGGATCTCTTCTCTGGAATCGGGCTCGGGAAAATCCTCGAGCAACAAGTCTTCCTTAACGAGGCAGACGCGATAGCGTGTGCCGGCGGAAGTAATGAATGGGTTCAATAAGAAGAATTCGATTGCTTCTCGCGCGCCGTTTGATGTGTCCGATGGATAGGTGAGCTTTGACAACTTCTCCTTCGACCATTTTCGAATTTCATCCTGCCGGAATGATGGCTGCCATCCGTGTGGTATTAGATAAGCGAACTCACGCCGCGATTGGGTGCGAGCCGGCGCCAGGCCTAGTTCATGAGCTGTTGAAAGCGTTTGCTCAGTGAACGTGTAGAGTAAGTCGTCGCCGAGTTCCGCTACTTCGGCCGGTTTCAAGTCAATTTCGTCCTGCTTCTTTTGTTTGGTTTTGGGTCCCTTGGCCAAGCTCGCCAGTAACTGATCGAATTTACAAAGGTCTCCTGCATCTAAAGCGCTGAGGGCTACCTGTTGCAGTTGTCCGGCATCGACGCGTTCCTCCTGTGTGACTGTTGCAGGGGTGCTGATCTTGAGTCGATTAAAGTCTGACACTCGACTCGCATAGAATTCTCTTTTCTCGGGATCACTTCGTTCAAGCGCGTGCAGAATGTTAATGGCCTCAGCACGGCTGCCCAGAATGCTCGCATTGGTGGCGCTCACGAAAATGTTCAAGCCCGATGAAAATGGGTCAATCGAAACGTCGCCGGCTTGCTCGTATACTGCTTCCGCCACTTTTGCGAAGTGAGCTCCCGCATCCGTTCTTTTCCGCAGCTCACGCAAACGTTCAGTCAACTCGGTACATCGTTTCCAATCGTTTCGCTCAACGCTTGTGCGCAATTGTTTTTCGACCCAGGGAATCTCAGCCTTATTCTCTTTAAGTTGCTGATAGCTTCCCACGCTGAAGAATGTTGTCAGCAGCGCTCTTGCTCTGTGAATGTATAGGTCTCTGAAAAGCGTATCGAGCTTACTTATTTCGATTAGCTGTCCGACGATAGTGAGAATCGTTTCCTTCGATGCCAAAGCCGCTTTACTCATAACTTCTCCTTCCAAAGACCGCCGCTTTGCCTAAAAAGTCGGGACCATTCTTGGATCGGGTCAGTACAGGGAGCGGTAGCGACCTGGTCAGTGATCAGCATGCGATATTTCCTAACGATTTTGACTCGCATGGTTTGACCAGGTCGCTACCGCTCCCTGTACTGACCCGATCCAAGCGCAAATTCCTACTTTTGGGGCAACGCCTCATGTTGTTAACGCGACAAGTTCATTCCGAGCCGCTTCAGATTTTTTCGGAGCAGCCGTGGTTTTTCGCTTTATCACCACCACTGTGAGATCGTCGTTCTGTTCGGTTCCTTCAGAAAAATTCTTAACAGCCGTATAAAGTCTGGCAATCACTTCATTCGCCGAACAATCTCGAGCCTCGCGAATCGTGTCCTTCAATCTCTGTAGTCCAAACTCTTCTGAGCGGCGGTTCTGCCACTCATAAAAGCCGTCGGTAACGACGACTATCATGTCGCCCGCCTTCAACCATTTGAGACGAGAGTCTTGATAAGTCATCCCCTCGATCATTCCGAGTGGAATTCCCTGAGCCTCGAAGTCCTCCAATTTATTTGTAGCTCGACGGTAGCAGAGGATTGGCCCATGACCCGCTGAGAGAACTTTGACTTCCGACTCGACCGGGTTGAGAAATACGACTGCAAACGTAACAAAATGATTATCGGCAAGATCGTTAGCCAGCAAGCTATTGAGACGTTCGAGAACCTGATCGTATTCGTGATCAACCATGAAGCTCGCGCGCGCATACGCGCGACACAGCGCACTCACCAGAGCCGGGCCTATCCCATGACCGGTCGCATCGCCAACACTGATGGCGATCTGCCCGTTTGGTAAGCGTTGCCAGTCAAAATAATCGCCGCCAGTTTGATTGGCGGGTTGGTTCCAACCGGCGATCTCAAAGTGGTCCAATTGAGGTGGAGTGGCAGGCAGCAATCCCTGCTGGATCGATCGAGCAAGATCAAGATCGTGATTGATTTGTTGCAGTTCGCCCTCGAGCTTCGCTTCTCGCACGGCGGCAGTAACGTAACCGCGGACCTGTCGTGCGACTGTGGCCGCGATAATGCCCGCTGCCAAAATCAATGCAGCGTAAGTAAGGTAGACAGGGAAGGGAAATGCTGTTGAGTCCGTATATCTAAGATGTACATACAAGACAACGCAAAGATAACCGACCGTCGATAGAAAGCCGGTGATGAGTGTGAGGCTCGGTCGCAATCGCAATATCGAAAGCGTGATGAATAAGAAACACAGGACGATCGCGGGTGCGACTAGGACTTGATAAGGAGTCATCCACTCAGCCAGCAAGAGAACAAATAGCGCCACCGTGGGTAGCTGACTCTCGATCAGGACGTTGAATACCCAGAGTTCCGGTACCACCGGCTCATCATCGCGAAGGGCGGATCTGATCGCGTGTAACATCACGCTTTCATGGGCGATGACGAGGACCAGAACGGCGATCTGGCCGATCAGAAGTAAGTAGTTTTGCGTCGCGATGCCACGAACTATCGCCAAAATGGCAACCGCGACGAGGACACAAAGGAGCGTAACGACACGATAAGATTCACTCTTTAAAGACGCTCGCTCGAATGCCCTCGATTTGAGGACAGATTCACTTGTGCTTGTTGTGCCTTTTTCTGGCATGACAAAATCTTTGCGGCATTACTGCCAACCACCGCCAAGCGCCTTGTAAAGTTGGACCACGCTCAGCAGTTCATCGCGGCGCGCAAGAGCCAAACTTCGTTCCGCCTCAAAGAGCTCTCGATCGGCGTCGAGCGCATCCAGCAATGTCGCTACGCCGCCCGTGTAACGTAAGTAGGAAAGGCGGGAACGATCGCGCAGAGTCTCTACCAGCAGCCCGCGTTGCGTGCGTACCTCTCTGACCTTTTGATAAGCAATCAAAGCATCTGAGACCTCACGAAACGCTGCTTGAATCGTCTGTTGATAATCGACGAGTAGAAAATCACGTTGTGCCTGCGTAAAACGCACATTCGATTTTATGCGGCCCCCGGTGAAGATCGGTTGGGTGGCTTGCCCTGCGAGGGACCAGATATTTCTGCTGCCGCTGAAGAGGCTTGTTAGTTGTCCACTTTCGTAACCGAGAAATGAAGTGAGTGAGATACGCGGAAAGTATTCAGCCTTCGCCACTCCAATCCGTGCATTCGCAGCCATCAGACTATTCTCTGCGGCGCGAATGTCAGGACGACGTTCGATCAGATCGGACGGTAATCCGGCCGGGACCGTTGGCGGCATCTGCTGCTCCGTCAAACTGGCTCCGCGTTCGATCGCCGACGGGTTTCTGCCGGTCAGAAAGCTGAGAAAATTTTCCGTTTGCTGTATTCCTTGTTCGAGTGCGGGTATTACTTCGCGCGCGTCGTAAACCAACTCTTCCGCCTGGCGAACTTCCAACATAGTTGCCACGCCGCGTTGCTGGCGAAGTTGAATCAGACGTAACGACTCTTCGCGAGAGGTGAGCGTGCGCCGGGAAATATCGAGTTCGAAATCAAGCTCGCGTAAACCGAAATAGGCTGTCGCAACGTCGCTGACCAGTGTCGTTATGACGGCTTTGCGTGCTTCTTCAGTCGCCAGCAAATCCAACCTTGCCGCGGCTGTTTGTTTCCGCAGTCGTCCCCAAATATCAATCTCGAAAGTGAGCAGGTTCAGCAGCGCGCTACCGAAAGATCGATCTCGTTTTATCGGTTCCGGCAGATCAAAAGCACTGCTTCTTGACTGTCGTTGGTTTACGACATCAGTGCTGGCAACGATCGAGGGAAACTGTTCCGAGCGTGTGATACCAACATTGGCCCGGGCCGCATCTATGCGAGCGACTGCTTCGCGCAGATCGTAGTTATGGGCAAGGGCCTCTTGAATCAGTTGTTGTAGCTTTTCATCTTTGAATAACTCGAACCATTTCAAGTTGGCGACTGTTTGCGGATCAGGCTGAGGGTTCGTGTCGCCACGAAACGTAGAAGGCGTCTGAGTTTGTGGTCGTTGATATTTCTGCGCGACTACGCAGGTACAAGTCACACACGTAAGCAGCAGTGCCGGGAGTAATCGCTTCATCAATGGTCACCTCCGGCATCGGCTGTAGCCGGAACCGGCGCTGGAGCAACTACTTTTTGGCGTTTGCGACGACCCAGTCCTTCGATGAAGGTGAAATTTCCAGGAATGATGAAAACCCCCAAGCCAGTGGCGACGAGCATGCCGAAAAACACACCGACCCCCATTACGTTCTGTGCTCCGGCGCCCGCGCCACTGGCTTTCATCAGGGGAATCACACCGAGAATAAAGGCGAATGCAGTCATCAGAATTGGTCGGAAGCGCAATCGAGCAGACGTAAGCGCGGCATCTTCGAGCGAATCGCCCTCTTTGTATTTCGCGTTCGCAAACTCGACGATCAGAATTGCGTTCTTTGCCGCGAGACCGATGAGCATCACCAACCCGATCTGCACGTAGACGTTGTTGTCGTAACCAAACGCCCATACACCGAATAACGCGCCCAGCGCCACGAGGGGCGATCCCAAAAGCACCGCCCAGGGCAAACGCCAGCTCTCATACATTGCCGCCAGTAACAAAAACACGCAGAGGATTGCCATGATGAAAGTCGGCGCCGGCGGCGGCGCAATCTTCTCCTGATAAGAGAGTGACGAGTAGGAGAAACTCATTTCCGGCGGCATGGTCTGAGCAAAGGTTTCTTCGAGTGCCGCCAGTGCCTGGCCTGACGTATAGCCGAGCGCGGGGGCACCCTGGAGTTCCACCGATCGCAACAGGTTAAAACGCGTCGTGAGTTCGGTGCCGGCAGTGTCGTTGACATTGACCAGGGTCGAAAGCGGAACCATCGAGTTAGTGGTCCGCGAGCGGGCATAGATTCTTCCGATGTCACTTGCGTGCAGCCGATCGATTGATTCGGCCTGGACGTAGACGCGGTACAAGCGGCCGAACCGGTTGAAGTCGTTCACGAAGGCGCCGCCCATTGCGGTTGACATTGTCTGGAAAACTTCGTTGACGGGCACTCCCAGCGTGCGCGCTTTTTCCCGATCAAGATCAACCTTCACCTGCGGGTAGTTGGGATCGAATGAAGTAAACAGATTTCCAAGTTCGGGCCGTCTCCGGCCGGCGGCCATGAACGAGCTGACTTGTTCGCCGAGTTCGTCAACGGTCAGTGTTCCGGTGCGGTCCTGGATCAGGAAGTTGAAACCGGAGGCAGCGCCAAATCCGCTCAGTGTTGGGATGTTGAATGCAAAGATCACGCCCTCGGGAATCGCTGCAAATTCTCTCTGTAGCGAAGACATGATTCCTTTGACGTGCAAAGCACTACCATGACGCTCTTCCCATGGTTTCAAGCGAGCAAAGAGAGAACCGTAATTCGATTGGTAGGTGTTGGTAACAACTCCATAGCCCCCGATCGTCTGAAACGACTCGATACCATCGGTCTTTCCCAGGATCGCCTCGACCTTTTTGAGCACGTCACTCGTGCGCGCCAAAGATGCGCCGGGAGGTAGTTGTACGTTGACACCAAGGATTCCCTGGTCTTCGTCGGGGATGAAACCGGTTGGAATGGCTCGTGCGAAAAAGATCGTGCCCATAACGACGATGCCTACGATACCAATCGTCAAAATTCCACGTCGAACCAGTAGCCTTGAGACGTGAACGTAGCCATTCGTAGTAACGTCGAAGACACGATTGAAGCCGCGGAAGAAAGCACCGAGTGGTCCCCTCATCGGCTTGGGTGCTCTCAACATCAGCGCGCAAAGCGCCGGCGTCAGCGATAACGCGTTAAAGGCTGAGAGCAACACAGAGATCGCGATTGTCAAAGCGAACTGCTTGTACATACTGCCGACGAGACCGCCGAGCAGCGCCACGGGAACAAACACGGCCGATAGAATTAGTGCGATACCAATAACCGGTCCTGACACTTCGCTCATAGCTTTGATCGTCGCCTCTTTTGGTGGCAAGCCATGCTCGAGGTGATGAATGACCGCCTCAACCACCACTATCGCGTCGTCAACCACGATGCCGATGGCGAGGACGAGTCCAAACATCGAGAGGGTATTTACGGAGAAACCGAGTATTGGAAAGAAGATGAAAGTGCCGACGAGAGAAACCGGGATCGTGATCAAGGGAATGATCGTGGCCCTGATGTTCTGCAAGAAGACGAAGACCACGATGGTGACAAGGATCAGTGCTTCGACAAATGTATGCAGTATCGCCTCAATCGAGGCTTCGACCGCTGGTGTGGTGTCGTAGACGATCTTGTAATCCACGTCAGGCGGAAAAAGCGACTTTGCATGCGCCATCGTCTCGTAGATCGTTTCCGAAGCTTTTAGCTGGTTGGCGCCTGGCAGAAGATAAACAGCCATCGCTCCGCTTGGCTTTCCATTGAGACGGCCGAACGAGTTGTAGTCCTGCGAGCCGAGCTCGGCGCGCCCGATATCTTTAATCCTCACCACGGCGCCGGTGCCCGTTTGGCGAACAATGATGTTTTCAAATTCTTCCGGGGTAACGAGGCGGCCCGGTGTGCTTAAAGTCTCAGTGAACTCCTGGTCAGTGGGCGTGGGTGCTCCGCCGATCTTGCCTGCCGGCGCTTGCAGGTTTTGCTCTTTGATAGCAGAGATAACATCCGAGGGCGTGAGACCCAACTTGGCGAGTCGATCCGGTTTGATCCACACGCGCATGCCATAGTCTGTGCCGCCAAAGAGATCGACCTGGGCGATGCCCGGGATGCGAAGAATCTGATCGCGCAGGTTTATG
Source organism: Pyrinomonadaceae bacterium (assembly GCA_035278765.1). Classification (GTDB taxonomy): domain Bacteria; phylum Acidobacteriota; class Blastocatellia; order Pyrinomonadales; family Pyrinomonadaceae; genus PSRF01. The sequence goes on along the minus strand of DATEIS010000198.1, from coordinate 14,014 downwards.
CCGCAGTAGTTGATCAGAAAATTGGCGTCGTAAGCATCCTTTGGCGAATACAGCGAGATAACCATGAGGATGCTTGGACTCTGCTTCTTGACCGTGACACCCTGCGCTGTGACTTCAACCGGTAGCCTTGCCTCGGCCGTGGAAACGCGATTCTGCGTGAGTACATTGGCGGTATCCTGATCGGTGCCGACTTCGAAGTTTACGTCCAGCAACATTCGACCATCACTGGTGTTTGACGACTTCATGTAGATCATGCGGTCGACACCATTGACTTCCTGTTCGATCGGAGTCGCTACGGATTGTTCGACGGCTTCGGCGGAAGCTCCCGGATAGGTCGCAGTGACGCGAATATTGGGCGGAGCCAAAAATGGGTATTGCTCAATTGAGAGCCCGCGAATAACAACGACGCCGATCAGGAGCGTCAGTATGGAGATAACAATCGCGACAATCGGCCGCCCGATGAAGAAATTTGACATGGGTGATCATCCTCCCGCAGTCGGTGTCGATACAGCCGCTAACTGTGGGTTCACCTGGCCCCCCGGCCTGACCTTCTGCATCCCTTCAACGATCACCCGTTCACCGGCGCTGAGTCCGTCGAGTACGACCACGTCTTTGTCGACCTTATCGCCGAGCTTGATAGTGCGAACCACGACTTTATTATCCTGGTCCACCACCATGACTGTCTTGGCGCCTTGAAGCTCCTGAATAGCGCGTTGCGGAACAAGTATCGCGTTCACTTTTTCAGCTACAGCCACACGTACCCGGGCAAACTGTCCGGGGCGCAGATAGCTTCCCGGATTAGGGAAGGATGCTTCTACTTTCATTGTTCCTGTTGTGGGATCGACGGTGCGGTCCAGGACACGGAATGTCCCCTGGTATGGATGCATGCTTTCGTCTGAAAGAAGCAGATCAAAGCGGAGCGCGCCTGCTCGTTGTCCGGCGGTTTCGGGGTCAGTCAATTTCAGGTACTCGATCTCGCTGACGTTGAAATTAACGAGCAGTGGATCAGACGCGGAAACGGTGGCGAGTAAAGTAGCGTCACCGCGGCCCACGAGGTTTCCTTCGTCTACTTGCAGGAAGCCAATAATTCCGTTCATAGGCGAGGAGATATCGCAATAGCTCAGGTCGAGCTGGGCCTGGACCACGCGTGCGTTGGCAGCCGATACTTCGGCTTTCGCTCTCTCGATCGTGTATTTAACCGCGGCTTCCAGATTGGTGAGGTTGGCGCGACGCGCATCGACCGACGCTCGGGCGGACTTTTGCGCCGCAATAGCCGCGTCAAGATCCTGTTCCGTGACTGCTTTCTCTTTCGCGAGGGGAGCAAGACGCGCAACGTCCTGATCGGCCCGGTTCAATACCGCCTGGGCATCTGCCAACTCGGCCTGTGCCTGAAGTACGTCAGTTCGTTGTTGGGCCTGGGCCAGGTCTGAAACAGATTTGGCTGCGAGGGCTTTGGCGGACTGCAGTGCTGCTTGAAAAGGACGCTTGTCAATCGTAAACAGAAGTTGGCCCTTCTTCACTGGCGCGCCTTCTCGAAAATAGACCTTCTGTAGAACGCCTTCGACCCGCGCTCGTAATTCCACAGTGTTGTCTGCCCTGGTTTGTCCAACGTATTCGCTGTAGATCGGCACGGTCTTCTGATCTACTGCCGCCACAACTACTGAAGGTGGCGGGGGTGGAGCAGTATTGTGGGCCGTCTTGGACTTGCAACCGAGGCTCGCGATGAGCGACGTGGAAAGAATCGTAGCCGTGATGTATCGAATCTTCATTCGCTACTCCTCCGTCATTGGGAGAGTCTCGTGACCATGCTGAACATCCCACGTAATGCAGCGGATTCTAGGGCGGGGGTAAGTAGGCTGATACTGGCAGAATTGACAGTACAGGGAATTCGACGCTGGGAATTATGGTGGCAGTGGGTCAGCGCATGACTAACCCTGAAGAGCGATGTTGACTGTCATAGCGATTGCAGCCGCCATAGTTGCAATTTCCTTAATAATCCACGTCGCGGGAATTTTGTTGATGGCAAAGTGGCTCTTACACCGGCGCGACGATCTCGCGCGAACCGCCAGCAACAAACAGCTCGCTGCGTTGATTGTGATGCTGTTCGCGGGCATCTTGTGCTTGCACGTCATCCAGACAAGTCTTTGGGCGCTCTTCTATTACTTACAAGGTCTGTTTGGCGATTTTGAGACGTCGCTTTATTTCTCGATGGTCAGCTTTGCGACGATTGGGTACGGCGACGTCTTGTTACCACGGAGGTGGCGTTTGCTTGGTGTTATCGAGGGGTTTTCAGGTGTGTTGTTGTGTGGAATCTCTACCGCTTTCATCTTCGCTGTAATCAATGCGGTTCTTCGCTTCCGACTTGGCCAACCTCAAGGCAAAGCTGAAGAGGTTTGGTCCAGAAATTAACGTCATTCTTGGATCGGGTCAGTACAGGGAGCGGTAGCGACCTGGTCAGTGATCAGCATGCGATATCTCCTAATGATTTTGACTCGCATGGTTTGACCAGGTCGCTACCGCTCCCTGTACTGACCCGATCCAAGTGCAATTCCTGCCCTTTCCGACAAAGCCATTGTGACTGTAAGAACTGACAGTTACTTACCCAACCCACACCGCGCTAAGTTTCTACAAGTTGTGAATCGTTCTAATTAAGGAAGGCCGATGAAATTCAAACGAATGATAGCCGCCGCTTCCATATTTGTGTTGTCCATATTCGCTACTTCCAGCGCTACGGTTGCCCCGCAGAAAGAACAAGATCGGATGACGCACGCCAAGGGCGTGGGGACACTGAAGCTCGGTCAGGAACAGTTCAAGATCACCGCGATAGTTGTAAACCTTCTCGATGATCAGAGGGCTGAGCTCCGCCTTGTTTCTGACATACTCGTTTTCATCAGCGGAACGTGGACTCAGAATCGTGAGTCGCCAGAAAGTTTTGATCTCCAAATTACAGGGGGCGCGACTCCCGGTGGCCTTGAATGCGTTGGAAAACTAACATTCGTTAAAAATACTAACGACGTGCAGTTGATACTGAAAGGTAAGAGCCGTACAACGAAAAGACCTATTGAGGTTTACTTCACGGGTAAATAACAAAGGTCACGGACGAGAGGCCGACTGCATCTGAGCCCTGAGATTCTGGATTAGCATATCAGTGACCGAAACCGAGGATTGAATTCTGGCCCGGTTTTGCTGCAACAACTGAATCTGCGTTTGAATTCGACTTTGCTGGTTACTCAATTTACGGCGGGTTGATTCTCTCACCTCCTCCGGTCGCAACGAGCCGTAAACCGGAAGCTGTTGGATATTCTCCGGACGTAATTGCTCATTGACGTCTTCAAGTTGCGACTGAAGGTTCGACTCCTCTTTTGCGATCGAGAAGAGTTGTTCTTCGAGGTTCTCCGCTCGCTGCTCCTCCTGCGTCATACGGTCACGAATTGACTGATTCTTTAAACGACGCTCCAGTTCGGTAACCTTAGCGCGTAAACGCTCGTTCTCAGTTGTGAGTTGCTTTATTGAGGAGCGCATTTGTTCCGGATCGCCGGCAGACTGTTTTGACTCGGCAATAGGTTGTGCCGGAATCGTTGGCTCCTGAGCCTGGCATACAGGTGAAATGATCACCGTCAGCATGGCTGTAAAAATGAATGTACGCATAACAATCTCCCTCGTGAGCTCTTGATAATGGGCTCGCTGCGACGCCTCGGATACTGTAAGAATTGACAGTATTCGCTGCTTCAGTTTGGCGTTAAATGCCAGCAAATACTTTCACGAGGAAAGAGGCGGCTTTATGACCACGCGCGAAAGACTGGCTTTCATCCTTCTATTGATCCTTATCGGTACCGCCTCGGTACGTGCGCAAAAAGTGAATGTGGGAGCGGATCCGAGCGTGGACCTTACCAGGTATAAGACCTACGCCTGGTCCAAGGGGGCGAGTTCAAATCCAATCGCCCATCAAATTGTCGTGTCCTCGGTTGATAGCCAACTCGCCGCAAAGGGGCTAAGGAAGGTTGAGACTGATCCTGAACTGACAATCGTGGCCTTCGGTTCCAGCATGAGTGACGTTCACGTTTCGAATCCGAGTTGGGCGCCGTCGTTGAATTCCATCGCTACTGGTGTCGCGGTCGGATCGCAAAGCTGGCTGGTGACAAAGGGCACGTTGGTGATTGACCTTCTTGATACGAAGACAAATAACAGCGTCTGGCGTGGAACGGCAACAGACACGCTCGAGAGTGGTCCAACCGGCGACAAGATTAAAGATGCAAAGACAATTGAAAAGCCGATCAAGAACGCAGTGAAGAAAATGTTCAAGCGGTTTCCCCAACCATCGAAGAAGTAAATCCTATTCCTGTTAAAACTGACAGTTTTGCGAAGTTGCAGGCGACTTTAAAGTGAGTCGTTATGCAGCTAATCAGTCGTATCTCGATCGCAAGCGTGTTTCTTTTTGCTGTCTTCGTGAATGTCGATGCGCAGAACACCCGTCCAAAAAATGAAATAGAAGTTCGTGGCATGTTGTCGGTGCCGTCGGGTGAAGCAAGTTTTTCCTCAAACGGAAATACCGGCACGGTCATTTCATTTGACCGCGACTTCGATCTTCGCAACGAGCTTGGATTCCAGTTGCAATACACTCACCGGACAGAAAACGGGAAACACAAATTTCTCGGTGAGTATTCGCAGACTTCCTGGAATCGTAGTAACACGCTCAGCCGGAGCTTCACGTTCCTCGGTCAGACCTACGTGGCAAACCTCGAAACCTCCTCGGATCTGAAACTGAGTACTTTTCGCGCGATGTACGCGTATCGCTGGGGTAATGAAAAGATCAGGATTGGACCAATGGCTGACATGGGCGTTGTCAGCACGCGGCTCAAGCTGACTGGTACGACGAATAACGGAACAAGATCAGATAGCGGCAAGATTACTAAGTTCGCGGCGACGCTCGGCTACGATTTGGATTACGACCCGACTCCAACCGTAAACATCTTTAACAACCTTGGTGCGATAGCTTTTCAGGGTGAGCGTCTGTTTCACGTCGAAGGTGGGGTGCGGGTCTTTGCAACGACACACATCGGCTTTAGCGGCGGTTATAGAGCCGTGCGTTACAGAGTGGAGAAGAACGACAACTTCCTTCTGGTAAAGGCGCATGGTCCGTTCTTTGGCGGCGTGTATCGATTCTGAGGATGGCTCGTGCCTATATGGCTTTATGAAGTTTCTCCACCACTAGCAGCGCTGATCATGGTGGCTTTCATTGAGGGCGCTGCATTGATCGGACTCGTTCTCACTCGGCGCCATTTAATTCCACGTCTTCATTATGACGATGGGGCCAACGATGCTGTCAGCGGTACGGTGCAGGCGATCGGAGTGTTTTATGGAATCACGGTCGGTCTGATTGCTGTCGGCGTCTGGAACACAAGCTCAAACTCGTCTGAGCTCGTTTCCAGGGAAGCCGTTGCGATCGGTACGCTCTTTCGTGATGTCAGTGGTTATCCGCCACCACTAAGAGATGAGCTGCGAGCGAAACTTCGCGAATACACGGTCTTCGTCATTGAAGAAGCCTGGCCGGCCCAGAAGAGAGGCCAGGGTCAAATGATAAATGGTGGGACCAAGCTCCTCGACGAATTTCAGCAGAAGTTGCATTTATTTCAACCTGCAAATGCTTCTCAATCCACACTGCACGGAGAAACGCTACGGGCCTACAACAACTTCGTTGAATACCGCCGGCTGCGTGTCGATGCTGTTGGCGGCGGACTATCGAATGTCATGTGGGCGGTGATCTGGGTGGGCGCAGCGATCAGTATCGGCATTGCTTACTTCTTCAACATTCCGGATATCAGGCTACACGCAATACTCGTCGCTCTCATGGGCGGGTTTCTGGCGATGGTCCTATTCATGATCATCATCAACGACAAACCATTTTATGGTTATGTCAGCATCTCATCAGACCCTTACAAGTTGATTCTCGAACGAGTGATCGACGTTTCGAAGTGAAGCTATCGCCTGTCAAAAGTGACAGTTACACGCAACTCCTGCCATCAATAGAATTCTCACACATCGATTACTCGCTCCAGTGAACAGCGAGGCTCGATATGGCGCAAAGAAAGGTGAGCTTTGCTATGTCGTTAGCCAGTATCCTGGTCTTTCTTTTAAGCCTCCCGTTCATTGTTCCGGGTTGGTTTCAACAAACATCACAGAATCGGGCGCCCTCGTCCGAGGTCGCTGCTGATCGCGGGTGGCCGCGAGGTTACAGCCTCCCCAGCGAAGCGCAAATCGTGATGTATCAGCCACAGATCGCAAGCTGGCAAGATAACAAACACCTCGTCGCTTTTGCCGCCCTGTCCCATGTCGCGAAGGGTGAGCCGAAGCCCGCCCTCGGAACGATTAAATTTGAGACTGATACAGAAGTTTCTCTTGAACAGCGACTAGTTAAGTTTTCGAAGATCAAGATCGTTGAGACAAATTTTCAAACTCTCTCGAAGGAACAAACGCAGGAGATCGTTTCAGAGCTCGAAAAAAACATACCTGAGGAAGATCGCATCATCGCTCTCGATCGTGTACTTGCCTACGTTGATAAAAGCACAATCAACCCGAAGAACGTCGTCGGCCTGAAGAGTGATCCACCCAGAATATTTCTTACGCAAACGCCGTCCATACTCGTGAGTTTCGATGGCGAACCGATCTGGAGTCCGATCAAGGACAATGAACTCAAGTTTGCCGTTAATACTAACTGGGACATCTTCGAGCATGCGCCCACAGGCCTCTATTACTTGCGTTACGACAACGTGTGGCTGAGAGCGACTGACCCAAAAGGATATTGGTCCAACGCAGGCAAACTGCCGGACAGTTTCAATAAACTGCCAAACGACGAGAATTGGAAAGACGTGCGCGCCAGTCTTCCAGGATCAAGCGCTAAACAACTACCAAAAGTCTTCGTCACCACGGACCCGACTGAGCTGATCCTTATCCAGGGTGAGCCGAAGTATGTACCGGTTCCGAATACCGGACTGCTGTGGATCAGCAACACCGAAAGTGATCTGTTTCGGATGGGGAAGAGTGGGCCTGTGTTTTACCTCGTGGCCGGCAGGTGGTTCTCGGCTCCGGAACTGGGTGGTCACTGGACGTTCGCCACTCCGACCTTGCCGGAAGACTTCAAAAGAATCTCTGTGGAACATCCACGCTCTCGCGTGTTGGCTTCAGTGCCGGGAACAGAGCAGGCCGCCGAAGCTGTTCTGCTCGCACAAATCCCGCAATTTGCCCGCGTAAATAAAAAGGAGATCACGGCTCCGGAGGTCGCATACCAGGGCGAACCGCAATACGAGGCTATCCAGGGAACGCAATTACGACGTGCGGCAAATACGGATAAGGAGATCATCAAAGTCGGCGACACGTATTACATGTGCTATCAGGGTGTGTGGTTTATGGCCAACAGTCCGAAAGGCCCATGGACCATAGCAACATCGGTTCCCGAAGACATCTATAAAATTCCCCCGAGCTCTCCGGCGCATAGCGTCACCTACGTCACTGTCGAGAAAGATGAAGACGACGATGACGACTGGGTGACCTATGCCGCCTACGCCGGCTACACGGGTCTGATGGTCGGCTGGGGATGCACCGTCTGGGGCACCGGCTGGTACTACCCACCATACTACTGGTACGGCGGTTATTACCCAATTTATTACCCATACTGGCGCACCTATGGTTATGGCGCCTGGTATAACCCGTACACGGGCGTTTATGGCACTGCCGGAAGAATCTATGGACCATACGGCGGCGCCGGTTTCGGCGCTCGCTACAACCCGAGCACCGGAACCTATGCTCGCGGCGCCTTTGCATATGGACCATACGGCGCACGTGGAGCAGCGCAGGCGTATAACCCGCGCACGGGAACCTATGCGGCCACGCGACAGGGCTCCAATGTTTACGGCAGTTGGGGATCGACACACGTGCAACGGGGCGACGATTGGGTAAACACAAAACGATTTACCAACAGTGCAGGCAATACGACCCGTGTTACGCGTGGAGATCAGGGAGGCATGATCTCTCGTCGCGGGCCAGATGGTGGTGGGTTTGTCGGAGCGAGAGGTGAGAACGTTTATGCGGGTCGAGATGGAAATGTTTATCGTCGCGATCAGAGTGGTAACTGGTCCAAGTGGGAAAACGGTAGTTGGAACTCTGCGCAGAGACCCGAGCAGCGTGATTCAGTCAGAGAAGGCATGATGAATGATCGCGCTAGGCAGTCGGAGCGAGCGAGAGGTGAACGAACTGGTCAATCAGCCGGCAGGCCGGCACAAATGGATCGGAATACAGCAGGCACGCTCGATCGTGATCGAGCGGCACGGAGTAGTGGTTCGCAACGCAGCCGTGACTATGGTTCCTACAGTCGTAGCCGGAGTAGCGGCAGCGTTGGTGGCTATCGCGGAGGCGGAGGCGGCGGTTTCAGAGGTGGAGGAGGTTTTCGAGGCGGTGGTCGCCGGCGCTAGCGGAACAGTGGGGCGATTCCGAAGCGGGGGTGACTTCCCGACACGCTGGCCGCAGGCTTCACATGGGGAGGTATCGAGCACGAGCTTGATGCTGGGAGCCTGCGGCCGGTGAAGTCGGTTTGATGGAGCCGATTTCTGAACGACAGTAAAAAGTAATTCGACAAAATGATTTCGTACGATGCCAAAAATAGGTAGACTAATACCCTCTCCCCGACGAGGTGTTCTCCCCCAAGCACTCAAGACGTAGAGAGAGGAATGTAGAAAAAACGTCGAGAGTGTAGTGATGGTACTCTTTATCTCCCCAAGGGTGCTCTGGGCATTGACCCAGGGACAAGTAGTCTTCCTTTTCGCGGCCATCGTTCTGGTAGCGCTCCTCATTCTGAGCTTATTAATCACACAGGCGAAAAAACGAAAGGCTGAGCTGGAGTGCAAGCGCCTCATACGTCTTGCCGAGGCCGAAACCAAACGTCTTAACGATCTGATTACCAACGTACCCGGCATCGTCTGGGAAACGCAGATCGATCCCGTCTCGCATCGGCACACGACAACTTTCGTTAGCCCGCAGCCTGAGAAGATGCTGGGTTACACGAGGGAAGAGTGGTTATCGACTCCTGACTTCTGTCTCCGGATCTTGCACGAAGCAGATAGAGAAAGAGTGGAGGGCGAGCTCCAGGAGATACTTTCCCAATCGAAACAAGGCATTCTTCATTTTCGCTGGATCGCGAAGGACAAACGTGCTGTTTGGGTGAAAGCACAGGCGACGGCTGTTCTCGACGAGGCTGGAAAGATCCTCGGCTGTCATGGCGTTACGGTGGATGTGACCGAACAGGAACTCGCCAAAAGCGCACGTCAACAGACTATCGAGAACAATCGCACGATTTTGGAGGCCAGCGAAGAACGATTTGCCAAGGCGTTCCGGGCTAACCCGCAACCAATGTCGCTGACGACCGTTGCGACGGGCCTTTACATCGACGTGAATGAAAGCTTTCTCGCGATGAGTGGTTACACGCGCGAAGAAGTCATTGGTCATACGTCTCTGGAGCTGCGGATCTGGGAAACACCGGAGGCCCGCGCTGAATTTATTCGACAACTGAATACACAAGGATCTCTGGTTAACTACGAGACCAAAATTCGTGCGAAGGACGGTTCGTTTAGAGTCCTTCTTTCCTCCGCGGAAAAATTGGAGCTTGGCGGCGAGGAATGCTTGCTGGTGGCTTCGAGCGACATTACTGAGCGCGTCGCTACGCAACGGGCTTTGCGGGAAAGTGAAGAACGTTTCCGCAGCATGGCCGATACAGCGCCCGTCAGTATCTGGATCGTCGATTCAGACAGGCGCTGTACTTACGTTAACAAACGGTGGCTTGAATTCACGGGACGAACTAACGAGGAAGAATTGGGCGAGGGTTGGATGCAGGGCATACACCCCGAGGATTACGAAGGTTGTTTTGACATTTATACGAGCAGATTTGAGGAACAACAACCTTTTGAAATGGAATACCGGGTGCGCCGTTACGATGGGGAGTATCGTTGGATATATGACTCGGGCATTCCACGCTTTTCTTCTGACGGAACATTTCTCGGTTACATCGGTTCTGCTATCGACATCACCGAGCGTAAAGAGTCAGAAGTCGCGCTACAGACGGCGCACGAAGAACTGCACCAGTTAAAGAACCAGTTAGAAGCGGAGAATATTTCGCTCCAACAAGAGCTGCAACTGGATGATAAGTTTGGGGAAATCGTAGGTCATAGCGATGCGATCAAGTACGTGCTTTTCAAGATCGCTCAGGTCGCGCCGACTGATTCGACTGTTCTGATTACGGGGGAGACGGGAACCGGAAAAGAACTGGCGGCCCGCGCGATTCATGGAACGAGCTCTCGTAAAGACAGACCTTTAATAAAGGTAAACTGTGGCGCCTTGTCTCCTACCTTAATTGAAAGTGAACTGTTTGGACACGAGAAAGGGGCGTTTACTGGCGCTGTCGGAAGGAAGCAGGGTCGCTTCGAACTGGCAAATGGTGGCACGCTTTTTCTGGATGAGATAGGAGAGCTGCCTCCGGAATTACAAGTGAAGTTGTTGCGGGTAATACAGGAAAACGAGTTTGAGAGGCTGGGCGGAAGTAAGACGATCAAAGTTGATGTACGAATCATCGCGGCTACTAATCGTAATTTGAAGCTGGAAGTGGAGCAGGGAACGTTCCGAGAGGATCTCTGGTATCGATTGAACGTCTATCCGATAACAATGCCTCCACTGCGACAGCGAAGGGAAGACATTCCGCCCCTCGTCGAACATTTTGTCAACACCTATGCCAGGAAGTTCGGCAAAACGGTCTCATCGGTTTCGCCACGGACCCTTCAGAATTTGCAGGACCATTCGTGGCCGGGAAACATTCGGGAGTTGGCAAATGTGATCGAGCGGGCAGTGATACATAGCCAGGGCAGTGTTCTTCAGGTGATAGACAATTTTGAATCGGTAGCCAGCGATTCAACTTCACCGCAAACTCTGGAAGAAGTCGAACGCGATTACATCATCCGCACTCTCGAGAATACCGGATGGCGAATCGAGGGAAGGTATGGAGCGGCAAGAATTCTGGGTCTGAATCCGAGCACTCTTCGCACCCGAATGCTTAAGCTCGGAATACAGCGGCGCCATGCCAGCATGGTCGCAAGCAATAGCCATAGGACCACGTGATGCCGTGATTTCAACTAATGAAGTTCCTCCCCTCCGCGCATTATCACAGTTCCCGCGAAATACAACGACTTGCAATTGATCAGCGAAAGGTTATCTATGTACGGTCGTGTACCTAAGTTATTCAAAACAAAAGATCTAAAAGGACTCAGATAACTCACTCGTGCTTTGTGCACAGCTTTTGCAACGCAAAGGACACGAAAGGTTAATAATTCGCCCCTCTCGTAAAGCCTAAAAAATTCGTGATGGATGGGCGGGGTGCGGCCCGTTATCTAGTTGTGTCTGTTTGCGGTCCGAAATGATTGTGAATACCACCAGGATTATTGTGCAACCGGAGAAACGGACTGAGTTCTTTCAAACTGTCGGCCGTTTACTTGTTCCAATCAAGAGCGCCAAGGGCTGTCGCACGTTTGATTTTTATCTCGATGCGTCAGACGAGAACTCTACCCTCTTAGTGAGTGAATGGGAGACGGAAAGGGATCTGAAAAATTATCTCGAGTCGAATGACTTTGCTGTTCTCAGGGGTGCGATAACCGTGTTGGGCATTCGCAGTATCGATTCGAAAGCGAATGTGACTTCGCACCTGTCCAAACCATGAAGCGAGCCTGGCTAAGAAAATGTTTTTGAGTCCGGTTAAAGAAATGGTCCATCCTGCGATTCAAGCCGTCACCGATTCGCCTGACAATGTTTTGAGGGCGATCATCGATGCGTGCGTTTCCAACGTCGCTGTTCTTGACGAGTCCGGGGCGATTATTTATGCGAGCAAAGCGTGGAACTTGCTGGATGCTGCACCTTCTTACTTTGAAAGCTTTAGAAGATACGCGGAATCAGAGTTGGACGAAGAGGCAAACATTACTCTGGCTCATGATCTTCAGCACATACTGACTGGAAGTGAAAAGGAATTCCATCGCAAGTATTTCTGCCATGCGTCGATCGAGTCGCGGCCCTTTCTTATCCATGCAGCACGCCTGAATCTGCCCGGACTGACGTTCAGAGTTTTGATAACTCATGAGGAGTTGCCGTTTGTTCGAGAAGACTTCAGGGACAGTAAGGAGCGTTTGCTTGAACTGCTCGGGACAAAAATCTTTGCCTGGGAAGGTGAAGTTCAAGGGCAACGACTCAGTTATGTCAGCGAACACGCGGTGGAAATGTTGGGCTATCCGGTATCGGAGTGGTATGAACCGAATTTCCTCGCTTCGCATATCCATGTGGACGATTTGCCCTGGGTGCTGGGGGCTTATGAGAAGCAAACGCGGATTACCGAGCATTTCGATCTCACCTTTCGCATGTGGGCGGCTGATGGCAGTTTAGTTTGGATACAGAATCTGATCAGCCTCGGTCCCGACAGCAAAGGAAATATAAAACTGCATGGATTCATGATTGACGTCTCCGAAAGAAAACGTGCGGAAGAAGCTTTGAAAGACCTGGGTGGTCGCTTGATCGCAGCTCAGGAGGAAGAACGGCGAAGAGTTGCGCGTGAATTACATGACGACTTCAATCAGAGACTTGCGATCCTTTCGCTCGAATTGGAGCAGCTCGTGCAAAAAATCCAAACACCGATTGGTCTCCGCGAGAGCGTCAAACGTCTCCAGGCGCAGGCGCAGGAAATAGCGGCTGAAATACACCGGCTCTCGTACAAACTTCACCCTTCGAAGCTGGATCACGTCGGACTGGCGGTGGCCGTCAAAAGTCTCTGCACAGAGTTGACTGGAAGCGGAAAGCTTAAAGTGAATTTTCATCAGACCGGATTCCCCGCCGCACTCAATCGTGATGTAACTCTGTGTGTGTTTCGCATCGCGCAAGAAGGTTTGCGCAACTGTGTAAAGCATAGTGGCGCAGATTCCGCGCAAGTAGTGTTGACCAGAACTCGAAATGCTGTTCGTCTCGTGGTCTCGGACAATGGTTGCGGGTTCAATGCGAAGACAGCCTTGATGGAGAAAGGGCTTGGCTTCATCAGCATGAAAGAGCGATTACACGTACTCGGCGGTCAGATGAATGTTTACTCGAGACCTTTGCGCGGCACTCGTATCGAAATTTCAGTTCCGTTGAAGTTAGAGACCGACACCCGACAAACCCCCATTTGCCCAAGAACATAAACGAACCACTTCGTTGGAAGTAAAGGGAGGGAATTATGAAACGCCCCCGTGTTGTACTCGCAGATGACCACACGATGATCCTGGATGCGCTGAAGAACCTGCTTGAGCCTGAGTTTGAGGTTGTTGGGATGTTCGCGGATGGGCGTGCGCTCATGGAGGGTGCGCTTCGGCTTAATCCCAATGTCATCGTGCTCGACATTGGCATGCCGACGATGAATGGCCTCAATGCAGGGGAACGGCTTAAACAGACAATGCCCCTGGTGAAACTCGTTTACCTGACAATGAACCACGATCCTGACATGGCCGGCGAAGCCTTCCGGTTAGGAGCATCTGCCTACCTGCTTAAGAATTCCGCGGCCGCGGAACTGCAAAACGCAATTCGCGAAGTGGTGCGCGGTGGATTTTACATAACGCCGCTGATGACTAAAGGAATGGACGGTTCATTCGTGCAGAACTTCAAGCTGAGAAAGAATACCACTCCGCTGACACTCCGCCAGAAAGAAGTCTTACAACTTTTAGCCGAGGGACGTTCAATGAAAGAGGTCGCCTTTGTGCTGAATGTCTCACCCCGCACGGTTGCTTTTCACAAGTACACGATGATGGAACACCTCCACATCAGAAGCAACGCAGAGTTAATCGAGTATGCAATGCGAAGCTCGATCGTCGCGGCGGCATAAGACAGGAATCGTACTTGGATCGGGTCAGTACAGGGAGCGGTAGCGACCTGGTCCAACCGTTGGTGTCAAAATCGTTAGGAATAATCGCAT